>JAKSMY010000002.1 GCA_024400275.1 Paludibacteraceae bacterium | reverse complement strand
CAATATTTTTAGGAAATTAAGGATAAAAACTGTCAACTAAATTTAGGAAAAGACAGGGTATATATAATAAGTTATAGAAATATATGCCACTAATGCCACTCACGCCACTGCTAAACCCGCTAAACTTGTTAAACAGATGGGCTGAAAGTGTCGGTCAAGTGTCGGTCAACCCTCGACTAAAAATGAGTGTCTGATTGGTCAAAAAGGTTAGAAAATACAACAAATCGTGAATTTTTTAACCACAAATCGTGAATTTATACCGCATAAAAACAATCTGCAACCGAACACCCGATTGCAGATTGTTTTATTCCCTACTCTATGTGTACTTAGAGAACCGGAGCTCCCATTAAGCCACCCATCAAGATGACTACCAACAGAGCCAAAATAGCGTAGAACTCAGGGAAAGCTGCCATAATCATTGTACCAGCAGTTACGTTATGTCCTGCACCGGTAGCAGCAATACCATTGGCACATACCTGACCTTGGCGTACGGCTGACAGCAAACCTACCAAACCAAGAGCAATACCGCCACCAAGGATAGCAGCAGCTTGTAATGTGGTCATCTCAGGAGTCAAATAACTCTGAATCATAAAATAACCTACGAACCCATAAATACCTTGTGTGGAAGGCAGTGCAGAAAGCAAAATATACGTTCCTAATACTTCAGGACGCTTCTTCAACGAACCAACAACTGCATTACCACAAATGGTTAATCCATAAACACTTCCTGTGCCTGATAGTCCTACCATCAAGGCAACGCCTAAAAAGGCAATAATCAAATTTAATGTCATAATTGTATTTATTTATTTTTTTTTTGTTTATTTCTTAAACGGCTCATATTGCACTCCGCCGCCTTCAAATCCTGCGTTCTTGTAAAACTCCACAAACGTCAAACGCAAAGGGTGAACAACAGACGAAATAATACACAGTCCAAAGTTGAGAGAGTGACCAAATAACATAATCAGCAACATTGGCAGCCAGCCTACCCAAGGATTCATACCGGACTGAACCTGCAATGCCAACGAGTTGAATACACTGCCCAATATACCGCCGGCTAATCCTAAGGCAAACAGACGGATATAACTCAGTATATCACCCAATAGACCGCTAATCATATTATACGTTCCCCATAATCCGCCCCCGATGTTCATAACCAAGAACTTGCGGTCCGGATCACTATAGAAAAGTATAAACAGGGCGCATAATCCAAATAATCCATAGAAGCAATAAGACCCTATCGTGGACAAGTGAGAAGCCATAATAGCCCATACAATCAGTCCGACCAAGCCAACTAACCAAGCCAAGTCATATACTGCGTATTTGAACCCACTTTGTAGCGTAATCTTAACCACCTTGAAGCCCATAGCAAATAGAATTTGGAATATACCTATCATAATGGCAAAGACCATCAACGGGTGATATGTCCCTCCTGCTACATGCACGGAACTGTTTGTTTGGGTGATAAAATACTCGCGAATAGGGGCCAAAAATGCTACTTTCTCTAATTCGATACCAAAAAACATACCGGTTAATATACCTACTACGGCTGTAGCGATACCCAAAAAGACTGCCATCCAACCCCACTCTTTCATAGCCGGCTTCTTGGCGATAAGGAACAAACCTGCTGCCAAAACCAATAAGCCGTAACCGCCATCGCCTAAGCATAAGCCAAAGAAAAGGGTAAAGAACGGAGCCAAGAAAGGTGTCGGGTCCAACTCAGCATAATTGGGTAATGAGTACAAACGAGTGATAGGCTCAAACAAGCGGGAGAAGAAACCGTTCTGCAACTGAATAGGTGTAGCGTCCTCTGCTTTTGGATCCTCACATTCGTAGTAACAATCCAAGGTCTCTAATGTTGCATCTAAACTGGCTGCATTATCGGCAGGACAGAAGCCTTCCAATAATTTCAAACTGCCTTCGGCTAACGTATCAGACGATAAAGTAACTTTTTTCCAATCAATCCGATGCTTCAGTTCTGCCAATTCATTCTCCGTAGCGGTCCAATTAGCCACTTTCCACGCTTCAATACGTGCGTCTGCTGCCACTAACAGCCCGTTTAATGCCTCTACATCTTTTTGCAAGTCAGAGGAACATTTCTCATTCAGTTTCTCAACCGTTACATCTTCACTATCAATCGGTTGTAAACTTACGAAATATGTTTTTCCACCGGCTTCTGCCACTTTTATTCCCCAGTCTTCGTTCCATTTAGAGTTCACGCATGTGTAGTAATATAAGGTATATCCGGCAACTTTGAGCGCGTCTTGGTCTTCCTTGCGGAAATCACCCCACACTGCCATACGTTGTGCTTCATGTTCGGTAGCTGCTATCTCGGCTGACACGGCATCACGCTCTTTTATCAGTTGATCGGGCGCACCTTGTTTCAAGATATGTTCCAGTTCTTCCTTCTTGGCAAAGGTTGCCTGCAAATCTTCGTTATTTGCCAGTCCTTCGCCTTTTAGAGTCACATGTACCACACCGGCCTCGCGTAATTGTTCCAAGAAAACGTCATAATGAGAAGCCATGACAAGGAACGTATATTTTTTCATTCTTGTAATCATAGCGATACCTCCTTTTCTACTTCTTGTTCTGCCATACGTTGGCGTTTGCTTTTAACGATTTTCTGACTGGACTTGCTCAAATTCTCCTCGTCTTCCATAAAACGTTTGATTTTACGGATAGCGTCTTGATAACCCGGAATCTGTACTTTTTCGAATAGATTGACTTTTTGCGTTGTTTTCTTGCGCGCATATTCCAATAAGTCCACCTTGCGACGCACAAATTCCTGTCTTATTCCTACATCTGCTATGGCTTTAAGTTGCTCAAAGCCATCTGCAAACCACTTGGGAGAGGAGAATATATTGAATGGTTTGGTTGAATAAACCACCTCGTCCAACATTGGTACACGTACACCGGCTATCTTCTTGATAGACATACGCACGTCATCTACATGGATAAGTGTCGTATCAAACTCCCCCCACAAGGCAATCATCTGGTCATAGTCTTTAATGCGGCGGTTAACCTCCTCGTCCAAAGCAGTAATTTCGTCCTTGGCATGTTTCACTTCCAAGCGCAAGGCGGTTTCTTTGCTCTGTAAGGTAGGTAGCGTACGCTGCCGCATCTTCAAGTCCTTTTCCAAACTTTGCAGAGATGTTTTATTATATTGAAAAGATATTGCCATTATCTTTAGTCTTTAGTCCTTTGTCTTTAGCCTTTTGTCCAGTATTTATCTACCAATGCCTGCTTGATATTCACCTCTTCGGGTTTGAAATATTTAGCAAACAACGACCAAGCTACATCCAACATTTCCACCGTGTTGATATTTACATCAATAGCAAGAATATCGTTTGAATACTCTTTTGCGAAGTCCAAGCAACGCTCATCGTAGTCGGTCAAATCAAAACCATTCTCCAGTTTTGTTTTGGCATTAGCGGCATCGGCATACAGACGAACAGCAGCGTTCATTACTTGCGGGTGGTCTTCGCGTGTTTTCTTGCCGGCGACTAACTGTTTCAAACGAGACAGAGAACGGAAAGGATCCACGATAACTTTTCCGATATCGGAATCACGACGCAGATATAACTGACCCTCGGTAATGTATCCCGTATTATCAGGAATAGCGTGCGTGATATCACCACCGGACAAAGTGGTTACGGCAATAATCGTGATACTTCCGCCACCGGCTTCCTCCGGGAATTGAACAGCTTTTTCGTATATCTTTGCCAAATCGGAGTACAACGACCCCGGCATAGAGTCCTTACTTGGAATTTGGTCCATACGGTTACTTACGATAGCTAAAGCGTCGGCATACAGCGTCATATCAGTCAGCAATACCAACACTTTTTGGTGTTTATGTACAGCAAAATACTCAGCTGCCGTCAATGCCATATCCGGAATCAGCAAACGCTCTACGGCTGGGTTCTCGGTTGTGTTGACAAAGGAAACGATACGGTCCAGCACACCGGCATTAGCAAATACGTTTTTGAAGTACAGATAATCATCGTTAGTCAATCCCATACCGCCCAAGATAATCTTATCTACATCGGCACGAAGAGCCACGTTGGCCATCACTTGGTTGTACGGTTGGTCGGGATCCGCAAAGAAAGGAATCTTTTGACCGGATACGAGTGTGTTATTCAAGTCAATACCGGCAATACCTGTTGCAATCAACTCAGATGGTTGTTTACGACGAACAGGGTTCACACTTGGACCACCGATTTCCACGTCTTCACCTTCTACAGCGGGTCCGCCATCAATTGGGTCACCGTACGCGTTGAAGAAACGTCCTGCCAGTTGGTCACTAACTTTTAGTGACGGGGCTTTGCCCAAGAAAACCACTTCGGCATTGGTTGGAATACCTTCCGTGCCTTGGAACACCTGCAAGGTCACTTCGTCACCCATAATCTTAACGACCTGGGCGAGTTTACCGTTTACGGTAGCCAATTCGTCGTTACCTACTCCTTCCGCCTTTAGCGAGCAAGTTGCTTTGGTAATGGCGGTAATCTCTGTGTATATTTTTTGAAATGCTTTTGCCATAGTCGTTATGCTTTTATCTGCTTTTCAGCAAGGAGTTCATTCAATTTAGTTTGATAGTTCTCAAAGTCTGCACTATGGAACTCGCTGTAGTTCATTTGTTTGCAGAGGTTGATAATGCGTTTGAAGTAGTCGATTACATCAAGGAAATTGTCAAAGTTGTAATCTGAATGGCAGATATTCATCACCAAATCAAGCATATAGCGTTGACGTTCCAACGGACACACGGCATCGATTTTATCGAACGCATCTTGTTGCAGGATAACAAAGTCTATCACTTCGCTCTTCCAGAATTCCTCGTGATAATCTACGGGCACGCCGTCATCACCAAGGATATTGATTTGCTCTTGAATTTCCTTACCGCGCTGCAAATAGGTCTTCATCTCGTTGACCTTGCCAATCCATTGGTCGTCAATGAGGTTGGAGATATACTCTGCAAACTCCGGGTATTCGATATATTTGGAATATGAATCAATCGGGTTAACGGCCGGATAACGTTTATGGTCGGCACGGGCTTGCTCCAAAGCATAGAAGCAACGTGCCACTTTCTTGGTACCCTCTGTAACGGGCTCTTTCAAGTTACCTCCGGCAGGAGATACGGTGCCAAGGAAAGTAACCGAACCGGTCTTGCCGTTATTTAAATAAACGAATCCTGCGCGTGCGTAGAAGGCACCGATGATAGCAGACAAGTCCATCGGGAAGGCATCTTGTCCCGGCAGTTCCTCCATACGGTTACTCATCTCACGCAGAGCCTGTGCCCAACGAGATGTAGAGTCTGCCATCAGCAGTACGCGCAAGCCCATAGAACGATAATATTCGGCTATCGTCATGGAGGTATAAACAGACGCTTCACGGCTGGCAACAGGCATATTGGACGTGTTGGCAATGATAATGGTACGTTCCATCAGTTTGCGTCCCGTATGTGGGTCTTCCAATTCGGGGAATTCGGTAAAGGTCTCCACCACCTCATTGGCACGCTCACCGCAGGCGGCGATGATAACGATGTCGGCTTCGGCTTGTTTAGAGATAGCATGTTGCAGCACCGTTTTTCCTGTACCGAAAGGACCGGGAATAAAGCCTGTACCGCCTTCACAGATAGGGTTAGCCGTATCTATGGTACGGACACCAGTCTCCAATAATTTGAATGGACGCGGTTTGGATTTATATGCCAGGATGGCTTTCTTTACCGGCCATTTCTGCACCATGGTTACGTTATGGTCGTTACCTTCGGCATCAGTCAGCACAGCGATAGTATCTTCTATTTTGTATTCACCTGCTGCCACAATGGATTTAACGGTGTAGGTTCCTTCAAACGCAAAGGGTACCATAATCTTGTGAGGCTGGTGATTCTCGTCTACCTCACCCAACCAAGCGGCAGCTTCCACCTTGTCGCCCACTTGTGCTATTGGTTCAAACTTCCATCGTTTTTCCTTGTCCAATGGATAGTTATATTCACCACGTTGCAGGAATACGCCTGTCAGTTTATCAAGGTCATTCTGTAAACCGTCGTAGTTTCGGCTCAATAGTCCGGGACCGAGCGTTACCTCCAACATGTGGCCGGTAAACTCAACCTTATCTCCCACTTTCAAGCCGCGAGTGGACTCAAACACCTGAACATAGACGTTTTCTCCGGTCACTTTAATCACCTCTGACATCAAGTTGGTAGTTCCGTCTTTGGTCTTTTGACTTGCTACGCTGATGTAGGCAATTTCGTTTTGTGATACAGGACCATCAACTATAACCGTAACAAGGTTAGCGATGATACCTTTTACTTTTCCTGTTGTCATATCTTATTCCAATTTAATTCCCTTTTTAAAGTCTGTTACGATGTCGCGGAACACTTTTTCTCCCGTTTCGCGAGTGAGTATATCCCAACGGCAGAGCATCTGCAGTTCCAAATAGTAAGCCAATATATTCTCCAAAGAGAACGTAATCATTTGTGTCCGTTCTTCCAACCAATTGAAGCGTACAGCATCTATTTGACGCTCACGTTCATACAAGTTGGCTATCTGACTTAATGCTTTGATTTCCGGAGCTACATCAGTGGGCATCTCGCCCAAGATATTTTTCTTGAGGTCAAAACCGTGTTTGCGACATATCTCTGCGGTCAATATATTGTTTAGGTCATGGTTGAAAGCTTGCCAATCATGAATGAACGCACATACGCCATACGAAGCACGCAAGTTCATCAGTCTGATTTGCTCCAAGTCTTTGTCGCTAAGCGACTCAGCCAACAGCGCGTCCAAAGCCTCCATCGTCATAGGAGCTTTGTCACCGGGGTGCAATTCTGGCAAACTAGCTATTAAATATTCGTATCCCATAATTCTATTATCCAATTCTGGTTGCCTCGTCTTCTAAAAAAGCAGTTCAATAAGTTGCGGTCTGAGGAATTCTTTGAAGTAGGCGATAAACTCGGCTTCTCCGAACGACATTTTATACCCGCCTTTTTCCGGTTTGAGTTGGAAGTCGGTCTTTAAGCCCTTCACTTCGTTAATCGTCACGCCTTTATCCAGCAGCCCTTTTGCATTGGTTGCAAAATAAGTTTTCAGAGCGTCAGCGTCTTTAGCATCAATTGTAACGGCACCGTCTTTAGCCATACTTTCTGCCATTTTGGCGATAATACCTTGCATGAACTTAGGGTCGGCAGTAGCGGCTTTTATATTGTCTTCCACCACTTTTCCGTTTACGAGATCGGTCACTTGCGTTTTTAGCGCATTCAAACTCTGTTCCGTAAACATTTTGAGTTCGGAACGGGTGTGAGCGTCCATTTCTTGAGCTTTTTGCTCTGCTTTTTGCAACTGGGCTTGAGCTTCAGCCGTTGCCTTGTCGATAATAGCCTGAGCCTCTTCTTTGGCTTTGGCAATGATGGCTTGGGCTTCCTGATTACCTTTTTCTACGCCTTCAGCATAGATTTTACTCGTAATTTCTTCTAATTTCATATTGTTTTGTATTTATTTATCTGCTGTGTTTTGTGGACCAACTCTGCTCCGTATAAATTTGACCGCAAAAGTACAAAATATTTTTGATATACGCAAATTTTTTTGTAACAATTTCAAAAATTAGGTTAAACCACTCAAAACTCTAAACGCTAAGCTTCGTTTTTAGGCATTTACCTGTCCAATTTGACACCATACAACGGAGCTATACATTAGATATATATATGATATACACATGATGCGCTATACTGCGCTTTAGGACAGATTTTTTTTGCAAACTAGCACAAAAACAAACTCCCACCCTTGTGGGCAGGAGTTTATCTTTATGCTGTATGCTATTCTTATTTGAAGAATTCGCTTACTTTCTCGTTTTCTACTACTTCCTCTTGGAAGATATAAGCACCGGTTTTAGGACTTTTTACCATCTTAATGCACTTGGTGTGCGTACGACCGGCATTACCTGTATGCAATGTTGCAACCGCTTTCTTTGCCATAGTTTAAACCTTTCAATTAGTTGGTTAATTACTTAATTTCCTTGTGAAGGGTGTACTTCTTCAGGTAAGGGTTATACTTCATCAACTCCAAACGATCGGGAGTGTTCTTACGGTTTTTGGTGGTAATGTAACGAGACATACCGGGCACACCGCTGGCCTTCTGTTCCGTGCATTCAAGAATAACTTGTACACGAGCTTCTTTCGTTTTCTTTGCCATAGTTTACTCCTCCTTGTTTATTCGTAAAGATACCCTTTTTCGGCGGCCTGCTTCAGAGCAGCGTCCAAACCGATTTTGTTAATTGTACGCAGACCAGCGGCACTCACGTTTAAGCTGATCCAGCAATCCTGTTCTACCCAGTAGAACTTCTTGTGGAACAAGTTCACATCGAAGCTGCGCTTGGTGTGGCGCTTCGAGTGCGATACATTGCACCCCATCATGGCTTTCTTGCCGGTAATTTGACAAATCTTTGACATTTTATTATAAATTTAGTATTTAATTTTCAATCATTTACAGGCTCTACACATCTCTTTTTACTCCCCTATTCTTTACCGCACACACATACACATGAGCCCAATTCACACGAAAAATCGTGCAAAATTACAAAAATTATTTTAATTACGCAAATATTTTTACATTTTTTTTGAAAATTTATACGGATATGCCATTTTCTGCCAAATTGTCAGTCGTGGCAGACTTTTATTTTATTTGGCAGATTTTTGTCATTTTGGCATACAATTTGCACATCTCTCTACAGAGAAAAACATTTCAAAAAATTATATACTATGAACATCAAACCATTGGCAGATCGAGTACTGGTTAGACCAGTAGCTGCAGAAACGAAAACGGCTTCCGGAATCATTATTCCTGATAGCGCGAAAGAAAAACCTCTAAAAGGTGAAGTAATCGCCGTTGGCGGCGGTACCAAGGACGAACAAATGGTACTCAAAGCCGGTGACCAAGTACTGTATGGCAAATATGCCGGCACCGAAATTGAAGTTGAAAACGAAAAATTATTAATCATGCGCCAAAGCGATGTTTTGGCGGTAATTGCATAAAACTATGGCAAAAGAACTTATGTACAATATTGAGGCACGCGATGCACTCAAACGTGGCGTTGACCAATTGGCTGATGCCGTTAAAGTTACCCTCGGTCCTAAAGGACGTAATGTCATTATCGACAAAAAATATGGAGCACCTCATATCACCAAAGATGGTGTTACCGTTGCTAAGGAAATTGAATTACCCGATGCGCGCGAAAACCTTGGTGCACAATTGGTTAAAGAGGTGGCTTCAAAAACAGGCGACCAAGCCGGTGACGGTACCACCACAGCCACCGTTCTGGCACAAGCTATCGTAGGCGTAGGTTTGAAAAACGTAACCGCCGGTGCCAATCCCATGGACCTCAAACGCGGTATAGACAAAGCCGTGACTGCCGTTGTTAACAATATCAAAGAGCAGAGCGAAGTAGTTGGAAACGACTTCGACAAAATCGAACAAGTAGCCACTATTTCTGCCAACAACGATGCCGAAATCGGTAAACTCATTGCCGACGCTATGCGTAAAGTCAGCAAAGACGGCGTTATCACCATCGGAGAAGCCAAAGGAATGGACACCACGATTGACGTGGTACAAGGTATGCAATTCGATCGCGGCTATATCAGCCCCTATTTCGTAACCAATACCGAGACTATGGAAGCAGAAATGGATAAGCCTTATATCCTTATCCACGATAAAAAAATATCCAACTTAAAGGAACTGCTTCCTGTTCTCGAACCGGCAGTACAAAGCGGTCGCCCGTTGCTGATTATAGCCGAGGATGTAGATAGCGAGGCATTGACCACCTTGGTTGTTAACCGCCTTCGCGCGCAATTAAAAATATGTGCCGTAAAAGCACCCGGATTTGGTGACCGTCGTAAAGAAATGTTGCAAGACATAGCCATTCTGACAGGCGGTACCGTTATCAGCGAAGAAACAGGTATCAAATTGGAACAAGCCACATTGGAAATGCTTGGCACAGCCGAGAACGTCACCATCAGTAAGGACAACACAACCATCGTAAACGGTGCCGGCGACAAAGAGCAGATTGCTAACCGTATCGCTCAAATCAAAGCCCAAATCACCGCTACCAAATCAACCTATGACAAGGAAAAACTGCAAGAACGTCTTGCCAAACTCGCTGGCGGCGTAGCACAATTGAATGTAGGTGCCGCTTCCGAAGTGGAGATGAAAGAGAAAAAAGACCGCGTAGATGATGCTTTGAGCGCAACACGTGCCGCTATCGAAGAAGGTATTGTTGCCGGTGGCGGTGTGGCTTATATCCGTGCACAAGAGGCTTTAGTTGGTCTGAAAGGCGAGAACGAAGACGAACAAACAGGTATCGAAATTGTACGTCGCGCCATTGAAGAACCTCTCCGCCAAATCGTTAAAAACGCAGGCAAAGAAGGTGCCGTAGTGGTAGATAAGGTTCGCAACGGAAAAGGTGACTTCGGTTACAATGCCCGCAAGGACGAATATGAGAACCTGAAAGCCGCAGGCGTGGTTGATCCCGCCAAAGTAGCCCGAGTAGCATTGGAGAACGCTGCCAGCATAGCCGGCATGTTCCTTACTACGGAATGTGTGATTACCGATATAAAAGAAGAAACACCCGCCCCCGCTATGCCTAATCCCGGCATGGGAGGTATGATGTAATCAACCCATTGCGCCATTGACTTGAATGACTTGTCCGCTTACATAAGAGGACAAGTCGCAAGCCAAGAACAAGGCTACTTTAGCCACTTCTTCCGGCTGACCGCCACGGCGCATAGGAATCATCTTTACAAACTCAGCCAATGTGGCTTCCGGCAAGGCTGCCGTCATATCAGTCATAATAAAACCCGGAGCAATAGCATTAGCACGAATACCACGACCGCCCATTTCCTTGGCGGTCGTTTTTGTTAAGGCAATAATACCTGCTTTAGAAGCCGCATAATTAGCTTGACCGGCATTACCATTCAAACCTACTACACTGGACATGGAAATAATGGAACCACTACGCTGACGCATCATAATAGGCGTAACGGCATGAATAAAGTTAAAGGCAGACTTGAGATTAACGCTCAATACAGCGTCCCATTGCTGCTCGGTCATACGCAACAGTAGGCCATCTTTGGTAATACCGGCATTATTGACCAGCACATCTATCTGACCAAAATCTGCCATCACTTGTTCAATCACCTTATGCGTATCTTCAAAATCAGCAGCATTGCTGGCGTACGCCTTGCAACGAACCCCCAATGCCTCTATCTCAGCACAAGTCTGCTCAGCAACTTCGTTAATGACTAAATCCGTAAAAGCAATGTGACAACCTTCTTTGGCATATACCAAAGCTATTTGTTTTCCAATACCGCGGGCAGCACCTGTAATAACTGCCACTTTATTCTCCAATAGTTTCATTTTTTTCGTCAATAGGGAAAAATCCCGTTGGTTGTAAAATTACATATTCTGACATCGTTTGATTGCTTTGAAACCCTATTCCAACCAGTGTGGACGTAGCACGATGAATGGTAATAGACGAATCAGAATAGACTCGTTCTTCGTTCTGATTCCAAAACAATTGAGGTGTATCAAACTCCTCTCCGGCTTCGTTCATGGCATGCACATTTCCATCTAATTCCCATAGTCCCTGTTGGTCTAAATATTTGGCGTAATCGGAACGAATGGAAGCTTCCACCTTCATCTGTTCGTCAAACTTCTCCAAATAAACGCCCTCTATAAACTCCCAATAAGACGGCTCGGCTTTGTCATAAACTTGCCATTTTCCGGCACTGATACGATAACGCGTTACACCGGAATCTGAAATCAAAGTAGATACTCCGCCTGCATCCAAAATGGGTGTGGCGGAGCGATCTTCTATAGCTTCTGCCTTCAGTCGTTTGCCCTTTCCGCAAGCAACTAACAGCATTAAAACACTAATAACAATAGCTATTACTTGGCGGGACGGCATATCGTTTTTTCGTTAATCCAACCGCCTACAATGAAAGTACCTGAACCGAACTCACCGGGCAGGTCAAACATATTCTCCTTGGTAGGGAAATACTTGCTGTAAAAAGCAATCTGTTTAGCTGCTTCTTCAGCGCAATCTTCATATTGTTTTGCTTTTTGGAACTGATCAACGGCAGCCCAGTACGCAGTTTTATTCAAAATATCAGCTTTGGCAGCAGGATAATCCGAAGACGAATACGGTTGCGAAGCAGCATAGCACATACCAATGAGCAGGTAGCAGCGACCGGCTTTAGCAGGATTGGATTCCATACTGGAGCGTGCATACGAGCGAGCGTCTGCATAACGATGCATCTTATCCATCATAATAAAAGCAATAGCAAATTGATAATCCGCACGATCTTCTTCTTCATTGGCTTCCTCTGCAATGAGAGAAAGGGCTTCCATATAATAATCTATCGCACCTTTCCAATCCTCTTTCTTATAACTCATCTTGGCACAACCTACGGCAGATTCCTCGGTGGGTTGCAACTTATGAGCAGCAGCAGAAGCAGCAAAATAGACATCCGACTCCGTACAGTTAACACTACGATAGAGTTTCATCATCTTGAGCATATCCTCCAAGTACTCTCCGTTGGTATTTACGTAATTCTGGTACAACTCATCCAATTTCTCGCAACTGGCAGCACCGGAAGTAGCAAACAGACCATCTACATACTCCTTCTGTTGGGCAGCAGCAGTGGCATTCTTGCTGGCAGGGTTATCCCAAATATATTGCAGCAGTCCGTTCACCTGTGAATAATCAGCAATATACTGCTCGGCATACTTCTCGGGGTCGGACTTGTATAACTCATTACTAACCTCAGCCAATTTAACCAACACACTCAGTTGTGAATTATATCCCATAGCGTTCACACTCTCTTTGAGCCAATTATAAGCATCAATTTTCTGGGGAACTTCGGCATAGAACTTGCAATAAGCCACACCCTTTTGACCTAATATATAAGGAACAGGATATTTGGGGTCTGTACCAAAGTATTTGATTCGCTTGTCGTACATCTCCATAGCGAGTTGACGGATTTGTTCTTTTTCTTCGGCAGAAGTGGCATTATCAAACTTCCACTCCAAAATATCCGCCCCCTTGCTATAAATGGCTTTATTGGCATAAGGGCAATTCTTATAAGCCTCCAACCATGGTCCGTAAGCGTCTTGATATTGTTTAGCTTTGGCATACTCGGAGAACATAGAAATCTGTCCCAAGCATTCTTGAGTAGGTTCGGGCAATTCTTCCACAACTTCTTCCTCCACTGCAGGCACCGGTTCCGGTTCTACTACTTTTTGTTTAGGCTTTTTAGCACACGCTAAAGTAGGAACTGTTGCCACTAAGGCAAAAATCAATAATGTCTTCTTCATAATCAAATGTATTTATGTTTATAATTTACGTTTATGGAACCATTGTTCATTTACGGCAATATCTATTATCACCCTCAAATTATGCTCCTCCATTCCACTCAATGAGAGTTTACGACCATACTCAAACGTTGTATTCAAAATAGTTGATGTGGAGCGTAGCGGAAAACCAAAGCCCATTGAAACGGCGAAATCTTGCCAATTCGCACCTTTCGTATAACTATTTGTCATGTTCGCGCCAACGCGCCAATACATACGTTCTCCATATTTCATACTATATGGATTATGACGATATTCCAAACCCATTGCCACACGTTGCCGGTCGTGCAAAAAACCTTTTTTACCGAAATAAACGGCATCTGACCAATTTTGGAACGTGTAATCAACAGCAATGGTCAAACTATTATTCCACACATAACTTCCACCCACGCTCAATGCCATCGGCATCTCGGAATTACTCTTTGTAATGGCCGTATCCAACGTATATGTTTCCGTTACCAGATAATCGCCACCCAATTTCAGTTTCGGCTCAAATGTTGCACCCACTACTACACCATGCTTGCCGGCGAAAGTATGAAAGAACTGGGCACCGATTCGCGTCTTGCAGGCACGCATGTCCATATACCGCAATATCTCCGAACTATTGACATCTCCACCGGTAAAACTCAGGGTTGTATAATTCTCTACCCTACCAAACACATAATAAAAATTAGCACCTACAGCTACCCAGTTCATTATATTGAATCCCAAACCGGCATATACCTGACTCAAACCGCCTTTGCCGGAGAACGTAGTAGAATAGTTATATTTTCCATCATCGGTTTGCCCGCCTTGCGAGAATTTATAATCAACTTGTGTATAGGGCATAATACCGGCTGAGAAAGCTATCCAACGTTTCCAAATCGGGAATTGCAACGTTACATATTCCAACGAACCGGTGGGTTTATTTTGCATACCATTGGCATCTTGGAAACGTGTCCACCCTAATCCGACGGCAATATCGAACATAAAACTCAAACTATCGGCTGCCGTGTAAGAAGCAGGTTGAGAAGGATTGATGGTGCGACTGGAACGTATTCCTGTCAGCACACCGCCCATGGCACGAGATTCGGCTGAAATATTGTCATTCAACTCACCATATCCGAATCGAGATGCAGGCGAACCCGATTGCGCCATCAGCACCATCGGTATCAGCATCAACGTCACTATATATAATACCCTTTTCAAAATAACAATCCTATACTCATCCTATACTCATCCTATACTCATCGTATACTATTATCCTCCCGATTATTATATTCCAATATACGATTTAGTCCTATTAGCACCAACGATTTTTCGTATCGTACATCTTTTTGAACAGCATTTAACACATACGGTGCATTTCCTCCCGTCAAAAACGTTGTGTAGTGAGACGTGCGCTCTGCCATAGTACGTATATACCCCTTCAATTCAAAAACTATGCCACGAACCACCCCTGCCGCAATGGCATCACGCGTTTTTTGACCATATAATGGAATCAACTCCTGCTCATCTACTTCCACCTGGGGCAGTTTCTTTGTCATTGTGCGAAGTACGGTAAGGCGCATCTTCAATCCCGGCGCGATATTTCCACCCAAGAAATGACCTTCCTCGCTAATAAAATCATACGTAATGGCACTACCTACATCTATTATCAACAAGTTATCTTTCGGGCATAACCAAGATGCTCCCACAGCGGCTGCCAAACGATCCTGCCCCAGTGTCTCCGGTGTTAAGTAATCATTTTGTATCGGCACAGGTGTGTGGTGGTCAAACAACACAAAATGTTTACTCAATCGATTGAGTGCATTGACCATACTCGACTCCAAATTGACCACAGATGAGATAATGCTATTCTCAATGGGATAAAGAGCAAATAACTGTTCCGCATCAACAGATGTAAAAGACTTATACACAAAGTGTTTCAACATCTTGCCTTCCTTGTCGAACAATGCCACTTTGGTGCGCGAGTTACCTTGATCAATACAGATATTCATACTCAATCCGCTGCCATTTGGGTGTATAGGAAACGTTTGATGGAACGTTTCGGAGTCTTCTCAAACTCGTGAGGATACAATTTTACCTTGGTTACCTGCTCGTATGCCGCCAATTGTTTATTCAGTGTTTTGCGGTTATTTTCCATAGCCTCTGCCAGCTCGTCTTGTGTGAGGTGGTTTTGGTCAGCAGCCGTATAATCAGGATAAACCAACGCTACCAAATGATCCTCATGTTGAATTACAATCGACTCACTCACGTATGGCAGGTTATTCAGTTTAGACTCAATCTCTTCCGGATAGATATTCTGCCCACTCGGACCTAAGAGCATCGTCTTATTACGTCCTTTGATGAACAAAAAGCCATCTTCGTCAATCAGTCCCAAATCACCGGTACGCAACCAGCCGTCTTTGGTGAAAGCCTCGCGTGTGGCTTCATCGTTGCGATAATAGCCTTTCATCACATGTTCACCCCGCACCAACACTTCTCCTACACCTTCTGCATTGGGATGAACAATCTTTGCTTCCATCAAACCGTCCAACACCTTACCGCACGAGCCGGGTTTACTATTCGGCCACTCCGTCCACGATATTAAAGGTGCACACTCGGTCATACCGTATCCAACTGTCATCGGGAATTTGATACGGCGCAAGAAATTTTCCACCTCCTCATTCAGCGGAGCTCCACCAATAATGATTTGAGCAAACTCACCTCCAAATACGTCCATCATCTGCTGACGAATCTTATCCAGCACCACTTGGTCCAACAAGGGCACTTTCAACACCCACGAAATAGGCGGTTTGGCTATTTGAGGAACTATATACTGTTTGTATATCTTTTCCAAAATCAACGGCACGGACAAAATGAGTGTCGGCTTAACTTCTTTGAAAGCTTGCAATAAAATTTTCGGTGCAGGAGTACGACCTATAAAATAGGTGTGTCCACCGGCTGCCAAACAACCCAAGAAATCTACCGCACATCCGTATGCGTGCGCTAATGGTAAGAAAGCCACATGGCGGCAACCCGGATATACCTTTCCCGTAGTGAAGAAGAAATGTATATGTCCGGCTAAAGCATTACACGGAGTGACAACACCTTTGGAGAAACCTGTTGTTCCGCTGGTATAGTTGATAGAGGCTATCTCCGCGTTGCTACGCTCACGATAAACCACATCACCGGCTTGCATTCCGTTAGGGAATTTCTTTTCAAATTCGCCATTCGCCCATTGCCAACTGACATCTTTTTTTTCGCTTATATCCGTTGACAACACCTTAAAGTCAGTCAACGAATATACCACGCGAGTCTCTTCCATCTGCTCAAGAGTCATGCCCTCATAAATCAAGTCCGTAATAAACAGCAGTTTACTGCCGGAGTGATTGATAATATGAAGAGCATCTTCCGGCTTGAAATCCTGCAAAATAGGCACTATGATAGCACCATACGTCACCGTAGCCAAATAAACAGTAACCCAATTGCAGTTATTACGTCCCATCACGGCGATACGGTCATCTTTCTTGACCCCACAATGGTGGAATAGCCGTTGCAGTTTCCATATCTGCTCAGCCATCTGACCGTACGTCAGCGTATTGGTGGTACCCCAATCGGTAATAGCCTCCAAGTCCCAATGGTCACGAAACGTACGTTCGAAAATCTTGACAAAATTATCTTCAGGAGATTTTAGCATAATTATTTACCTCTAACAACTATACTATCCACCACAAAACGACTATCTCCACGCCATGGAAGCACGCCCAGATACTGTTTGGTGATGACTGTCATTTCTTTATCGGCATTGTCCCGAATCTGTTGAGCCACATGTTCATCTTCTACAGAGAACTTGAACTCGTACGATTTCATACCTGCTTGTGTACCGGTTTGAATCATCTTGCCCTCGTAGGTCTTAAAGATAAAACCTTCTTTCTTAAAGTAATTAATTGTACCAGTATTGTCTGCCGTAGCATAAACAAAGCAGAACTTAAAGTACACAAAACCTGCCAATCCTAAAATTAGAATCAGTGTTAACCACGTGATTACTTTACTTTTTGTTGCCATAATTATCCAAATTTGGTGCAAAAGTACAAAAAATATTTCATATTTGCAAATTTTTCAGCATTTTTATGAGTGCTTTGGTACATGCTCTATCGGTTATTTGTTCTCTCAACTTACCCAAATAATAGCATTCTGCCTCTGTTCCGTTAGGCCCTGCCCACGCTATCCACACCGTTCCGACAGGTTTATCGGGCGTACCTCCGGTAGGACCTGCAACCCCACTGGTTGCTACTGCAAAATCCGTACCACATAATCGACGAGCCCCCTCTGCCATCTGTTTTACCACCCGTTCGCTAACAGCTCCGTATCGTTTTAAATCTTCCTCACAAACGCCTAATACATTCTGTTTGACGGAATTATCGTATGCCACCACACTTCCCCTGTACCAACACGAACTGCCACTGTGTTTATTCAGCAGAGCTGCCAACTTACCACCTGTGCAACTTTCAGCTGTGCTGATAGTCATTCCTTTTGCTTTGAGCAACTCGCCTACCGCCAATTCCAAGGGTTTATCTTCGTCCAACACGATATACTCGTTCACAAACGTCTTCAATTTGTTCCATTCAGTTTCAAAGCACTCCCGTTCCGTGCCTTGAAAATCTAATCTCAAACGAATAATTCCGTCCTTAGGCAAATAAGCCAAGTGCAGACTTTTCGGCAGATGCGTCTCCCAATCTTCCAATAAAATAGCCAAACTGCTTTCCGCTATGCCACTCACTAACAATGTACGATGGGCTAAACCCATTAAACCCGTTAAACCCGTTAGACCTGCTAACCACGGTAGCACTTGTTCGGTCATGGCTATTTTCATTTCGTACGGCACACCGGGCATAGAAATTAAGAATTGAGAATGGAGAGTTGAGAATGGAGAATTTTTGGTAAAGGCCATGATGGGTGCACTGCCTACCCTGTTTTCCAATACCGTACAAGCCTCCGGCACAAGCCACTGGGTAGCCGTCAGGCGATTAAGGACATCAGGACGGTCTTTATATAAGTCGCGCACATGGGCTTCCACTTGGGCATTAGGTATCAACCGTGTACCAAAATAATCACATAACACATGCTTGGTAATATCGTCTTTGGTCGGACCTAATCCGCCGGTTGTAAGAACGATATCAGCCCGCTGAAAAGCCTCGTCCAATGCTTTGAGGATATGTTCCGCATCGTCATGAACAGAAGTAATCTGTTTAACGGTGATTCCTTCTTCAAATAGTCTTTCTGCCATCCAAGCCGAGTTGGTATCTACAACCTGACCTATCAGCAGCTCGTCGCCTATAGTAATTATTTCTGCTTGCATTGTTTTTCCCATTCTTGTGCGGTAAGACATAACTCATTATACCAATCTTGTCCGAAACGACGAATAAGTGGTTCTTTCAAAAACTCGTATATTTTAATATGATTTTTCTTTCCTAAAATACGGGCACAGTGGCATATATCCCAACGATGGTACTCCACCCCCACTTTGTCACCCACTTGCGTAAGACGAACCGGATACAAGTGACACGAAATTGGTTTCTTGAACGATACCTTGCCCGCATTGTACGCTTTTTCTATTAGGCAATAGCACCAGCCGTTATGGTCGGTACGGGCAAAGACACAATCTTTGTCGTTCACAATAGATGTTACCCGTTCGCCACTGGGGTCTAAATAGGATATACCTTGTTTTTCTACCACGGCACGTGCTTCTTTGGTCATCTCCGGCAACAGAACAGGCAGGATTCTTTTCACTTCTTCACATTCCTCGTTGCTGATAGGAGCTCCGGCATCACCTTCGATACAACAACAGCCCTTGCAACAATCTAAATCGCAGCAAAACTCTTTCTCCAGCACGTCCAAACTGACCAATGTATCTTGTATTACGAACATAGTCCTTCTATAAAAATCTTTAATCCGATTGCCACCAAGATAAGTCCGCCTATCATTTCCACATTCACGTTTAGTTTGCCCACAAACACCCCTATCAGATACCCTGCTAAAGCAAAGAATAGCGAACATGCAGCAATGATACTGACACCCAGCCAGACTTGATTAGCGTAAGGAATAAAAATAACACCCGTGGCAAGAGCATCTATACTGGTAGCCACTGCCAAAGCCAACAAATGCCGCATACTCCAATCAGCCTTTCCATTCTCCTTACTCCTTACTCCTTCAGCGCAGCGGTCCTTACTCCTTACTCCACATGCCTCCCAAATCATCTTGCCGCCTATCCAACCCAGTAATAAAAGGGCTATCCACGGGGCGAAACGTTTGAAGAAAAAAGCAAAAACGGTGCCTGCACCATAACCGATGAGAGGCATGCCACCCTGAAAAATGCCAAATAAGACAGCCATCAGCACTGCCTTATTGCACCATTTACCTTGTTGCAAACCTTGGGCAATGCTGACCGCAAAGCAATCCATTGCCAGTCCTATACCTATCAAGATAATACTGATTAGAGCCACTGTTTTAGTGCTTATAGCGGTATCGGGCCACTGTCTTGCCCTTGGCAATGTTGGTCAGTTTGCTGCGAACAAACTGTTTGCGGATAGGTGAGATTCGGTCGGTAAACACATGTCCCTCCAAATGGTCGTATTCATGCAATACAATACGAGCCTTAAAATCCGTATAAGTATCTTCATGCCATTGAAAATCAGCATCTTGATACTGAATAGTAATAGTCTTTGGGCGAATCACGTTTTCGCTTATTCCGGGCAAGGATAGACAGCCTTCCGAATAGGTGCTGGTTTCTTCGCTCTCCTCGATGATTTCAGGATTGATGAACACCTGTTTGAAATCTTTGCAATCCGGATAATCTTCTCCCAACTCGCTGCCATCTACAATAAAGAGACGTTTGCTCAATCCTACTTGCGGGGCTGCCAAACCGCAACCTTCCGCTTGTGTCAAGGTCTCTTGCATATCGGCCATGAGTTGTTTAACATCTAATTCGCCCTGCTCCACCGGTTCGGTCTCACGACGCAATGCCGGCTGACCATATAAATATATAGGTAATATCATTTGGTTGAAAGTTGATAGTTGGTAGAAATTCAATTAGAGTCTAAAGGATAAATAGTCTTCCAAAATAATAGTGGCGGCTATTTTGTCCACCACGGCTTTGTCTTGACGTTGTTTACGTCTCATGCCTCCATCTATCATAGCGCGGTGCGCTAAAACAGACGTGAAACGCTCATCGAATTGGATAAGAGGAATAGTAGGAAAATGATTACGAAACCAATTCATGAAAGGGGTGATATATTTCATTGATTCGCTGTCTGCCCCATTCACTTGTGTTGGTTTACCTATCACCACTTCGTCTATTTCGCCTTTCGCCAACTCGGTAGTCAGCCATTGTTGTAACTCATTTGTTTCTATTGTACAAAGCGGATTAGCCGCAATCCGCATAATGTCGGTCACGGCTAATCCTGTTCGTTTTTGTCCGTAATCTATGGCGAGTATTCGTCCCACTATTGCAATGCGTTATACTCTTCTATCATGCCTAAGCGATAGTATAAACTCTTCAAGGCACGGGTATAGTCATAGTTATCAGGATCAAGTTGATGGGCTTTTTCGAATAATGGCAGTGCCGCATTATTGGCATCATCAATCTGTTTACGCATTTTTTGATACTCGCTGTCACTCTTCATATAAGCGGCTTCGTCGTTCAATTTATTGCCTTTCTCTACATACACATATCCGTAGTTGCTGTATAACTCGGCATTGTTCGGTTCTTTTTCCAAACCTTGTTTGAAGGTTGCTATAGCCTCATCGTATTTGCCTTGCATACTTAAGATAGAGCCTTTGGAGTTAAAATACTGAGCCTGAGGGTCTTGAGCGATAACTTTGTCTAATAATTTGATAGCATTGTCATAGTCTTTTTGTCCCACGTATGAATTGATACGAGCCTGCATAAAACGTGACTCATTGGGGAAAAGTTCAATGCACATGTCCATCATTTCGTATGCTTTAGCACTATCTTTCATATTCAGATAGCAGCTATACAGATATTCACCGGCATTGATAGGTTTGTAGTCACCTTTAACCATTTTGGCAAAGATAGCGGCGGCATCTGAATATTTTTCGCTTGAGTATGCCAACTGACCGGCACTAAAGCAAGTCTCTTGATAGACGGTGTCTAATGTCAACTTAGATTGTATTTTCTCTTCCTGCATAAAGGGCAAAGAAGGTATTTCGATATACATCTTATACAATTCAAATGTTGACACATAGTCGTTCTGCTCGTAGAAAGAACCGGCATAGCCCAACAAACCTTGGTTTTGGAAATACTCCACCATCTTGTTGGCAATGTTCTTACGAATAGCAACATTCTTTTTATCCATCACCATATTTCCTTTTTTGTCTTGAACCAGCACTTGTGCCAATTCGTCGGCCTTTAGCCAATACTGATAACTCTCCTGTTCAGCTTTACCGACCACGTTATAGTCCACCTGACTGCCCATATACATTTTATTCATCTCATTGGTAGCCTCTTGGTAGCCAATCAAACCTGCCACATACCATGTGTTGGCTTGGTCTTTGGTTTCTTCGTTGGTCAAAGTACCTTTAATCAGCTCGCGCGCAGCCTCAAAATTGGGCATTTCGCCGCTGATCATACCTTGAACACGTTTAACGTCTTTAATTTGTGCCATGCTGACAGTACTTATCAGCACTGCGACAGCCAAAAATACTTTTTTCATAATTTATTTAATTTATTATCAATTCATCAATCCATCATTAGCCACTTGCGGCGCATCATTGAGCGGAGCGCTCATCTCATCATTAGTTGCTTCTTCTTCCTCCTTAGGAACGGTACAACCGAACATAAGTGTATCGTTACGTTTTTGCAGTTCGATTAGTTTGACACCTTGTGTAGCACGACCCATCACACGGATACTGTCTATTGCCATACGAATAGCTGTTCCGGATTTGGTAATCAGCATCAGGTCTTCGTCGTCACTTACGGCGTGCAATCCGACTAACATACCTGTCTTGTCGGTAAGTTGCATCGTTTTAACGCCTTTACCACCACGGTTGGTAATACGATAAACCGGTTCGCCATCTTCGTCATCAAGGCGCGTACGCTTACCGCAACCCTTCTCTGAGATAACCAAAACAGTCTTGTCTGAATTAGGCTCTACACAAATCATGCCAATTGCTCTATCTTGACCATCATCTTCCAGAGTAATGGCTTTCACACCTGTGGCAGTACGTCCCATAGCACGTACGGTGTTCTCCGGGAAGCGAACCACCTTACCGTTGTAGCTGGCAATCAACATCTGGCTCTCGCCATCGGTCAGCGTAACGCCGATCAGTGCGTCGCCATCGCGCAAGCCTACAGCATTGATACCGTTAGCACGCGGACGACTGTAGGATTCTAGAGTGGTCTTCTTCATCAGTCCGTTCTTGGTAGCAAAGATAAGATAGTGATTATTAACATATTCGGCATCGTTCAAGCCCTTCACATTGATAAAGGCACATACTTTATCGCCTTTCTCAAGATTGATAATGTTCTGTATAGCACGACCTTTGCTTTGGCGGTTGCCTTCTGGCAGATCATACACTTTCTGCCAGTACAGACGACCTTTTTCCGTGAAGAACATCATCGTGCTGTGCATCGATGCTTGATGTACATACTCGGTAAAGTCTTCGTCGCGTGAGCCGGTGGCTTTCATACCCACTCCACCGCGTCCTTGAGCACGGAACTCGGTCAACGGTGTACGCTTGATGTAACCAAGGTGTGAAATAGTGATAATCATGTCGTCGTCGGCATACATATCCTCCGGGTTGAACTCGGTAGCCATCTTGACGATTTTGGTGCGACGTTCGTCTGCATATTTATCTTTTATCTCTTGCAGTTCGTCTATAATCACGCCATAGCGCAGTACTTCGTTAGCCAACAACTCTTTCAGATGAGCAATTGTTTTCTCCAACTCGGCATATTCATCCTTTAATTCGTCAATACGCAAGCCTGTCAGTTGGCTCAGACGCATATCAACGATAGCCTTGGACTGGAGTTCGTCCAATTCAAAGCGTGCCTCCAGATTGCGCTGTGCATCAGCCGGAGTACGGCTGGCGCGGATTATCTTAACCACTTCGTCTATATTATCAACGGCTATAATCAAGCCTTCTAATATATGGGCACGTTCTTCGGCTTTGCGTAGTTCCCACATCGTACGGCGAGTAACCACGTCCATGCGGTGTTCTATGAAGGTAGAGATAATATCCTTCAGGTTCATCAACTGTGGACGACCTTTTACCAATGCAATGTTATTAACAGAGAACGAACTCTGCAACTCGGTGTATTTATAGAGTTTATTCAGCACCACTTGTGCATTGGCATCGCGTTTTATTTCGATTACGATGCGTATATCGCGTTTGGATTGGTCGCTGATGTCGGATATGCCTTCAATCTTCTTGTCGCTAACCAGTTCGGCTATTTTCTTCACCAAGTCGCTTTTTACCACGCCGTAGGGCAGTTCGGTAATAACGATATGTTCGCGACCGTTATCCTCGGCTTCTATGTCGGCATTACTGCGTATAACGATACGTCCACGTCCTGTTTCGAAGGCATCACGTACGCCCTGATAGCCATATATAGTACCACCTGTTGGGAAATCGGGAGCCTTGATATATTCCATCAATTCTTCCACCGTTATATCACGCGGCTCCTCACCGTGCATTGTGCATTGTGCATTGTCAATCTGTCTCTTAACGTATGCCACGCAGCCGTCAATCACTTCGCCCAAGTTATGTGTAGCCATATTGGTAGCCATACCCACGGCAATACCGGTGGCACCGTTTACCAGTAGATTCGGGAATCGGCAGGGCAGCACAACCGGCTCACGCAGGGAGTCGTCGAAGTTGAGTTGCATATCCACGGTATCTTTCTCTATATCGCGCAGCATCTCCTCTGCCATCTTGCTCAGTCGTGCTTCGGTGTAACGCATAGCGGCAGGACCGTCACCATCTACGCTACCGAAGTTACCTTGACCATCTACCAAGCAATAGCGCATATTCCAAGGTTGTGCCATACGCACTAAGGTGCCGTAGATAGAGCTATCGCCGTGTGGGTGATATTTACCCATTACCTCACCCACGATACGAGCAGCTTTTTTGGTAGGTTTATCCGATGTGTTGCCTAATTCGTTCATTCCGAACAGCACACGTCGTTGTACGGGTTTAAAACCGTCACGAGCATCTGGCAGCGCACGGCTGACGATAACACTCATGGAGTAGTCAATGTACGAGGATTTCATTTCCTCGTCAATCTTTACAGGAATAATTCTGTCTTCGTTCATATCATTTATTTTTTATCAATTTCTCTAGTATCGTCCACTAGTTTCCCCTATCGGGATCCCCGAAAAGCCTGCTTTTTGGGGAGAGGAGGAAGGACCGTAGCGTTTAATTTGCCAAGCAAATTCTTTATAGCGTAGGTTCTTCCGACGATTGTGACTGCAAAATTACAAAAAATTTTCGACTTCTCCAAATCTTTTGTCTAAAAAAATCATTTTTTCGTTTCGACACCCCCTCGATTTATGTATCAACCCACCCTTAAAACGCCTAAAAATGCCCTTAAAACCGAAACACGATTTTTTTCTGCTGTTAAAATCTCCTGTTCTCTCGTTTCCACTTTTGCTGATTACTCGTATAAAAATCAAAATCGGCAGAGTCTTCAAACTCCGCCGATTTTGAGCGGCTTACGGGAGTCGGACCCGCCTCCTCAGCTTGGGAAGCTGATGCACTACCGATGTGCTAAAGCCGCAAAGTCCGCGTTGCGAGTGCAAAGGTACTACAAAAATTTGGAATATGCAAATTTTAGTGCAATAATTTTACAATTAATGCGCTGACGGGTGCTAATTGTATATCTTTTGTCAGGTCTATAGACTGATTTTTCTCCAATGGCAGTGTGCCCTGTGGTTGGTAGTTAGTCAGTATTTCGGCATAGCGACTTATCGGCATTGTTTTTGTTTCTTCGCTTGCGTTGATAAGTACCAGCACAGCCTCCTCCTTATTATAACGCGCGTAGGCGTACGTGTTGTCGCGTCCTAACCAATGCATTGTCTTACCGGTCCACAGCACAGGTTCCTGTTTACGCCAGTTCCACAATGCTTTCATCTGCTCATATACATCGCGTTGTTGTTCAGTCAGTTGGTCGGCGGTCGGCAAGGGCTGACGCAGTCCGGAGTGTCCCATATTTCGATCTATAGACCGTTGCATATATTCGTCGCCGGCGTACATCTGAGGTATGCCACGCATAGTGGCGATTAGTACATGTCCCAACATCACGCGTCTTGAGTCATTATCTTTCACTATATCGGCAAAGCGGTCCATGTCGTGATTACCCACAAAGAGCAGCAGATTATTCACATCGCCGTACATATAGTCGGCAGTCAGGGCATCATATACGCGTGCCATGCCCCCTCCCCAGAAATTGCCGTCGTTTTCCAATGCCTGACGGATAGCCTCTTCGGTGGGGAAGTCCATCACGGCGGGCAGGTGGCTGTCAAATCCGTCGTAGTTCTTCGTGCCGCTTTGCCAGTAAGCCACTTGGTTGGCAGGACGGGTCCATGTTTCGCCTACTATGTTTATCCACGGATATTCCTCGCGAATAGCCTTACACCATTCAGCCATAGGCTCTTTCTCATTATACGGATATGTATCTACACGTAATCCGTCTATGCCTGCCCACTCTATCCACCAGATGTATAACTGCTTGAAATACTGCAATAAGTCCGGGTTATCAAGGTTCATGTCGGGCATGTGGTGGTCAAACCAGCCTTCTTCGCTCAATTTCTTATCATATTGCGAAGCGTTCACGTCGTAGGCTGTGGTGAAAGCGTTAATCGTCCCCACATAAATTTCATCGTGCATTGTGCATTGTGCATTGTCAACCTTCCAAAACCGATGCCACCAGTCTTTGTAAGGCAGATCTTTTGCCCACCAATGTTCCGTGCCACTGTGGTTAGTCACTACGTCCCAAATCATTTTCAGTCCTAAATGGTGTGCGCTATCCACGAGTGCGCGATACTGTTCATTGGTGCCGAAGCGTGGGTCAATGTGGTAGTAGTCGGCGCAGGCGTAACCGTGGTAACTGAAAGAGGAGTCGTTGGACCACGTTAGGGGTGTAGGCCATATATAGGTTGCGCCTAATTCTTTGATGTGTGGCAGTTCGTCCATGATACCTTGTATATCTCCGCCCATGCGCCCGTGTATGTAGTCTTTACGGCATTTCTCTTTCATACCGGGCATATCGTTGTTGGACGGGTCGCCGTCACGAAAACGGTCAGGAGTAAGCAGGTATATCATGTCCTTGCTTGAGAAGGACTCATGAATGCAGTTGCTCACTTTGCGCTCGTATATCTCGTAGGTGAAGCGGGTCTTCTTTCTACCGTTTTTCAGGGTAAAAATATAGGTTCCGGCTAACCGTACATCCAAATCGATGAAAAGGTAGTTCTTACTGTCTGCGTTTCGTACTTGCTTGATTATCAGCCCCCCATCGTGCATTGTGCATTGTGCATTGTCAACCGTCACACTAGCTCCTTGCAGGTCTTCGCCGTACACCATCAGAGTGAGAGGACATTTCATACATGTCCACCAGTTGAGAGGTTCTGTTTTTTGTACGTTAATAGCTTGAATAGTGGGGCATATTGCCAACATTGTGCAGCCTATTGCTGCTAATAATAGTGTTTTTCGCATATTATAACGGGTTTAACAAGTTTAACTTTTAGAGTATAGACCGTTCGTGTTGCTCACTGTTTGAGTATAGAATATAGACTGTCCTTATTCCATCAGCCTTTGCGGCTTTATTGCCGAACGCGACTGCAAAGATACAACATTTTTTCGGATTACGCAAATTTTTTTAATAGGTTTAGCAAGTTTCCCCTTTTTCCGGGGAGGGGGCAGGGTCTGTCTTGAACGAAGGGTGAACGAACGATGAACGAAGGGCAGACGAACAGCATATACTCAAAAAAACAACACATATTGCCAAAAAAATCAAAAAAATTAAACATTTATTTGTGTATTATAAAAATTATTACTAATTTTGTAGCGATTTTGAATTAAAAATGAAAGACATAGCACCGCCGCCGATTGTGGCAGCAAACATATTCGTTTGACTATGTTGCATTTAGGACATCCCTAAGTGCATTTGTCGTTTCTCTCTACGCGCAGACATACGCACATACGCATATATGGGGAGCAAGCGATGAACAAACCATCAACCAACATATCAATTATTAACAAACATGAGTGCATTACAATTACAGACCAGTTCACGAATCATTGAAGCTATGGGACCAATGATACACGACCGCCAAAAGGTGGATCAAGTAATTGGCTTTATCATTAAGCTGAAGAATGGCTTTGCTCCGTGTCAATACACAGACGATGAGATGCGTATGTTGTTGAAGGAAGCGACCGAACAGACACAAAAGGGGCAATGGATAACTCATGAAGAAATGAAAAAAGAAGTTTTGTCATGGCATTAATTGGATGGTCTCACACAGCAAAGAAGCAGTTGGTAGATATTTACACCTATTATTCCACCACTGCTAATGAGAATATTGCCAATTCTTTTTGGAGTATCATTGAAGAAGGAACTGCCAATTTGTGCAATTTTCCCTCTTTGGGTAAAGTTGACCTGAAATTCTCGACCGATTCAATTGAGTATCGCTTTATTATCATCGCTTTTGGCAAACAAACATTCAAGATGTACTATATCATTCAAGGCGATATGTGTATTATCCAAGCGTTAAGGAATTGTAGCCAAGACGACAAAACGTTTGTGTTCATATAACCCTCAAAAAATCGAAACAAATCGACAATCTAACAAACCATCAATACGAAATTAACAATTAAACATCAAATTTATTATGAAACATTTATTTACTTTTCGGAATAGACCGAGTGAGTTATTAACCCCTACTTCCCGAAACCTTAACGGGGGTAGAACGGGAGTAGGAGCAACTGTTAAGCAAGTGTCGAATGACTGTCGAATGACCCTCGACCGACCCTCGACTTATACATTGAGCCACTCTTCGGTTCACCAACAAGCAGCTACGCTGCCCAACAATGCCGTTTGCGGCAACAGCAAGCGACTCTGTCGCTCAACAATACCTTCTTTCAAGAAGGTCGCTTCCCTCCTTCTCCTTTTTGCCCTCAGTTTTGGCTTTAGTCAACAGGCGTGGGGAATCACCGTTACAGGAGGTAAGGTGTATTACAATAATGCCATGTCAGATTGGTCAGATACCTATAAATATCTGGCCGTTTTGCAATCTAATTATTTTACGACAACATCATTGTCCACAATCTCTAACACCAAACTTCTATATTGTTCGGCTCCAAACCATTCTGGCTGGCAAGGTGAAAATGGTATCTGTTTTTTCCAAAGCACCGGCAAGTGGGATGCTCAGAGCAATCCATATTCAACCATTACAACCTATTCTACAGGTTATACCAATTCAATTTCCTATGATTTAAATAATTCAAACAATTACTATTTGTTTAACCCTTCTGCAGTGAATGGTAAGAGTGTAACGGCAAGTGGTAGTTGGAATAGTACGCGTGATAATTTATTTAAATTAAGTAATACGATTAAAGTGGTTGTAAAAAAAGCGGGTTCGACTAGTTATGCTGCTCCGACATCTTCATCAGAAATGCCTGCTTCCGAAGTGAAGGTTGTTGCTTATTATCTTAATGGCGATCAATCTGCCACATCAAATACGGTGACATTATCGGGTACAACATATAGTAAAACTTATTATGCATGCCCTGGAGGTAAACATACTCTCACTCAAACAGCGAATACTGGATATACTTTTGATGGATTTTATATTGGCGATACGAAGATTACTAACACATCTGCATATTATCAAACATCTAATAGCAAGATAACAATAGAGGCTCGCTATACCGAAAACACTTATTCCGTTTCCGCTACAGCAGATCCTTCTGCAGGTGGTACAGTAACACCAACTACAGCAACGGCTATGGGTCAAATTTCCGGTGGCAACATCACAGCAACAGAAAATACCGGTTACACCTTCTCCGGTTGGGAAGTTGGTACTGCTACAGGTACATTTACGGATGCTTCTTCCGCTAACACAACCTTTAAACCGACACAAGCAGGTACCGTTGTGGCTAAATTTACAGAAAACCTTACTTCCGTCGCTATCTCCTATAACGGTAAAGGTGAAGTTTCGCCTGAGAATGCCAGTGTCGGTGTGGCAACTACTCAATCTGTTACGGCTACTCCTGCTACCGGCTACCATTTCGCAAGTTGGGCTGTGACCGGCAATGCTGATATTAAGAGCAAGACAACAGACAACCCTGTTACTCTTTATGGTAATGGTTCTGGTAGCACAGGTACATTAACGGCTACCTTTGCAGGAAACACCTACACCGTTGCTTTCAATGCCAATGGCGGTGATGCTGCTGCACCTGCAAACATAAGTGGTACTTATGATGTCAATTTATCCGCTTTGCCAATTTATGAAGGACAATACGCAGGATTTGCCTTTGGCGGTTGGAACACAAACGCAGAAGGAACAGGCACCACGTATGAAGTGGGTGCTACCCCCAAGAATCTGACCACCGTACAAGGTGCGACAGTTACTCTCTATGCTAAATGGATAGAGAATAGCCAAGCCACTATCATTATGGCAGTTAACAATGCCAATGGTGGTACTATTACCCCTGCTGCTGGTGAATATACCAAAGAGGTAGGCTCATCATTCCCTATTTCAGCCGAAGCCAACAAGGGTTACAATTTTACAGGTTGGGAAATCTCTAATACAGATGTAGTGGACTTTGGTACTCTTTCTGGCGATGCACGTGTAGGAGCACGCAAGTTGGAGGTACAACCAGCCACATCTGAAACTGCCAACAACAACCTTGTTGTCAAGAGTGCCGGCTCTGCCACCGTTACTGCCAACTTTACAGCAAAAACAACAACGCTGACATTGAATGGTAATAGGGGTACTCCCGAATCACAAGCTCTGACAATGTCGTATGATGCCACATCCCTGCCCGCAGACTATGTGCAACCCACTCGCACAGGTTATGATTATTCGGGTTATGGGGTAAGTACCGCTGCTAGCACTACGAAGATTATTTTGAAAGATAACACCTTTACAACTTCTAGTGGGGATACTCAATCTAAATGGGTTACCGGTGGTAAATGGACTCGCTTAACAGAAGGCACTCTTTACGCTTGCTGGACAGCACACTATAAAACTATAGATTTGAATAAACACTATACGCAAAGTGCTAGTGCTGGCTATGGTGCGGATGGTAAGGCAAAAATAACAGTGGGGACTGCTACTGCGACAGATTATAAAGCTGCAACACGTACTGGTCACATCTTGTTGGGATATTCAGTTGATGAGGAAGGAACAACTATGGTGATTGATAAAGACGGAGACTTTATTGCAAGTGTTACTGGTTATACAGATAGTGAGGGCAAGTGGATTCAAGATATTACCAATGGTACGATTACTAAACTTTATGCCCAATGGCAAGAATGTATGACTACAGTTACTGTGACTACCGAGCATACAGACTGGGGAAAACTGAAGATAGGTGGCTCAAATAAATCATGGGGAGAAACAGTTGAAGTTAGTAAATTGAAGGAATCGTATCAACTCACTGCAACAGCCAATACCGGATATAAATTTATCAAATGGGAACTTAATGACGGCGCAGTGCTTTCTACAGGAACATTAACTGATGCTAGTATTAAAGTGAAAGGTGATAGTGTTCATACTACCGGTACGGCTACGGCTAACTTCGAAGAAGACCTGAATACCGGCTGGCGTATTAACTTAGGATATGACGGCCTCGAACACTGGTTCACAAATGACTTTGTAAAGAAATCAGGCGAGACTACACAATCTGTAGGTTATGTACTATTAAATCTGCCAGCAAACTACAACTACAAATTCAAAGTGGTCAAGAAAGGAGATCCTGAGAAATGGTACGGCAATAGTAACAATGATGAAGCTCCTAAATATTGGATTAAAGGCGATGTAAGCGACTGGACATTTTCTAATGATGCCGGTGATTGCTATATGCAGACCACCGTTGCCGGAACATATACTTTCAAAGTTGATTATTCTGGGAGTAATCCAAAAGTTTCTGTCACCTACCCCACTACCTACAAAGTTACTATTGCCAGCAACTTGACGTGCGTAGATGGCAGCGGAACAACTATCAACAACCAAGACATTATCGAACCTGGTACACAACTCGTCTTCACCGCTACCGACAGAACGGCAGCCGGTTATAACTTTGACGGATTCTATAGTCAAGCAGGTAAACAAGGCAAGATTACCGGTGACGGCGTTGATGTAGAACATCGCACCTACACCGTCACTCCTACTGCTGACATCGAAGTACATGCCGGTTATACGCCTATCGCTTATAACATTACCTACGAAGTAAATGGTGGTCAAGCAGTTACCGAACATCTGACCTACACGGTAGAGACAGCAACATTCGACTTGCCTACCCCGTTATTTACCGGTAACGCCTTCCAAGGCTGGTACGACAATAGCGAATTTACCGGTAGCAAGATTACACAAATCACTAAAGGTTCCAAAGGCGACAAGACTTTCTACGCCCGTTGGAAAGAAGAAGGTCTGTACCTCAATATCAACATTGCCGGTACAGGAGAAACAGCCAACTGGCAACAATACAAGTTCGATGGCACTAATTACACCATCACTCTGCCGAAGAACGACACCTACACCTTCAGCCTCCGCGAAGTAAAAGCAGGTGTAGATGATAAGTGGTACAAAAATGCTCAAACTTGGACTGAAACAGGACAAAAGGAAATCGGCACAACCGGCGACGATAGCAAAGTAACAACCCTGTCTGCTATTGACGGTAACTACACCTTTACAGTGGATAAGGCCGATGGTCCTTCGCAATTGACTATCACCTATCCTGCTTTCTCGTGCAACATTACTACAGAACACAACGTGATGCCAAATGCACCGTTCAACGTAACGATTAAGCCTACGGCTACCGGTTTCACGCCTACCAAATATATGCTCTGCGTGCAGAAAGATGGCGGCGAATACACCGAAGTCGGAGAGATTAGCAACAACAGTTACTCCTTCACCCCAAGCGGCGCAGGCTCCTATATATTTAAGGTACGCGCATACGCGAGCGAGACCGACTATCTTGAGTCTACTGCAAGTACCCCTGTCACCGTAGCCGGTTTGAGTTTGGAAGCAACAATTCAAACGGTACCTGTTAATACACAAGTAATGATTACCCCATCCACCAACGTGACAGGCTCTTATTATGTATGCTACGCACTGACTAAAAAACCTGACGGTTCTACTAAAACAGATGCAGATATTCAACCTGTAGCAGAATCTAATCAAGTTACTTTCTCTGCTGACGTAATAGGTGAATACCAAATCACCGCTACCCTGCGCGATGCCGCTTGCTCTATGGATGGACGTGACTTGGCTTCTACTACTATCACACTCACCGCTATTGAGCAATACAAGATTTATTTCAAGAAAGCCAATATTACCGGTTGGGGCGAAAACACGTATGTTTATTTCAACCCGACATGGAGTGACCAATCCGGTGTGACTAACTACCAAGAAGGTGTAGAGATGACACTCGTAGATGGGACAACGGATGTGTTCTGGGCCAATGTACCTAACATCACACCAATTAACGGAGTGGTATTTGGTGCCAAGTGGTTTGAAAAGAGCACTACTTTCACAGAGTGCCTTGTGGCTTATCGTCAAGACTTTAACAAAGAATATCCGTACTTTGTTCAAGATCCTACTCACAAAGGCGACTTCGGCTCTTGCTATAGTTACGGCGACGGCCGCTGGTTCCGCTATGCTACCGACAAGGGTTACAAACTCGTGGTGGGTACTACCGAATACCCGTTGAACTTCCCAAGCGAGGCATCTATTGTGCCTGCTGCTATCGACCTGCAAATGGAAGGCAACCAAACATTGGATCTGACACTGACCAATGAACAAGGAAAGACCTTCTACCTGCCTAATTATTTGGAGATTAGCAACCACGACAATTTGGTAATGACCGAGACTGATAACAATAACAAGTTCCTCACCGCTGTCGCCGGTCAATATACCGTCACCATTACTTTCAACCAGAATGTAATGCCCGTTATCAGTTCCACCTTCCCCGCAGTGCCTGCTCCAAGTGTAACCTTTACCGAGAAACGCTTCAACGGCGAGACTGAACTGACCTTTACAGGTAATGGTACAGAAGGTAATCCTTACAAGTTCTTCTTGGACGAGAAGATGACCCTCTCTATCAGTGCCCTGCCTGAAGTAAAAGGATTGGCTCCGCAGTACAAGTTCGGTGATGGAGCAGCAAGTGAGACCAACTCCTACACCCTGACAACCTCTTCTACCGAAGTTCAAACCATCACCATGGAGGCTTACTACGAGAAGGGAACTGTTAAGTCCGGCTCTGCTACCAAGACCGTTTACTATCAAGGTGTAGCCGTTCCTGCTCTCCACTTGAGCACAACAGCAACCAACAACGAGGTGAACTTCGACAGTTGGACCGGTCCTACCCTCAGTTACCGTGCAGACAACTACACAGGTAGTGCTACTATCACCATGAATGGCAATGAGTTCCAAACGCCTTCCGGTACTTCTCAAGACTACACGATTACACAACCTGCTAACCCCATGTTCCAGAAATACATGGCTTCCGCTACCATAGACAGCCGTGAGTTCAAGGACAGCCTCACCCTTACCGTTTACCGCAACGTACTCGTTAAGATGGAAGATGTCAATGGCGCAATGGGCTCCAAGAAAGTACACCTATGGCGCGATAATCATGGTGGCGGCACCACATGGCCCGGTATCGACTTCACTACCGTATTCGGCAACTGGAAAGTCTTCAACATGAAGTACCCTGTTTATGACCGCTGGATTGTGAACGATGCAGATGCAAAGCAAACTGAAGATCAAAGCATTGACGGCACTACCGCCGAGATTTGCTGCAAGACGGGTGACAGTTATGCCGGCACCGGTGACAATACAGGCAAGACCTTCTACAAGGTTATCTATGACGGTGTTAAATGTCCGGGTCATATCCTGGTAGATGATGTTCCTGACCAGAACGTAGATAAAGACGCTACTATCCTTGTGGCTCTACCTATTCACTTGATGACCGGTGTACAAGATGAAGATATTACCCTCGACATCAGCGTTGCAGATGGCAGCAAGGTTACTGCTACCCAAAGCGGCATGTCTATCCTCGTTACCGGTAATGCTGCCGGTGAGACCAACGTAACCGTTGATGCGTACTACCACAAAGATCAAGGCGACGAAGAACACATCACCAAGACCTTCAAGGTAACCGTCACCGCAATGATTACAGTGCAAGTGAAGACTATTATGTCAGATGGATGGTGGGGTTCCGATAACCTTCAAAAGATTCACTATTGGGGAACTAATGTACCTGGAACCTCTGTTGTACTGACTAAAGATGGTAATGATGGTACTTACTACAAGTTCCATACTCGTATTCCTCTTGGAACAGACAACAAGATTAACTTCTTGATTTTCTATGCTGAAACAATAGACGCTTGTGAATCTGAAAAATGGCGTAAGACAACTAATATTGAAAATGTCACAACCAATGGCTGCTATACTGTAATATGTCCTGATGATCATAACGAACAACGGACATGGAAGCGTGACGGTGACTACTGCTGGCAAGACATCAACTACCAAGTAGTTATCAACATGAACAACGGTACACAGTACGTCTCCAACACCGTCACAAATGCCGGCGACAAGTTATCCTTCTTCGCTCCGGGTGCATCCGAAACAGGTTACAAAGCCGGTCTGGTTCGACTGATGAATGCCGGCGCACAAGTGGCAGTCATCCCTGCTACATCATTCGCTACCTCCGGCGTGTATGTTGCTGACATCAATACCGAACTCAACGGATTGACCAACATCAACCTCTACACAGGCGACTACTACATCCGTACCGATGCTGCAGGTGGCTGGAAAGACTACAAAGACGCTGCTCATAAGTTCACCGAGTTCGCAATGTTAGACGGTGAGATTTACGACCACTACTGGGTTGCCAACTACAAACTGCAAAACGATGAAACAAAGGTTAATCTCCAAGCATGTGTTGGTAACGAATACAACGATAACTTGGCAAACAAGTTGGTTGACGGCAAGGGTACAGATGAGGTTGGCAATGTCATCCCTGATGCCAACGGTGTGAATATCCGCTTCGCTTACAACCCTGCTACCAACTACTTCGACCGCGCTATTCTAACCGGCTCATCTACCAACGAGTTCCTCAATATCGTTAGCACCACCGGTAATATCTACAAGACCTACGAAGGCGGAACACTCTCTACTGAATTAGGCGAAATTGCTGCTGCCGAAGACAGCAAGTTCCAAGACGGTTCTAACTGGACATACTCCAAGACTATCTACACGCAGATTGACGGCACACACACCATGGGTGCTGTACGTATCAAAGCGAAAGCCTTCAACAGCGAAATAACCGACCTGCTCGGCTACGAAACCGACGAAGTGACCGGTAAACCGACCACCACTCCTCTCACTCGCACAATCCTCGCTACCGGTACTTCCAACGGTGTCTATGAAATGAGCGTCTTCTACGACTTCAAGACCAACCGTATCGTCAATGCATGGACTCCGCTGGGAGAGATGCAGATAGACGAACCACTCGTTGTTAATGCTGACATCATGTTCGTTCGTCACGAACAGAGAGATGCTGCACACATCATCTTAGGCGATCAGGGCTCCGTGAAGAGTCTGGAGAATGTGTACTTCGTGCTGGAATTCGACCGCGATACAATGAAAGACCAAGAATGCCACTACTGGTTCTCATTGCCGTTCGACTGCAAACTCAGTCAGGTATTCGGCGTGGAAGGTTATATGAACACGTGGGGTATCCAGTACTACGACGGCAAATCACGTGCCGAAAACGGTTTCTGGGCAGATAGCGAAAGCTACTTCAAGTGGTTCACGGAGGAGGATTACAAGAATCCGGAAACAACACTGCATGCCGGTGAGGGTTATGTCCTCTCATTCGACAAATATGCTGCTTCGTGGAAAGAGTACGACGGCAAAGCCCTACTCCGCCTCTACTTCCCGTCACAAGTCAAAGGCTTTGACCTCAACCACTCTACACAGTTAACCAAAGAGTATGAGAATCAACCTTGTACCATCACACGCGATAACCGCGACAAGAAAGACGGTAACTGGAAGATTATCGGTTCGATGGCTTACAACAACTCTACGCCGGAAACGGTTAGTCCTTCTTCCGAGACACAAGGTCAGACCTATGCAGACTATCCGGCATTCCTGTATGAGTATAGTGAGGAAGCGCAAGAAGGCAAGCATTTCCACGCCAAAGATGGTAAAAAATACACCTACCGTGCTTTCTTCGGCTATCGTGTTCAGTTTGGCGGTACCATCACATGGTTGCCACAAACCGAGTCCTATCCTGAACAAGGTATAGCAGCCCGCAAGCACGCTATGGACGGCGAGAAAGCACACCTCACCACCCGTCTGGAGCTGCAAAAGGCTGACGGAACGAAAGCCGACCAGACTTTCATCGCTTTGGACATCAACGGTACTACCGGCTATGACCAAAACATGGATCTGGGTAAGATAACCGGCAGCAAACAAACTACCATCTACACCACGTCCGAAGGTGCAGATTACGCCGGTAACACCCTGCCAATGGAAAGCCAAACAGTAGCCGTTACCGTCAACACTCGCGAAGCCGGCACCTACACCATCGCTATGCCTGACGGCACCGAAGGTGTGGAGATGATTCTGATTGATAGCAAGACCGGCAATCAAACCGACCTCGCAAGCGGTAAATACACCGTTAGCCTTGAGAAGGGTAACATCGCTGATCGCTTCTCTATCCGCATCAATATCAGAAAGACTCCTACCGAGTTGAAAGGTGCTTACAATGCCGATGGTTCGAAAATACTCAAGTACATCGATAATGAACGACTCAACATTCTTCTCAATGGTAAACTCTACAACGCTATCGGCGCTGATGTTAAATAAGTTTGGTAAAGGAAAATCACTCAAAATGAATAAAAAACAGCAATTATGAAAAAGTTCAATTTAATATTGGTTCTGTTAGTTAGTGCTACCGCTTTTGTTTCAGCGCAAGCGTTCCAATCTACGAGTTCTGAAATGATGAATACAGGGAGTTCGTTGTCTTCTAATATATATGGTGTAGGGGCTGAGGACATGGATTATTCTATGGCATCTACAACATCTAATGGTCCTGCCCGTAGAACATTGGGTGGTGTGACTGAAGATGAAGAAGAACGTTCCGGACAATCTCCTATCGGAGCACCGTATATAATGCTTCTCTTTGCTGCCGCCACCGGAGCTGTTATTGCTCTCCGCCGCAGAAAACTAGTAAACTAGACAACTAGTTAACTAGCCTACTAGACAAAAAAAAAGCGTGCTTCGCCTTGAAGCACGCTTTTTTTAATAAATCCTTATCGTTGAGTGTATATACTTACAATGTAATCGTCTCTCTCTATGGTCATAAAGCCTTGCTCCTCTACCCCATTCAACACCTGCTGCAAATCATCTGCTATGCCGGTCCCTTTCCACTTCAAATAAGCCTCCTTGCGCGTCCACAAGCGCGTAAACATACGGGCTGTGTCCTGTGCTTCGTGTATCATAGCACGCTCTGCCTCATTCATCGTACGCGCTATTAAAGCGTCATCAACATGACGAATACTCTCTACGTCTATACCTATCGGACAATTATCTACTGCCACCGCAATGGCACGTTTACAATGTGAAAGAGAAAAATCAAGCCCACCATCTATATACGGCTTGCCGTATTGATTATAACTCCAATCGGCTGACGAACCCGTCAAGTGCTCTACCATCAACCATGACTGCAACGCACAAAAACGACCAAATGTGTGCTTATACCGCAACGCATATTCACGCCTCTGCTCAGACACCAACGGCAAAAGTTCATTCACTCGCTCGTCCGTACATTGAACCATATCATACACAAGGTACTTCATAAATCAGGTGCAAAATTACTAATTTATTTGCATATATCAAAATTTTTTTGTATCTTTGCAGCGAATTTTTCGAGTAAGGACGGTCTATACTCTATCAGTGAGCAACGCGAACGGTCCATACTCCATCAGTGAACAACGAGAACAATCTATACACAAAAAATAATACAAATAACTAATTTATGGAAAACAAAAAGAGAGTTTATACTTTCGGTAACGGTAAGGCCGAAGGTAATGCACAGATGCGTGAGCAATTAGGCGGCAAAGGTGCCAACTGTGCGGAAATGAATTTGGTGGGAGTGCCCGTTCCTCCCGGATTTACCATTACAACCGACGTTTGTAATGAATACTACCAAGTGGGACAAGAAAAAATCATGGAGTTGCTGAATGACGACGTGATGGCTGCTGTCAAGCATATTGAAACCCTGATGAACTGCAAATTCGGAGATCCCAAAAATCCTCTGCTGGTCAGCGTTCGCTCCGGCGCACGCGCTTCTATGCCCGGTATGATGGATACGATTCTTAACTTGGGTCTGAACGATGTAGTGGCAGAGGGCATGGTGGCTAAAACAGGCAACCCGCACTTCGTATATGACAGTTACCGCCGTTTCGTACAGATGTACGGCGACGTAGTACTCGGCATGAAACCCGTCAACAAAACGGACATCGACCCCTTCGAGAAGATTATCGAAGAAGTTAAGGAAATTCGTGGTATTAGTTTGGACAAAGACCTCAATGTAGATGAACTCAAACTCCTTGTTGCACGTTTCAAGACCGCTATCAAAGAGCAAACAGGTAGCGACTTCCCAACCGATCCGATTGAGCAATTGTGGGGTGCTATCTGCGCCGTATTCCGCAGTTGGATGAACGAACGCGCTATCCTTTACCGTAAGATGGAAGGTATTCCTGACGAATGGGGAACAGCCGTTAGCGTAATGGCAATGGTATTCGGTAACATGGGCGAAACCTCTGCCACGGGCGTTTGCTTCAGCCGTGATGCCGCTACCGGCGAAAACATCTTCAATGGTGAGTACCTCGTTAATGCACAAGGAGAGGACGTTGTGGCAGGTATTCGTACTCCGCAACAAATCACTCTCGAAGGTAGCCGCCGTTGGGCTGCTCTGCGTGGTATCAGCGAACAAGAACGCGCCTCTAAATATCCTTCCATGGAAGAGTGCATGCCTGAGTTATACAAAGAATTGGATGGTATCCAAAAGAAACTGCAAGCACACTACCGTGATATGCAGGATATGGAATTTACCGTACAAGAAGGTAAACTGTGGTTCTTGCAGACCCGTAACGGTAAACGTACCGGTACGGCAATGGTAAAAATCGCTATGGACCTCGTTCGCGAAGGCGTTATCACCGAGCAAGAAGCCATTATGCGCTGCGAACCACAAAAACTCGATGAGTTACTCCACCCCATTTTCGACAAAGACGCTCTCAAGAAAGCCAAAGTCATCACACAAGGTCTGCCTGCCAGCCCGGGTGCCGCTTGCGGACAAATAGTCTTCCACGCTGATGACGCGCAAGCTTGGCATAAAGACGGACATAAAGTCGTTATGGTTCGTATCGAAACCAGCCCCGAAGACCTTGCCGGTATGTCGGCTGCCGAAGGTATCCTGACAGCTCGTGGCGGTATGACATCGCACGCTGCCGTTGTGGCTCGTGGTATGGGTAAATGCTGCGTTTCCGGTGCCGGTGCCATCTTGGTGGACTACAAAGCCAAAACAGTTACCATCGAAGGCGTTACCTACAAAGAAGGCGACTACATCAGCCTGAATGGCTCCACCGGTCAAGTATATGCAGGACAAATTCCTACCAAAGCGGCTGAACTCAGCGGTGACTTCAAAGCCCTCATGGACCTGTGCGACAAATATACACACCTGCAAGTCCGCACCAATGCCGATACACCTCACGATGCTCAAGTAGCGCGCGACTTCGGTGCCAAAGGTATAGGTCTTACTCGTACGGAACACATGTTCTTCGACGATAAGAAAATCATCGCCATGCGCGAAATGATTCTTGCCAAAGACGCTGAAGGACGCGAAAAAGCATTATCTAAACTGCTGCCCTATCAGAAAGCCGACTTTAAGGGTATATTAGACGCGATGGACGGTTGCCCCGTTAATATCCGTCTGCTCGATCCTCCTTTGCATGAGTTCGTTCCTCATGATTTGGCAGGACAAGAGCAAATGGCTAAGGAAATGGGCGTTTCTGTACAAGAGATTCAACAACGTGTAGCCTCTCTTGCTGAAAACAATCCTATGCTCGGTCACCGTGGCTGCCGTTTAGGTATCACCTTCCCCGAAATTACAGCTATGCAAACACGCGCCATCATGTCCGCTGCTTGCGAACTGAAAAAAGAAGGCAAGAACCCAATGCCCGAAATTATGGTACCTCTCATCGGTATTCTCTATGAGTTGAAACAACAGAAAGAAATCATCAATCGCGTTGCCAAAGAGGTATTTGCCGAATACGGTGTAGAAGTAGAATACGAGGTAGGTACGATGATTGAGATTCCTCGTGCTGCCCTCACTGCCGACCGTATCGCTACAGAGGCTCAATACTTCAGTTTCGGTACCAACGACTTGACACAGATGACCTTCGGTTACAGCCGTGACGATATAGCCAGCTTCCTGCCCGCTTATCTCGAGAAGAAGATTCTGAAAGCCGACCCGTTCCAAGTACTTGACCAGAAAGGTGTAGGACAACTTATCAAAATGGCAGTCGAGAAAGGTCGTGCTATCCGTCCGTCTCTTCGCACCGGTATATGCGGTGAACACGGTGGCGAACCCAGTTCGGTTAAGTTCTGCGCTCGCGTGGGTATGAACTACGCCAGCTGCTCGCCTTTCCGCGTGCCTATCGCACGACTCGCCGCTGCTCAAGCTGCCGTTGAGGACGAGAAATAGATATACGTGCTTAGACGCATAAAAAAGTACATTAATGACCATCACCTACTAACACCCGAATCACGGGTGTTGGTATGTGTGAGTGGCGGCGCAGATAGCGTCGCTTTACTCGATATATTATTACGCGCGGGTTACGCGTGCGTAGTGGCACACTGCAATTTTCACCTGAGAGGAGAAGAAAGCAATAGAGACACACAATTTGTGCAACAAATAGTCAAAGACTTGGCTGCACGGCTGAAAATAAAAAAAGATTGGATGGCAGACGGCATACCCCTCTATATACAACATTTCGATACCTTAGCCTATGCCCAACAGCAGAACCAATCTGTCGAAACGGCAGCACGCGAACTGCGATACCAGTGGTTTGACCAACTGGCACACCAAACAGGCTGCAATGCCATCGCTGTGGCACACCACCAAAACGACCAGGCAGAGACTATACTCATGCATATTCGGCGGGGCTGCGGACTAAACGGATTATGCGGCATGAGGCCATCTGCCCCCAACCCATGTACCAAAAATAAAAATATACCCATCATTCGCCCCCTTCTATGCACCACACACGACTATATATGCCACTATCTCAAAGACATACGTGGCATAGACTGGGTAGAAGATAGCACCAACTCGGACACTTCCTACAAACGAAATGCTATTCGTGAGGAACTAAAACAATGGTCCAAAGCCGAGATAGAACATATCTGTGCCTTAGCAGAACGAGTGCGGATGATGGAAAGTCCATACTCCATCAGTGAGCGAAGCGAACGGTCTATACTCAAACACTAAACAACAATGAAACATTACGGAATAATAGGCAAACCGGTAGCACAATCCTTCTCCGCACGCTATTTCTCGGATAAATTCAGTCGAGAAAACATCAACGCGCAATACGAACGCTACGAACTCAACCAAATAGAAGAGGTCCTTCCTTATTTGGAGAAATTAGACGGATTTAACGTTACCATACCCTACAAGCAAGCCATTATACCCTACCTGCAAGGATTAGACGACACAGCACGCAAAATAGGTGCCGTCAATGTAGTCAATAAGAACCATATCGGATTTAACACCGACTGCATAGGATTTATGAATAGTATTCGTCCTGTTTTGCTTCCTACCGATAAAAAAGCTCTTATTTTAGGTACCGGCGGTGCCGCCAAGGCTGTACGCTACGGTCTGAACCAACTTGGACTGGAAACAACATACGTTAGCCGTACACCCGACAAAGATACGGGAGAGAAAACAATCGGATACGATGCCCTGACCGAAGATATAATCCGTCAGCACACCGTTATCGTTAACTGTACTCCACTTGGTATGTGGCCTAATACGGATAATTGTGCACATATTCCCTACTCTTTTCTTTCTTCGGCACATCTTTTGTACGATTGCGTATATAACCCCGAGGAAACACTCTTTCTCTTACATGGAAAGCAACAGGGGACACGCATACTAAACGGATTGGGTATGCTGTACGGACAAGCCGAAGCAGCATGGAAAATATGGAACCAATAAAAATAACTATAACATTAATCCTATGAAAAAAATCTTTATCGCAGCCATCTGCTGCTTAATGGTCTTAACCGCACAAGCCGGAGAAAAGAAATTTAAAATCTACTACAACGAAGTAGAGCATATCCGCGGAGAACTATATCAGTACTCCGAACGCTATCTCGGCACCACCGATGTTGTCACCGAAGATGGCATAACTTACGAATTAGACCGCGTCAGTCAGGTAATCCCAAAACCTGCCAACACAAAGACCACTGACAATACAAAGGGAACACAGACTCAGCCTGAAAAAGAACGCACTGTTAGGACACAACCTTTGCCACTGAACGAGGAAGCTCTTTTGGCTACCAATATGGCAAAAAAAGCAGAAAGTGTGGCAAAACAGATATATCGTATCCGCGAAACAAGAATGAATATCTTGGCGGGAGACGTAGAGCACATGCCGGCAGACGGCAAGTCGATGGAATTGGTACTCAATGAACTGAAAAAGCAAGAAAAAGCCCTCACCGGTATGTTTGTCGGCAAAACAATCATTCGTCCTAAAACAAAAGTCATTATCATCGACGTAGATGACAATGTGCCAGCCATACAACAGGTACTGTGTAAATTCTCCGAGCAGGAAGGTCCCGTAGATACAACCCACAACAGCGGAAAGCCCGTCGTTGTCAATATATCCCGCTACACACACTCCGTTTTGGCAGATGAACAACCCAAAAAGAAAAATGCGGAACCTGTTTACAAAGATGAAGTTTTTCGTTCCGTAACACGTATCACATACAATAACAAAACAATCTATGAAAAGACTTTTAGTCTATAGCCTCTTGTTGCTTTCCTGTGTTTTATCGGCACAGGAACTGAATTGCAACGTAATCATCAACCACGATCAGGTACAAGGTACCAACGTGCAGATATTCACCACGCTGGAGCAATCTATTCGCGAGTTCATCAATACACAGCGGTGGACGGATATGACTGTGGCAGAACAAGAACGTATCGAATGTACGATTATGATTATTGTCAGCCAAGTTTCTACCGACGGCTTATTCACTGCCCAGTTCCAAGTACAAAGTCGCCGACCTGTGTATAAAACCGGCTATCAATCTACACTTGTCAATATGCAGGACAACGACTGCTCGTTCCAATATCAGGAATTTGACCGCTTGGAGTTTCAGCCCAATCAGTTCACGTCTAACTTGTCCTCCCTGCTGGCTTTCTATTGCTACTACATCATCGCTATGGATGCCGACTCCTATTCCAAAATGGGAGGAAAACCCTATTTCCAACAGTGTGAAAACATCGTTACTGTAGCGCAATCGGCTTCTATTGGAGATAGCGAATTGGCGGGATGGAAAGCTATGAGTAATAACAAAAACCGTTATGCACTTATCAACCAAATGCAAGACCAGGCTTTTCAAGGTTTCCGCGAGTATATTTACACCTACCACCGACTCGGATTAGACATCATGAGCGACAACGTGGCTAACGGAAGAGCACGAATTGCACAAGATATAGAAGTACTCCGCGAAGCCAATCGGGCACGACCTGCTACCTATGTCGTTTATACCTTTATGGATGCCAAAAACGACGAACTAGTACAACTGTTCTCCAAAGGAACGGACGAGGAAAAAAAGAAAGTATATGACGTTTGCATGGCGGTGGACCCTACCCGACAAGAACAGTATGACAAAATCAACAAGAAATAATGTTGACGCACTTACACATACAAAACTACGCCCTTATTGGTAATATAGACATCAATTTTACCGAAGGTTTCTCGGTATTAACCGGTGAGACCGGTGCCGGAAAAAGTATCATTTTAGGTGCTTTAGCCCTCGTTATGGGCGGTAGAGCCGATATGCAATCTATTACAGATGGCGAAGAACGTTGTATCATAGAGGCCGACTTTGGTGACTATCTCATTCGCCGTGAACTTCATCGTAGCGGACGCAGCCGTTCCTTTGTGAACGATGAAGTGGTTACACAAACCGAACTCAAAGCCTTGGCAAACCGCTTGATTGATATTCATTCGCAGCACGAGAACCTACTCATCGAAAACGATGACTTTCAGCTCGCTATCGTTGATACCATCGCACAGAATGACAAAGAGAGAAACCTTTATGACTCTGCCTATTCTGCCTATATAGATGCCCAATCTGCCCTGACACAACTGCGTAACTTGGCAACCAAGACGCGCAACGATGCCGATTATATCGCTTTTCAATTCCGTCAATTGGACGAAGCACACCTGATAGCCGGTGAGTTGGACGATTTAGAACAAGAGCAGTATAGGCTTAGTCACACGGAAGAAATCAAGCAAAATCTGCAAACCATACTCGAAAAACTGAATAACGATGAGCAAGGGGCAGCTACGCTCATTCATTCCTGCCACGTAAACGATGTTTCCGATGAATTGGAGAACCGCCTTCGTAGTGTGGATATCGAACTGAACGATATAATCAGCGACCTCAACAACCAATACGATAATCTCGAATTCGATGCCGAGCGACTGCAACAGGTGGAGGATCGGTTAGACCTTCTAAACACCCTCCTACGCAAACACCAGGTACGTACTATTGATGAACTGATTGCCTTACATGACCAATTAGGGACACAAATGCAGCAAATAGCCAATTTTGATGACCAAATAGCCCAACTGCAAGATGACCTAAAAAACAAAACAGAAGCATTAAGGCAAGCCGGTCACTCGCTCACACTGAGCCGGCAGGCTGTACGACCAACCATCAACAGCCAACTAATCAGCAATCTTTCTGCCTTGGGTATAAAGCACGCTAACGTAGATATCAGTATCGAACCCCTATCGGACTTTACCATGTCCGGCATAGACAATGTGCAATTCCTTTTCGCTGCCAACCTCAACCAGTCTTTACGTCGCGTTGCAGATGTAGCCAGTGGAGGTGAGATAGCCCGCCTTATGCTGTGTATAAAGGCCCTCATCGCTTCCACAAATGGACTGCCTACCATTATCTTTGACGAGATAGATACCGGTGTCAGCGGAGATGTGGCAACACAAATGGGAAAGATTATGCACAGGATGGCTTCTTCGCGTCAGATTATCGCTATCACGCATAACCCGCAAATTGCCGTGCAGGCAGATACGCAGTTCCTTGTGTATAAACAGGACGAAAACAACCATACAGAAACACATATTCGTCAGCTGTCCGTTGACGAACGACAACAATATATTGACCAATTCTATGCTACCATTAGCCGAGCGATTGCGTCCAAAGACGCTGAGTGAATACATAGGACAAAAACACCTCGTTGGTGAGGGTGCTATTCTGCGTCAAATGATAGAAAGCGGCAACTTGTCGTCCTTCATTCTCTGGGGACCTCCGGGTGTCGGAAAAACCACATTGGCGCGCATCATTGCACACGAATTGAAACGGCCTTTCTACACGCTGTCAGCTGTCACAAGCGGCGTTAAGGAGGTGCGCGATGTCATCGACAAAGCCAAACGCCCCTTACCTAAAAATGATTTATTCTCGCCTCTAAACGGTAACGCAGCGTCCTCTAAACTGCCAAGCCCTATTCTGTTCATTGACGAGATACACCGTTTTTCCAAATCGCAGCAAGATAGCCTACTCGGGGCTGTTGAGGACGGAACAATCACACTCGTGGGTGCCACCACGGAGAACCCGTCTTTCGAAGTTATCAACCCTCTTCTCTCGCGCTGCCAAGTGTATGTATTACAGCCTCTTAACAAAGAGGACTTGCTCGAACTGCTACATCGCGCACTGAACGAAGATGAGTTCCTCAAATCGCGAAATATACACGTGGTGGAAACGGATGCTATCCTGCGCTATAGTGGCGGGGACGCACGCAAACTGCTCAATATAATAGAATTAGTTTCCAGTCAAGCCGTCAATTCCGGTCAATCTGAACTGATTATTGACAACGAAACGGTTACCAAACAACTGCAACAAAATCCCGTCGCCTACGATAAAGACGGAGAATTGCACTACGATATTATTTCGGCATTTATTAAGTCTGTTCGCGGCTCAGACCCCGATGCAGCCGTCTATTGGCTCGCACGCATGGTGGCGGCAGGTGAAGATCCTAAATTCATTGCACGCAGACTCGTCATATCGGCTTCCGAAGATATCGGGCTGGCTAACCCGAATGCGTTGCTCGTTGCCAACGCCTGCTTTGATACGCTAACCAAAATAGGTTGGCCGGAAGGACGTATTCCGTTGGCTTTAGCCACTATCTACCTTGCCACCTCACAAAAGTCCAATTCGGCTTATCTCGCCATTGATAACGCCTTACGGGAAGTAGAGAATACCGGCAATCTGCCCGTTCCTTTACACCTTCGCAACGCTTCTACCAAACTGATGGAAGAGTTGGGCTATCACGAGAACTACCAATATGCCCACGATTTTCCGAATCATTTCGTACATCAGCAATATATGCCGGACGCACTCCAAGATACTCGTTTTTGGGTACCGCAAGGTTCTCCACAAGAGCAGAAAATGGCTGAGTGGATGAAACACCTTTGGGAGAATTGATAGTTGATAGTTGATAATTGATAATTAATAATTGATATGCAGAGCATTTATATTCACATTCCTTTTTGCAAGAGCCGCTGTAGTTACTGCGACTTCTTCTCCACTACACAATTAAGCCGCCGCCACGAATATGTTGATGCGGTTCTACAGGAATGGAAACAGCGGTCAACCGGCTCCGATATTCATACATTATATTTGGGAGGGGGAACGCCCAGCATGTTGGACGTGAAGGATATTCAACGTCTTGTGCAGGCAATCGCCACAAAGGATACCAAAGAAATTACCTTGGAAGCCAATCCGGGAGACTTATCTTTAGAGAAACTTCAGGCACTACGCCAAATAGGTATCAATAGGCTCAGCATCGGTATTCAATCTTTCCGCAATCCCCTACTCCGTTTTATTGGTCGTCGCCATACATCCAAACAGGCTTTTCAAGCCGTGCGATGGGCACAACAGGCAGGATTTGACAACATAAGCATAGACCTCATGTATGCCTTGCCCGGACAAAATATGCTGCAGTGGGCTTTGGATATCAAAAAAGCCTTGCGTTTGGGAATACAGCATATATCATGCTATTGCCTGACGTACGAAGAAGGGACACCGCTATGCGATATGCTCAAAAGCGGAAAGTTCCGCGCCAAAAGTGAAAACATACAAAACCGCATGTATAGTTACCTGTGCAAGGTATTGGCGCGTCACGGGTTTGAGCATTACGAAGTCAGCAACTTTGCACTACCCGGCTATCGAAGTCAGCATAATAGTGCCTATTGGAATGATACACCCTACATCGGTTTGGGAGCAGGAGCACACAGTTACGACGGAAACACGCGTTCATGGAATATATGTGACTTGAATGCCTATATAGCCGGCATTCAGAATGGTCAGACCGTCAGCGAATCGGAGACATTGACTGAGGACCAAAAACATGTAGAGCGAATTATGCTAGGGCTCCGTACCGTTGAAGGAATAGACATAAGGGAAATAGCCAACACCGACAAATTAAATGATTATCTGCGGCGAGGATTATTGCGGAAAGACAACAACCGCATCATCGCCACTAATCAGGGAATAAATATACTAAATCGCATAATTGAAGACTTGATATGAAAAACGATTTTCGCACACAATTCTTAAAATGGTTCTGGGGACTTTTTGTCGCCGGTATAGTTGTTATTGTTATCATTTTTTGGTTGATTACCAAAGGTTGGTTGGGGTATCTTCCGCCTTTGGAAGAACTACAGAACCCGAAAAATAAATTTGCTACTGAGGTTTTTACATCGGATATGCAGTCTTTGGGACGCTACTACCGGCAAGAGAACCGAGTGGGTGTACAATATGCTGATTTATCTCCGGATCTGATTAATGCGTTAATTGCCACAGAGGACGTACGGTTCTACCAGCATACAGGTATTGACACCAAGTCACTCCTCCGTGCTATAATCACGTTGGGAAGTGCCGGTGGAGGAAGTACCATTACACAACAGTTGGCAAAACAATTATGGTCTCCTCGGGCACACAACATATTTATGCGGGCCATGCAAAAGCCTATTGAATGGGTCATTGCTACCAAATTGGAACGGCTCTACTCCAAAGACGAGATATTGCTTATGTATCTCAACCAATTTGACTTCCTCTACAATGCCGTAGGTGTCAAATCGGCAGCGCAAGTTTATTTCTCCACCACCCCTGCCGAACTCACCGTTGAGCAGGCAGCCACTCTGGTCGGCATGTGTAAAAACCCCGCTTTCTTCAATCCCGTACGATTTAATGAGCGCACTTGGAATAGACGAAACACCGTACTGGACCAAATGTGCAAATACGGTTATATCTCCGATGAACAATGTGACTCGCTGCAAAGTCTTCCTTTGGAACTCAAATATCGTTCGGTGGACCATAAACAGGGTTTAGCGCCCTATTTTCGCGAGTACTTACGCCTTGTGCTGACTGCCAAAGAGCCTAAAGAAGGCAATTATCCGGAATGGAATAAACAGCAATACGCTATTGACCGCCAGCAATGGGACGAAAACCCACTCTATGGCTTCTGCAATAAAAATCGCAAACCGGACGGTTCGCCTTATGACCTCTATCAAGACGGTTTGCGTATTTATACCACCATCGACTCACGGATGCAGAAATATGCAGAAGAAGCCGTACACGAACACATGATTTTTAAGCAGGAACAGTTCTTCGCTGAAAAAAAGAATCGCTCTTACGCGCCTTTTGCCAAAACACTGACTACCGAACAGGTAGATGCTATCATGAAACGTTCTATGCGCCAAACAGACCGTTATCGCGCAATGAAAAAAGCAGGCTGTTCTGCCGAGGAAATAGAAAAAGTCTTTAATACACCCGTCGAAATGCAGGTCTTCAGTTATGATGGCATCAAAGATACAATACTGTCTCCTTTGGACTCTATCCGTTGGCTCAAATCATTCTTACGGTGCGGATTTATGGCTATTGATCCTCATAACGGACATGTCAAAGCCTATGTTGGAGGACCGGACTTCACACATTTCCAGTTTGACCAAGCCACACAGGGAAGACGGCAAATAGGTTCAACCGTCAAGCCTTACCTTTACACTTTAGCGATGGACGAGGGCATGTGGCCGTGTGAAACCGTAAAAAACGTGCCTTATACGCTCATCGACGGCAACGGGAAATCTTGGACACCAAAAGACGCTCACGCCGAAAGCGTTGGCGAGATGGTCAGTCTGACTTGGGGACTGAAAAAATCCAGCAACTGGATAACGGCTTACCTTATGTCGCTCTTCACGCCCGAACAATTGGCACGACTGATGCACTCATTCGGCATTAAAGGCGAAATAGAACCGGTTGTCAGTATGTGTCTCGGCACTTGCGATGTCAGCGTCGAGGAAATGGTTGATGCCTACACGGCTTTTGTCAACAAAGGTATTCGAACCGAGCCACTTTATGTCACGCGCATTGAAGACAACAACGGCAATACGATTGCGTCCTTCTCGCCTAAGTCTAACGAGGTCATTAGCGAAATAACCTCCTACAAGATGATTTATATGCTGCAAAAAGTGGTTACCGAAGGAACCGGTATGCGCTTGCGGGGCAGCCAGTACCGGCTTTATATGCCGATGGGAGGAAAAACAGGTACATCACAAAACCACTCCGATGGTTGGTTCGTTGGCTTTACGCCGGAACTCGTTGCCGGTTGTTGGGTCGGAGGTGAAGACCGTTCTATCCACTTTGATAGCATGGACAAAGGACAAGGTGCACGTACTGCCCTGCCTATCTACGGACTCTTTATGCAGAAAGTTTACAATGACCCTGATTTAGGTTATTCGTTCAATACCGCATTCGATATACCCGAGTGGTTCGATCCTAATGCCGGATGCAAGTAAGTTCAGAGGTGCTGAAAATTCGTAGATTCATAGTATCCGCATTGTGCATTGTGCATTGTGCATTGTGCATTGCCCAATTAAATACCGACCGCATCACGGCGATTGGACGCAATGCGCTGTACTTTAACGACTACGTATTGTCCATTCAGTATTTCAACCAGGTCATCAAACTCAAACCTTACATAGCGGAACCCTATCTGTTACGTGCCATTGCCAAGATTCAACTCTCCGATTATCAAGGTGCTCTGAATGACCTTAACGCCGCTGTAGAGCGCAACCCTTTTAATCCGGGAGCCTACTATACGCGCGGCTATGTCCAACGGCAACTGCACAACTATTCGGAAGCGGAAGCCGACTTTACACAGGCGCTGATACACTCGCCCGAGAACAAGACTTATATGCTTCTTCGGGCAGATGTACGCAGTGCCTTGGAGCATTATGACGAGGCTATCGCTGACTTAGACCTATTGCTCCGCAAAGAACCTAATGCCGCTTCTATCCATTTTGAAAAAGGCGTTATCTATCTGAATAGAAAGGATACACTCACGGCGCGAGACTGTTTTGTCAAAGCCACCGAATTGGAATCCTACAACTCCGCCAACTGGTCCGCACTTGGGGTGATTAACTTGCAGTTGAAGAACGACGACGAAGCACTGGTTGATTTGACCAAAGCCATCTCGCTCGGCAGCAAATGGGCGGGAGACTACATCAACCGGAGTATCCTCTATCATCGGCGTAATAATTTCCGCGGTGCATTGGCTGATATGGATATGGCGGTGCAGTTGGAGCCTAATGATGCCGGCATTTATTTCAATCGTGGTGTGATGCGGCAGCAAGTAGGCGATTACAATCGTGCTGAAAATGATTTTCGTAAAGCCGGAGAATTGGCTCCCGATAAATATCCCAAGTTCATTCTTGACGCTATCATTGCACGAAAACCGATTGACGAAAAATATATGCGGCAACAGGCTGAAGCCTACCAGCCGCCTAAACGTGACCGGCGAAAAGAGTTCTCGTCACGTACGGCACAAAACCAGTCTGCTAATCCGGACGAAGAAAAATACACCTCGGAATCTCGGGGCTCGGTTCAGAATAAATACACAGACGTTGTCAACGAACCGAATATAGCGCTCACCTATTATGTCAAACCGCAAACTTTGCGGCAAACCAACTATTTCCACTATGCCGTTCAACAATACAATTCGCTCGGTTTGCTTCCCTCTGCGCTGCGGTTTACAACCCAGGAAATTCCTCTTACTGCCGATATGGTTGACCGGCATTTTGACCAAATAACACGGCTCACTGCACAAATTGACAACTTTGAGGGACGGTATTCCTTCTCACAGTCTTCCGAATCTACCCAACGCGGGGCAGCCCTTTATCTAAGTCGAGCCATTGAATTTGCACTCGTCCAAGATTATACTTCCGCAATGGACGATTGCACGAAGGCTATCCTGCTCGACCCCTCACTTATATTCGCGCACTTCCTGAGAGCCAACTGGAGATATAAACAGATTGAATATCAGCGGGCTACCGGTGATGTTGATAACACTGCCAAATACGAAATGGACTTTGAGATTATGCTGCGTGACTATGACTATGTGGTTACACACCTGCCCGACTTCTCCTTTGCGTATTACAACAAAGCCAACATGCTATGCCAACAAAAAGATTTCCAGGCAGCCATAACACACTACTCGCGAGCCATTGAAATTGACCATGACTTCGCTGAAGCCTATTTCAACAGAGGATTGACGTATATCTATACCGATAATACCGACAAGGGTATTGAGGACCTAAGCCGGGCAGGCGAATTAGGCATCTATCAGGCGTATAATTTAATCACACGCTTCAAATGAAACGCATTTGTTTTCTTCTAATCATTCTCTTTTCTCATTTCTCACTTCTCCGTTCCCAATTGATTTATGAGATTTCCGGCAACGGGGCAAAAGACAAATCGTATCTTCTTGCCACCAACCGGTTGGTTGATATACAGTTCTTGGACACTATTCCTAACCTGTTTCAATACTTTGGACGCTGCAACAAGGTCATTAACGAATTTGCCATGCAGGATTATGAAGCCATTCAGGCTCTACGGCAAGCCGCCTTGTTGCCCGATTCGGTCATTCTGGCTAATTTCTACACCGATACGGAATACCGCGACATGGACCAATCTCTAAAACTTACACTCAAAATGGGTTGGGACAAACTATGCAGAATGAAACCGTCGTATCTCACCGAGATGTACCGCACGGAACTGTTCCGGCAATGGTTGGATTTCAACGAGGAACGCTCCATGGAAGCATTCTTCGAAATCGTTGCACAGGAAAAAAATATGCCCATCTATGGGCTTGATAATGTGGGGGAAACAATGTATATGCTCTTCGACCGTGAGCCGTTCTTCCATCAGTGCAAAGACCTCAAGCATGTCATTGACTATCCCGAACAGGAAGTGCGGCAGGAACGGAACCTGTGCGCTATGTACCGTAATGGACTGTTGAACGACATCGTCTATCTCGTCACCGGTCCGGACAACACGTCTTCCCTTTCCTATTCCGATTATCAGGTCTATGCACAACGCAACCTGTCGTGGGTCAAACGGCTCGCCCCTTACTTACAGGAAGGCAAGGCGTTCATTACGCTCAACTGCATCTATTTGGGTGGGGAAAAAGGGCTTCTCGCCCAATTGCGGGCTGCCGGATACAAAGTCAAGCCTGCCAACAAAGCAAGAACAAATAAATAACCGGCGTAACCAGCAGCAGGCTGTCAAAGCGGTCTAACGCACCGCCGTGACCGGGCATGATTTTTCCGGAATCTTTCACGCCAATCGTGCGTTTCATCAGACTCTCCATCAAATCGCCCAACGTACCGAAACCGCTGATAAGAACGGCAAAAAGCAAAGCAAACGTACTTGTCGGCAGCCAACCTGCTTTATACAATATCCAGCCGCCTAACAGGGCAAAAACAACACCGCCTATCAGCCCCTCCCAACTCTTGTTGGGACTCACTCTCGGGAACATCTTATGGTTGCCGCCTTTGCGTTTACTCATCATACTGCCTGTTATATACGCTCCCGAATCATTCACCCATATCAGGATAAAGAGCGACAGCAGCAGAAACGGTCCTTGTGCATAAATCTTTGTCATCAGCGCAAACGGCAAGGCTATCATCACCTGACTGACTAATATATTTCCCCAGTTACGGATGGGATTTTCGGCTTTGAGGAATAACTCCGCTATCAGCGTTAGCATCAGCAATCCGCCATACACGGTACGGGACAGCCATGTGGTCAAACCGCCGTTGCAGTAATAGGCGGCAAACAGCACCCCTGCCAGTAGCATGGGTAAGACGGTTTGTAAAACAGAGCCTTTGGATGGAGTGCCATCTGCATGAGTCATCAAGTGCATAAACTCATGCACCGTCAGCAAGGACAGCACCATAAAAACAACTCCGAAATAATATGGATGCACCAATATCGAACTGATGACCAATGCGGCATAAACCGTAGCCGACAGCGTGCGTGTAACAAAATTATTCATCATAATTATCTTTTCGGCTGCAAAGATACAAAGAATTTTTTGGATACGCAAACTTTTTTAAGATTTAACCTCCTTTTCAGCCGATTTTTCTTTATGATTCCTTTACTATTCCTTTATGATTCCTTTACGATTGCTTTATGATTTATTTATGATTAAGCACACGTCATCGACTGACGGATATACGATTATTAAGATTAAGGGGCGAAATGCGTGTTGCACTTCGCCCCTTATCCTATACTCATCCTATACTCACCGTATACTCATTGTATACTCACCCCAAAACTGACGATTTTTAAGCCCCCCCCCCGAAAAGGGCAACTATTCGCATATTGCGTGCTATACTATATGTATAAGGTCTATTTTTCATATCGATTTAGTATTTATTAGTATCTATTAGGTATCGCATATTTATACAAGCAACATGGAATCGTTAACAATCAGTGTTCCTCTTAATTTTTGAAAATACTCATACACAGGGTTTAATTTCTTCTGTTCTTGTTTGGTTCCCTTTGTTGCCATAACACTACACTCTTCCAAAATCGGCACAAAGATACAACAATTTTTGCAATAAAATAAGAAACAGTGCATTTTTTTTGCCCGTTCCAAATTTTTTTTGTAATTTTGCAACGAAAATGTGTTTCCCGTGATGAATCTGTTGAACACAATAAACGAACATTTTTGATACATTATGCAAAATAAAATGATGGAAACTGCTATTATGGACCCTGAAGAACAGGAAATGGTGGACTATATCCTCAACCTGATTCCCGCAGAAGATAAACAAGGCATCGGCAAAGACGAAGTCCTGTTCGTATTGGATACCATGGACGATTTCTTGGAGGAAAAAGGTCTGCTGGAATATGACGAGAACAACGACGAAGTAACCTATCTGGACGGCGATGTGGACGAAACAGAACAACTGCAATATGTCCTCGATGAAGCAAAAAAACAGCACATCGCCCTCACGTCCGTGCAAATCCAACTTATCATGGACGGCGAAAAACAATACGGAATAGAACAAGGATACTATGAAGATCTTGATTAGTACATTATCATTTCTGCCACTGAAAGTATTATATTTCCTGTCTGATTGGCTCATTTATCCGCTGATGTTTTATGTCGTGCGCTACCGACGTAAGTTGTCTTATAAGAATATACGCGAATCTTTTCCTGACAAATCGGAACAGGAGGTTCTTTCCATTCAAAAACGCTTTTACCGTCACTTGGCTGATGTTATCGTTGAAATAGTCCGTTCTTACCGCGCCTCTACAAAGGAAATGGACCAGTACATAACTTTCCAAAACTTAGACCTGTTGCAGCAGTGGGTGCGGCAAACTTCCGGTTCTATTGCCATGCTTGGGCACATGGGCAATTGGGAATATACAGCCGATGTACAAAGACGGTGGACAGACCCTTCTATCCAACACTATAACGTGTATAGAAAACTCAAAAACGCCTCCGCTGACATAGCAATGACTATGATGAGAGAAAGGCACTCAGGAAAAGGCAGTTGCATCGAAAAAAATAACTTGTTAAGACATCTGATTCGCATCAAACAATCCAAGCAAAACTTTACTTTGGGTCTTATCGCTGACCAAAAACCTTCGCCCGGGAATGACTATTACTGGACCAACTTCCTTAACCACGATACAGGTTTTTTAGGAGGCGGAGAAGTGCTTGCCCGCAAATTTGGATTCAGCGTTGTGTATGTTCATATTACCTCACCGCAACGTGGACGGTACATAGCACGAGTTGATTTGATAACCGACAATCCGGCGAATACGGAGCCAAACTATATTACCGAGCAATTCGCCCGCCGATTGGAAGCCAATATACGCGAACAGCCGGAATTGTGGTTGTGGACACATAATCGGTGGAAATGGAAAAGAGAATTGAAAAAGGAGAATTGAGAATTGAAGTGCAGCATCGTCATATTGAACTGGAACGGCGCAGATATATTGCGTCACTACTTGCCTTCGGTGATTGAACACACCGATTTGCCCGATGTGGAAATCGTTGTGGCTGATAACGGTTCCACTGATGATAGTATATCCGTACTGCATAATTTTCCCGCAGTACGGCTTATATCCCTAAATGCCAATTATGGTTTTGCGGAGGGTTATAATCGAGCCCTGTCACAAGTGGACTCCGAATATTGCGTACTGCTCAATTCTGACGTAGAAACGACGGAGAATTGGCTTGCGCCGCTGCTGGATTATATGGACGCACACCCAAAGGTATCTGCCACAATGCCTAAAATACGTTCCGACCGGCAACGGGATTTTTTTGAGCATGCTGGGGCTGCCGGAGGTATGTTGGATAAACTTATCTATCCCTATTGCCGTGGGCGTTTTCTTGATTACGTTGAGCAAGACAACGGACAATACGACCAGGTGACTCCTGTCTTCTGGACATCGGGCGCATGTATGTGCGTACGCACGGGCGTGTATAAAGAAATAGGTGGATTAGATGCCGATTTCTTTGCACACATGGAAGAAATAGACCTCTGCTGGAGAATGCAATGCCGTGGTTATCAGTTGGTTTGTATTCCACAAAGTATGATATACCACTGGGGCGGAGGTTCGTTACAATATGAATCTCCTCACAAAACATACCTCAACTTTCGCAATTGCTTGTTGATGATGTATAAAAACCTGCCTCACTGCCAACTTTGGAAAGTTTTTATATGGCGGTTTATCTTGGATTATTTGGCAGCAGTACACCTCTTGTTCACAGGAAAAGTTTCCAATGCTACAGCCGTGGTACGAGCAAGAATAGATTTTTGGCGTATGCGTCCTAACTTTGTTTCCAAACGTCACGACAACCTACAAAAAGCAATCGTCCCCTATCCGGAGACGATTAGCAATCGAAGTATTTTATTTGACTATTATTTCCGCAGAAAGCGTCAATAAGCCAAACAATTATCTAACGCTTTCTCGATAGCTTCTTTGTCCATATTCTGACCGATAAAAACGAGTTTTTGCATACGGTCACCGTATTGCTCGTCCCAATCACGTTGAAGAAGAGGGTCTTGTGCCATCGCTTGCATCAATTCTTCTTTGGGCATAGTGGCATAAAACTCGCCGCACTGCTTAAGGTTAAACTGCCTACCGGCCTGCTCAAACAGATAGCACATATCGTATTCATCGTCAAAATAGCACATACCCTTGCAACGAATAACTGATTTAGGCCACTGACGGGCAACAAAATCGTCAAACAAGCCGAGACGGAAAGGTTTACGGCGATAATAAACAAACGTATCTATTCCGTATTCGTATGCCTCGCCCGTTTCCTCATTCTCCAACTCAACATCACCCTCTACGCCTTGAAGCCAGGCAGCAGAGCCGGCTACTTCGTCAAAGTTGAAAGCATGAGTTTTCAAAATCTTGTCAAAAGGAACGTCACAATAATTGGTCTCTATAATTTCTGCCGTAGGTTGAATAGCACGAATAACCGAACGTACATAATCCAATTCGGAAGGTGTCAGTTCAGCAGCCTTGTTCAGCAAGATAACATTGCAGAACTCAATCTGCTGAATCACAAGACTTGCCAAATCATCTTCTTCTAAATCGTTACGTTTCAGGTCCTTTCCCATTTGGAAATCATCTTTTAGACGCAACGCATCGACTACGCTGACAATACAATCCAAACTCGGTGCAGGGTCCTCTGTAAAAGGCACCATCCGGCGATAGGAACAGATTGTTTGTGCAATAGGGGCAGGCTCGCATATTCCGCTGGCTTCAATAACGATATAATCGAACTTCTTGGCCACGCATAAATCATGCAACTGCTGTACCATGTCCATCTTCAATGTACAGCATATACATCCGTTGGACAAAGCAAGCAAATTATCGTCTTTGCTATTTACCACCCCACCCTTTTCGATTAGGGCAGCATCAACATTAACTTCTCCTATGTCATTCACAATCACGGCAAACCGTATTCCTGCCTGATTGGCAAGAATACGGTTTAGCAATGTCGTTTTACCACTACCGAGGTATCCCGTCAGTAGCAGTACAGGAACTGAATTAGTATCCACAATTATTCATTTTTGTCATGTACTCGGAAGCCAAATCTCCTTGACCGTACGAGCGCATATTCCGACATATATATTCCAAAATAGAAGCTTGCTGGTTCAATGTATGTTCAGCGGCTTTATGATGCTCCCTGTCTAATGTAGTACCCCACTCCAGATATTCAATACAATTGTCAGCAACCGCAGTCATCAGACGAGTGCCTTTTTCCGGTTGGTGTAAGTAATAATAGAGTGAGCCCATTGTAATAGACGTTGTCTCGTAAGGCACGTTATATCCGGGCAGCATCTCGTCTGCATAATCAAGCACTTCTAATGCCTGCTCATTCTTGCCCTCGCGCACCAAAGCCTCAGCCAATTCGGCAAACATCATACGATGAGTACGGCACATACGCATCAGGTTTTCATCAATGTAAATACCCGGCTTATTCATATTGCCATAACGGAACTTATGCATCATATTGTCATACATAACTTCTGCATTGATACGCTCATGTCCGTCATGACTGCGCGTAGGCGTGACACGATATGCCAAGCCACAATTTTCGAAGTACGGTTCCAAACCTAAATAGTAGTCGTTTCCTACTGTCACAGCGAAATAAATAGGCCGCTTCCAGCCTTCCTTGGCTATGTTTTGAAGCATCTCCATAATCATCATTTCGCTGCGCGTATAATGCCGATTAGACTTAATGGGAATCGGTTCGCCCGACGGATTGTCTATATACAACTGATTAGATGGTATATAGTTTTCACCGTCACGTTTGGTACGTGGGTCATCTGAACGGACAAAATCAAAGGCTTGCGCCACAGAGATAGGCTGACCTATACGGTTATCTGTAAATACAACCTCATTCGTGCCGGGCATATAATCTTTATATTCCCAATTGATAGGCAGTGGTGAACTCCCGTAGTAAGGACGTTGCATTTGTGATATATACCAATCTGTTTGCAGATAGGATAAATTACAAACACGCATATCGGCACCTTCACCCTCTACCTCTTGGTTATACCACAAGGGGAAAGTATCATTATCGCCATTGGTAAAGATGATGGCATCTTTCTCGCATGAACGCAGGTAGTTGGCACCAAAATCACGACAACTGAAACGGTCTGACCTATCGTGATCGTCCCAGTTCTGACTTGCCATCTGTGCAGGAACAAGCAGACAAACCACTGTCACTACGGCAGCAACGACCGCTTTGGCACCTTCCGACTTCATCTTCTTGGTCACCCCTTCATACAATGCCACCACGGCAAGACCTATCCAAATACAGAACGCATAGAAACTGCCGGCGTATGCATAGTCTCGTTCACGAGGTTGATACGGAGTCTGGTTCAGATAAAGAACAATAGCGATACCGGTCATAAAGAACATGAGGAAAGTCAATGTAAAATTCTGACCGCCTTTCTTTTTACCCAACTGCCAAACGAGGCCAATCAGACCCAATAAAAGCGGCAACATATAATAAACATTATGCCCCTTGTTCTCACGCAGTTCTTTTGGCAATAATTTCTGATTGCCTAAACGAGCGTTATCCAAAAAATTAAATCCTGTTATCCAGTTACCCTTCGTGATGTCCCCGTAACTTTGCAGGTCATTCTGGCGACCGGAGAAATTCCACATAAAGTAACGCCAATACATAAAGTTGAGTTGATAGCGGAAGAAGAAGCGAAGGTTTTCACCAAAGGTTGGGCAATACTCTGTCTTCTTCTGACCACAATAATCATAGCGGACACGACGTCCTTTAATCTCTGCCCAGTCTTTATACGCATTAACATGCGATCCTTGACCGGACCACATACGCGGGAAAAGCATTTTGAACTCGTCCATGTATTCGTAACTCTGCTTATACCCGGTCAGCACATAGCGGTCTTGCTCGCCGTCCTTCTTCGGAGCTGGGGCATACAGGGCACGTCCCTGTTTCTCTACGGGGATACACATATTGCCACGCACTTCAAGCTTGACCGGCGCATTATACACCTGACCGTACAAGAGTGGGCAATCGCCGTATTGGTCGCGCTGCAAATAAGACTTAAGGGCAAATACATTATCCGGAGAGTTCTGATCCATCGGTGTATCGGCATTAGAACGTATCACGGTAACGGCATAACTGAAATAACCAATCAAAATAACGGCTATCATAATCAGTCCGTTATGAATCCAACGCATTTTTTGCGTGTATTCGACCTCCAATTTCTGATATGTACGCCAAATACCCCAGCCCAGCAATCCGACTACCAAAGCCAAATAAACATACAAGCCGGTATTAAACGGACAACCGAACCCATTGGTAAAGAGTAATTCAAACCACCCTGCCACCGTTGGGAATCCGGGAATAATGCCAAATAATATAACCGCCAAAATAACACAACTCAACAGAAAGGCACCTATAGCCCCTTTCCACGTAAAATCGTACTTGCGGAAATAATAGACCATCGCTAAAGCAGGAATAGTCAGCAAGTTAAGCAAGTGTACACCGATACTTAATCCCATCAAATACATGATTAGAATTAGCCAGCGGTCACTACCCTCTTCGTCTGCCTGCTCGTCCCATTTGAGAATAAGCCAGAAAACAACAGCCGTAAACAACGAAGACGATGCATATACCTCTCCCTCTACTGCTGAGAACCAGAATGTATCAGAGAATGTATAGGCCAATGCACCTACGGCTCCGGCACCTAACAGGGCTATGCTCTTACCCAATGTATCCGGCACAACCATCTTCTTCACCAATGCCGTAATGGTCCAGAAAAGGAACAAAATACAAAAGGCGGATGCCAAAGCCGACAAAGCATTGACATAAAGAGCCACTTGACTCGGATCATTCGCAAAAAGTGAGAAGAAATGACCCATTAACATAAAAAACGGTGCTCCGGGTGGATGTCCTACATCCAACTTATAAGCACTGGAGATAAACTCTCCACAATCCCAGAATGAAGCCGTGGGCTCCATCGTTGAGAGATACGTGGCGGCGGCTATGGCAAATACCACCCAACCGCACACGGTGTTCCAAAGTTTGAATTGTTTCATTATTGTTATTTTTTTACATTTTTACGCAATTTACGCATTGCAAAGGTACAACTTTTTTTTTACATAGATAACAAAAAGTTTTTTTTTGTTGATTTTTTTCGCGCGCGCTTGCGTATATAAAATATATTTTGTATCTTTGCATGCTTTATCGCTAATTATACACTTAAATATAAAAATCATGGATTTATCAAATCGTAAAATTGCAGTCGTCGGCTTGGGATATGTCGGGCTGCCGTTGGCCATCGAATATGGCAAGAAGTATCGTGTCATTGGCTTTGATGTATTCAAAGCCCGCGTTGACGAATTGGAACGTGGCGAAGACCACACTTTGGAGGCAGATTTGGTCGGCATGAAACAAGCATGTGATTTATACAAAGCCACACAAAAAGTTGGACTGTCCTTTACCTGCAATGCTGATGACCTCAAAGAGGTTAACACTTACATCGTTACGGTGCCAACGCCCATTGACCGTTTTAATAACCCTGACCTCACTCCACTACTGAAAGCCAGCGAGACCATTGGCAAAACGCTCAACAAGGGAGACATCGTCATCTATGAATCCACCGTTTACCCGGGTTGCACAGAAGAAGACTGCGTACCCGTTTTGGAGAAAAATAGCGGTCTTAAGTTCAACGTAGATTTCTTCTGCGGCTACAGCCCTGAACGTATCAATCCGGGCGACAAGGTAAACACTCTGACCAAGATTAAAAAGATTACTTCCGGTTCTACTCCCGAGGTGGCTGACATTGTGGACGCTCTTTACAATAGTATCTTGCTCAACGGTACCCACCGTGCGCCCAATATGAAAGTTGCCGAAGCAGCCAAAGCAGTCGAAAACAGCCAACGTGATGTTAATATCTCTTTCATGAACGAACTCGCGCTTATCTGCGACCGCGTGGGCATCGACACCAACGACGTTATCGAGGCAGCCGGTACCAAATGGAACTTCCTCAAATACCGCCCGGGCTTGGTGGGTGGTCACTGCATCAGCGTTGACCCTTACTACCTTGCACACAAAGCCAAATCGCTCGGCTATGACCCGCAAGTCATTCTCTCAGGACGTGCTGTCAATAACTCTATCGCCAAGTTTATTGCCGACAAAACGCTCAAACTGATGATTCAAAAGGACCACAAGATTAAGGATTCCAACGTCCTTATCTTGGGTGTTACTTTCAAAGAGAACTGCCCTGACTGCCGTAATACCAAAGTAGTGGACATTGCCAATGAACTGGAAGATTTTGGTTGCAAAGTGGACATCTATGATCCTTGGGCTTCGCCTACTGTAGTAAAGCATGAATACGGCAAGGATCTGATTGCAGGTATCAACCCGGATAAGAAATATGCTGCTGTCATCGCTTGCGTCAGCCACGAACAGTTCCTCACTTTCGACTTCAAGAAATACCGTGACCGGGGAGCCGTTATCTTTGATGTCAAGAATTTTGTAGATCGTTCTCTCGTGGATGGAAGACTATAACCGAATTGAGAACATAGGACGAAGAGACATTCTTTGGAGTTATGCAGCAACCATTTTTATGATTGGTGCAGGGGTTATTTTATTGCCTTTTATACTCAATAAGATGCCCGCAGAGACCGTTGGAATATGGAATATATTCCAAACGATTGCTTTGCTCGTTATGATTCTTGATTTTGGTTTTCGCCCGTCTTTTGCACGCAGTGTCAGTTATATCCTCAGCGGTGCACGGCATTTATACAAAGATGGTGTCGAAAAAGTAGATACCACTCAGGCGGCTGATATTGATTACTCCCTGCTCAAGGGTGCCCTCACGGCCATGCAAAAGTTCTATACATGGATGGCACTGGGGGCATTTGTCCTTTTGGCTACTGTAGGAACCGCCTATTTTGTGTATATTCTGAATAAATACACAGGAGACCGTCAAGATGCCTTGCTGGCGTGGATTTTATTGATTGCCATCAATTGCTACAACCTCTATACGCTTTATTACGATGCCCTTCTGCTTGGGAAAGGATATGTCAAACGAAGTCAGCAAATCACCATTCTTGGGCAATCCGTCTATCTGATTGTTGCTATTGCTCTGATTTATTGCGGATTGGGTTTAACTGCCATCGTCACGGCGCAATTAATGTCTATTGTTATCCGTCGTTTGTTGATGCATCGTGTTTTCTTCACTAAAACGATGAAATCTATGCTTCAGCAAACGGAAGGACAAGACGACAAGCAGGTACTTGCTGCCATCTATCCGAATGCTCTCAAAGTAGGGCTTACGCAACTGGGAGGCTTTTGTGTCAATAAATCGGCAGTGCTTATCGGGTCTGCTTTCTTGTCTCTGGAGGCAATAGCCTGTTATGGCATTACGATTCAGGTCATGGAGATTCTCAACCGTTGTGCAACGGTTTATTACCAGTCCATCTCGCCCAAACTGGCACAGTATCGAACTGAGAACAACTGGACAGGATTGAAAAAAACATACATTTCAAACGTCATTATTGTGGTTGCCACCTTTGTCGTAGGAGGATTATTGTGGATTACTTTGGGCGATTGGGCTTTGGATATTATTCACAGTCAAACGCCCTTTGTACCAGCAGCCATGTTGATTACTATGCTCGTTATCAATCTATTGGAGCAAAATCACGCCACTTCGGCAGGGTTCATTATGGCGGACAATCGTATTCCGTTCTTTATTCCCTCTCTCGTTAGCGGAGCCGCCACCATTATATTATTGCTCCTCTTCCTCTATATCCCAACTCTTCCCGTCCCATTGTGCATTGTGCATTGTCCACCGTCAATCGATAAAACTTGGCCTCTTATCCTTGCTCCGGGCATCGCCCAATTGGCTTACCAGAACTGGAAATGGCCAAGCGTTATTATTCGCGAACTCAAACAACATAAATTACCTTAAAATGACTAAATGACACATTCTCAACGCATATTAGTTAATCTATCAGCACAATACATACGTACCATCATCAATGTATGTTTGTCTCTCTACTCCACTCGGCTTATTTTGGCTGCTTTGGGACAAACTGATTTTGGTATCTATTCAGTTGTTGCAGGTGTTGTGGCTTTGTTGTCATTCTTAACCAATGCTTTAGTCATCTCTACACAGCGTTTCTTATCCTACCATTACGGAGAAAATAATTGTAAAACGATAAGTACCATCTTTAACAATAGTTTTTGGCTACATTTATTGATAGGTCTCATACTTTCCATCGGATTGGCAGTCATAACTCGGTGGGTAACGCATTCTTTTCTTAACATAGACGAAAATCGCATAACGGCTGCTACTGTTGTGTATATAGCATCAATCATAATGCTGTTCATTTCTTTCATAACAGCCCCATTTCGTGCTCTTTTTATAGCGAGAGAAAATATCGTTTACATCTCATTTGTTGATGTAATGGATGGCATACTAAAAGTGTTGATAGCAGTATGGTTGAGTTACATTGCATGGGATAAATTGATATTTTATGGCTGGGGAATGGTCAGCATGCAAATTCTTAACCTGCTGGCATTCGGCGTTTACGCACGCTGTCGTTTTCAAGAGAGTTCTTGTTTAAGTATTAAAAATCTTGATAAAACATACATTCGAGAATTTAGTAGATTCCTCAATTGGACGGTCTATTCATCTGCCTGCATCATTATACGGACACAAGGTGTAGCCGTCGTTATCAACAGAGCCTTTGGAGCCATTGCAAATGCAGCGTATGGCTTAACCCAACAAATTTCAGGAGCAGTCTCGGTCATTGTCTTATCGGTTTTAAATGCAATGAATCCACAATTGATGAAAGCGGAAGGACAAGGAAATAGACAAAAAATGATACACATTGCAGCACTCGAAAGCAAATGTGCTTTTCTGTTAATGATGGTGGTGTGTACTCCCTTAATTGTAGAAATGCCGGCTATCTTGCATCTTTGGTTAGGAGAATTTCCTCCTCACACCGTTGCATTTACTCGGCTTATTTTATTTACTACGGTTCTTGACCAATTAACCATCGGACTCAATTCTGCTAATCAGGCAACAGGGGATATCAAATCCTATTCCTTAATTATCAACTCTACCCGTTTACTGACGATTCCTGCTGCTGTCGTTTGTGTATTATTAGGTTATTCCGCCAATAGCGTTCTCATTTGTTACGTAGTCATTGACATTTTATGTGGTGTTATGCGTATTCCGTATATGTACAAAACTATCAGTTTGGATGTTCATTATTATGTCAAACAAGTCCTATGGCCGGTCATTTTGCCCACATTAATTTCCATAATAGTATGCTTATTGATAAAGAATTATGCATATATCGAATTTAGATTTATCATTACAATAGGTATTTCGATTATCATAACCTTATGTTCTATTTGGTTTATTGCCCTCAATTCTGCGGAACGCAATCTGTTGAAATCCTTTTGTCATTCTTTTAAATTAGGTAAATGAACATAAAGCAACCTTCACATAATGTCTATGATGCAATGCTATTATTTAGCATCGTATCGTGCGTTTTGGGAACTGTTCAGTTTGGCATCATCAGTCATACCTTTATTTTAGGATTGATATGTCTTCCATTTGCTGTTTTGGGACTTATTAAAGATGTAATAGACGGCAAGATGAAAGGCATTATCTTTGTTGTGGCAATGCTCCTCTTTTATGCCATATCCTCCGTTATTTGGGGAGTTCGCTCTCCCATTATGTTTCAGGAATTATGGTTCTTGTTTTGGAATATCAACATCTTCATCGGTTTATATTATATTTCACAAAAAGCACTGCAACCGCGTGAAGATATTCTGAAGGGTTGGGAACTACTTATTGCTCTCACGATGGTTGTTGCTTTCTGGGAAATTTTAACGAACTCGCATATACCGCAATTTGGTGATTTCAATGAAGAACAAAGTATTGCGGATAAAGATGGTGTACTCGAAGAACGCATCTTTGCTGCCGTTACATACAAAAATCTTAATTCGTATGTCACTCTTTTATGTATGGCTATACCACTCCTAATGTTAAGCATATTTCAGTTAAAACACACGGTACGCAGTATCTGCATAACATTATTGGCGATGGTTCTTGTCATCATAAATTCATCGCGAGGGGGATTTATGTGTTTGTTCGTTTTTCTGCTCGTACTTTTCCTGTTCTATCCCAAGATAAATTTTGCCCATAAAAAAGCATTATCTGTCTTAGGTATAGGAATGATTGTTACACTCGTTATCAAATATGGGCTGACTATTGCACAACAATCGCTGAACCGTTTTAATAATTATGGAACCGAAAATATCATGGACGATCCGGGACGTTATGATGTTTGGCAAATGGGACTTGACTTCTGCCTTGATAGTTTCGGATTTGGATGTGGCGTAGGAAGCATGCAACCTATGTATGAAAAGACTGGCTTTTGGCTTCACTATTCACACAACATCGTCATTGAATTTATTCTTCAGTATGGTATATATCTCGGTATCCCGTTTTTCCTTTGTATATTCCTTAATTGGATAAAGATGATTAAGGCAACCGACTATAGTAACAAAGCAATTGGTTGGATGTGGTTACTGGCGTTTGTCCCATTAGTTATTATTGATGATACATATCTGACCCATCCTTATGTCTGGGTGTGGTTAGTTAGCCAATTTGTCCTTACGAACCATCTACAAGAACAAACAAAATGACGAATATTTTATACATACTCAATGCTACAATTTTGACAGGTGGTGCCACAAAAGCTATTTTGCACATCATTGATAATGCATCGCATCATAACGTCAATCCTATTTTCATTGTACCTAATCAAATAGGTGTTTATGAATACCTTATGCAACGCCAATTTAAAGCCTATGCTTTCCCCTATCGCAATTCATGTTACCCACCTGTTTATGATTGGAAAACGTTCGTTTTATTTTTACCCAAATTATTGGCTCGATTAACGGTCAACTTGGTTGCCATTATTCGAACGATACAGATAATTCGTCACGACAATATTCAATTGGTTCACACCAATACTGGTGTCAATAGTTTTGGTTGGTGGGCGGCAAAAGCAACTCACACTCCGCATATTTGGCATATAAGAGAATACGGAGACTTGGATTTTAATTTTCATTTCTTCCCTTCAATACATATACACCAACTTTTGCTAAAGCATTCACATACGATTTGTATCACTAATCATATTCAATCTCATTTTAACTTAGCACAAAATCCTTGCTCTCATGTAATCTACGATGGAGTGCTTTCTGTCACCCAATGTGCGTCTATTGCAGAAAAGTACAACTATTTTCTTTATGCAGGGCGTATTGAACCGGCAAAAGGTTTAGAGGATTTACTGAATGCTCTCGCTCGTTGTGATAAATTTATACATAACGATACATATATACTCAAAGTGGCAGGAAAAGCGAACGATGACGAATATGACCAATATATTCGGAACAAAATCCAACAATTAAAATTAACCTCTAAGGTAGAACTTTTGGGAGAACGGACAGATGTCTTAGATCTTATGCACCGAGCCTCAGCGGTCATTGTTCCTTCTCGCAACGAAGGTTTTGGATTCGTAATGCCGGAAGCACAATTTATGGGCTCTCTCGTTATTGCACATGATACAGGAGGAACACACGAACAATTTGTCAATGGGCGAACGCTTACAAAAGACGAAATTGGACTCAGTTACTCCACTGAACAAACTCTCATTGACTGGATAAATGCTATTTGTTCTTCTGCAATAGATACACAGCAAATAATTCAAAGGGGGCAACAAGCAGCCACTACATTATACTCTGTTGAAACACATTGCCAACGCATATATCAACTATATTCTGCCATTATACAAAATACAAAATGAAAAAGATACTCTATTTAATCGGACAATTATGGTCTTTTTTATGGCCAAACTTCTTGAACGGAAAGATTCAAGCGGCTAAAACATACTTTCATACTGGTTATTGTTCACGCCGGTTTCTTGCGATAGGTTCAGATTGCCAAATCAGCCCATCATGTACCTTGATGGGAGAACAATATATTTCTCTTGGTGATAATGTAATCATTAGTCAATGGTGTAGAGTTACCGCGTATGATCGATATCATTCACAACATTTTAGCCCACATATTCATATAGGTAATCATTCGCATATTGGTTCATATTCACATATTACAGCTATCAATAGCATTCATATTGGTGATGGTGTTCTTACCGGAAAAAAAGTACTAATAACAGACAATACTCATGGTCTATCCACATTAGAGATAATGAAGATTCGCCCAACAGAAAGAGATTTAGCATCTAAAGGTCCTGTAACCATAGGCAATAATGTGTGGCTTGGCGAACATGTAATCATACTTCCAAATGTGACAATTGGTGATGGCGCTATTATTGGAGCCGGTAGTGTGGTGACTCACGACATTCCTGCCTATTGTGTTGCCATCGGATCTCCTGCAAAAGTAATAAAACAATTATAACGCAAATATGAAAAAAAATTTTCTTCCAATAGCATTTTATCTTCCTCAATTTCACCCTATTACGGAAAATGATGAATGGTGGGGTAAAGGATTTACAGAATGGACTAATGTCGCATCTGCAAAGAGGTTATATCTAGGTCACGAACAGCCTAAGATTCCTGCTGACATAGGTTTTTATGACCTACGTGTACCCGAAGTACAAGAGGAACAATCTCGTTTGGCATTAGAAGCAGGTATAGAAGCGTTTTGTTATTGGCATTATTGGTTCTCCGGGAAACAGTTGCTTGAAAAACCCCTCCAACAAATGCTCCAAAATCCCAAAGTAGAAATTCCTTTCTGCTTAGCTTGGGCGAATCATACTTGGATGAAAAAAAACTGGAATCCAGCAGAATCGAGACTTTCTCAGGCGGTATTGATTGAACAAACCTATGGAGGACAAGAGGACATTGATGCACATTTTTATGCACTGCTGCCGGCTTTTAAAGATAAACGCTATTATAAAGTTGACGGCAAACTGCTATTTATGGTTTATGCTCCGGAGGATTTGCCCAGCATAAAAGAATTTATTGATAGATGGCAAGCTTTGGCAGCACAAAATGGCTTGCCCCCATTCTTTTTCGTCGGACGCATTGTAGAAGGGCAACAAGAGCCAAAAGACATAGAGTTATTTGATAGATTGAATTACGAGTGTATTTTCTCTATTTTCCCATACTCTAAATTGCGAAGAGCGATTGCTTGGGTTACACACATACCGGTCATTTTGCCTTATAAATCTATTTTAAAGCGCTATCCACTAACACGTCTTTCGGATCCTAAAATTTATCCTTGTGCATATTCTAACTGGGATAATACACCACGAATAGGCACCATAGGGACGGTCTTTCATAAGGCTACTCCACAGATTTTTGAAGAACACTTACGCCAATTATCCAACGCCATTCAAAATCCGGAGCGTATCATTTTTATCAAGTCATGGAATGAGTGGGCGGAGGGAAATTATGTGGAGCCTGATAAACAATACGGACATGGCAGAATTAAAGCCATCTATAATGCAATGACACAATCGTAAAAAACTCATGAGACTTGAAACACTCATATCATGTATGAATCAGTTAGACGCGACGACAATCGCAACTGAGTCTTCCTTAAATACGGACGCTGTTATTATCAACCAATGTGACAAAAATTCGCAGGAGGATATACCTTGGAATAATCATAAAATCCGGTTTATATCTTCTACAGAACGCGGACTATCACGAAGTCGCAACAAAGCTATTCAAAATGCAACCGCAGATATTTGTATGCTCTCTGATGATGACGAGATATTTACTCCCACCTATTCAGAACTGATTACTACAGCATATGAAGATTATCCTGATGCAGATGTTATATTATTTCAAGTTGCTAATTCTGGTAAAACATATAGTAAGAAACCTTTCAAAGTGGGCTATTTACAATCATTATGTTTCGCTAGTTGGAATATTACATTTCGTCGTCAATCTATCGTTGAGAACAATCTTCATTTTGATGAGATGATGGGATCTGGAACAGGAAATGGGTCAGGAGAGGAAATTTGTTTCTTATTTGACTGTCTTCATGCCGGACTAAAACTTCAATATGTACCCATCACCATTGCTCGTATTGAAAATAAAGGAGAATCACAATGGTTTCATGGATTTGATGCCTTATATTTTCGGAATCGGGGATGGGCAACTGCACGCTATTTAGGAAAAATGGGAGCCTTGTTCTACGGATTGTATTTTGTAATCGCTAAACGAAATATGTTTGTCCATAATATCTCTATAATAAAAGCATATAACGAAATAATAAAAGGTATATTTGAACATCGAGAAAAAGATGTCCTTGGCAAACAAAATCTTGATTAAAAGCATATAAACAATAATAACCTCATGTGATTTTATGAAAATCTGTATCTTGACACCGAGATTCCCTTTCCCCGAAAATGGTGGAGATGTACTGCGAATCAATAATGTGGCACGCTATCTAAAAGCACAAAGCCACTATTTAATCTTGATTTCATTCGCAGAAGAGACTCCCAATTTACGCCAAGCGTACCAATTATACGACCAAGTTATCACAGTCCGTCATTATAAATTACTTGCTATCATACGTGCTTTCTTATTTCTATTAGTGGGCCGTCCTTTACAATGTGGTTATTATCATTCAAGAACATTACGACAGCAATTACGGGACATTGATAAACAAGAACAGCCACGTTTGTATATATCACATCTTTTGCGAATGACCCCCTATTTGGACAATCATAATATGCGTTCCAAATCTATTATTGAAATGACAGATGCACTCTCCAAGACCTATCAACAGTCCATTCATTCTTCTAAAATATCCGTCAAACGATTTGTCTATATGCTTGAATTCAATCTTATCAAGCGATATGAGAACTATGCCATTAAACGTTTCCCAAAATGCGTGTTAGTATCTCAAAACGATGTGGACTATCTGACAAAAGACGAGCCCTGCTCTTCTGTTGTTTGTCACGGAAATGGTGTCTATTCATCAGAGCAACCAATGACAACCTACAACCCCAACAAAATATGCTTTATTGGCAATATGCGTACGTTGCAAAACCAAGATGCAGCCATTTTCTTTGCCGAAGAAGTTCTACCTCTTGTGCTTAAGGCTCGCCCCAATGCTATTTTCTATATTGTTGGTGCTGAACCGCCTGCACGTATTCGGCAATTAACTCATAATAATCATGTTGTAGTGACAGATTTTGTAGATAATGTAGAAGATGTCATTTCGGATGCTTGCGTAAACGTTGCTCCTGTTCGAATTGCGGCAGGGGTACAAAATAAAGTCCTTGTTGCGTTAGGGCAACGAGTACCGGCTGTTCTTTCTTCCTTAATTGCACAAGCCATTCCTGAATTACACGATGGAGATAATTGCCTTATCAAAGACAATCCTCGAGAAATAGCCGAGGCCTGTCTGTTACTGATGAACGATTCAAAAACACGCAATAGTATTGCAGAGGCAGGCTACCAAATGGTAAAAGAGTCCTATCAATGGAAAAATAAATTGGATAAATATGAAATAATTTAATATATGATTTCTAATAATATTTTCATTCTCCTTTTCCTTACGTTGCTAATTTCAAGTTTGGCTTTCCGCCCGTGCCTAAAATTTGCTCAAAGGCACAACATCGTAGATAAGCCTGATAAACGTAAGCTGCAAGACCACCCTATTCCCGTGAATGGTGGCATTACGGTTGTACTGGGTATGATTATACCTTTGGTTGGTGTCATCTATTTTTTCCAAGCAGATTATTTATGGTATGCCATCGTAGCTGTTTTAGTCCTTTGGACCATCGGTATAATAGACGATGTCCGTGGACTTAGTGCCTACTTGCGTTTTATCCTTGAGTTAGTCATCATCTGGATTCTACTATGGCAACCGACGTTACAATCAAACGGTCTGATGATTAATAACTTAGGTGGTCTATTTGGCAGGTATGATATTTCTCCTTTTACGGCTATTCCACTGACTCTTATTGCCTGTGTCGGTATTATCAATGCCATCAATTTAATAGATGGCGTAGATGGTTATTCCAGCGGTTATGGCATTATGGCAAACCTGATTTTCGCTTTTGTTTTTTTCTTCTTTGACAATCCTGTTATGGGTATGTGGGCTTTGATAGCAGCCATATCGCTCATTCCCTTCTATCTGCATAATGTCTTTGGACAAGACAGCAAGATGTATATTGGTGACGGGGGTAGTTTGGTGATTGGTTTTGTGATGGCATACAATGTATTGGCTATTTTAGATGGTAATTCACTTTGTAATACCTTAGCAAACAAGGGTATTGGTACAGTTGCAATAACATCGGCTATTTTATGTATTCCTGTTTTTGATACGTTACGTGTGATGTTTGCTCGTCTTTTTAGAGGAGTCAGTCCTTTTATGCCGGACAAAACACACCTACATCATTTATTTATTGACATGGGATTCTCACATATCGGCACATCTACCATAATCCTTTTGACACAACTGTTTATCATCGCGCTTTGGTATATCAGTTATGTATGTGGTGTGGGAATAAATGGGCAGTTTTATTTGGTGGTAGCCTTGGGGCTGCTTGTTTGCTTGTTCTACTATGCCCTGCGTCGGGAGCAAAGGAATAACAGCCATTTTTGGCAACAATGTTGTCATTTTGGACAATGGACTCACTTTGAACGGAAAGGACCTTGGCTCAAAATACAAAATCTTATTGACAAAATATAACGGAATAAAAATTAACAATTATGGGTTTTTTTGATTTATTTAAGAAGAACAAGACACAAGAAGAACAGCAACAAGAAGTACAAGTTTTGAACGAAGGTCTGCAAAAGACCAAAACGTCCGTTTTGGATAAAATATCACATGCTATCGTGGGCAAATCCACCGTAGATGATGATGTATTGGATAATCTGGAGGAAGCACTTATTACCTCCGATGTAGGCGTTGAGACCACCCTTCGCATCATTGAACGCATTCAACAACGAGTTGCCAAGGACAAGTACGTCAACACCGCCGAACTCAACAATATCCTTGTTGAGGAGACCTGCGCCCTGCTTAGTAGTTCCGAAAACACTCAACCCGCCATTCTTAATTCTCAACTCTCAACTCTCAATTCATCATTTCCGTATGTTATCATGGTTGTTGGCGTTAATGGTGTGGGCAAGACGACCACCATTGGTAAACTTGCCAAGCAGTTCAAAGATGCAGGCAAAAAAGTCTATTTGGGTGCTGCTGATACTTTCCGCGCCGCTGCTGTGGAGCAATTATGTATTTGGGGCGAACGTGTAGGCGTGCCTGTTATTAAGCAGCAACAAGGCTCTGACCCTGCTTCAGTGGCTTTTGATACTCTCCAATCTGCTGTCAAGAATAATGCCGATGTGGTGCTGATAGATACAGCCGGACGACTGCATAATAAAGTTAATCTGATGAATGAATTAACTAAGATTAAGAATGTTATGCAGAAGGTTGTTCCAAATGCTCCGCACGATATTATGCTTGTTTTGGATGGATCTACGGGTCAGAATGCTTTTGAGCAAGCCAAGCAGTTCACCCAAGCCACACAAGTGACTTCATTGGCGATAACCAAACTGGACGGCACTGCTAAAGGTGGTGTGGTAATTGGTATCTCTGACCAATTCAAAATACCCGTTCGCTATATCGGTGTAGGAGAAAAAGTAGAAGACCTCCGCATCTTCGACAAAGAGGCGTTTGTCAAGAGTGTTTTAGGACTATAATTCAACATCTATATGTCTTGTTTACAAGTTCTTTTAGCGATTATCTTTCCCCCATTGGCTGTAATCGGTCACGGTTGTGGAAGCGTGTTGATAGTGCTCCTATTAACTTTCTGCGGTTGGGTACCCGGCGTGATAGCAGCATTAGTTATACTGAATAAAAACGAAAACAAATGAAAAAGATAGTATTCATATTGCTGTTGGCACTACCGCTTCCGTTATGGAGTGCCAGCCCCACCGATAGTGATTTACAATCCTATTATACACAAGGACAAGTGTGTATCTGTATCCGATTTGACGGACCTGTTTGCAATGACATCGTTTGGTGCGGGACATACAATAACTGGAACGTGAATAACGTGAGCCAATTAGCCCATTTTCAACCGGTAAATGGTTGGGACGGCTGGTGGGTAGTTGCCGTAGATGATAATGCCGGTTCCAAATGTGGCAAAGCCGTACAACTGAAAAAAGACGGAAGTTTTGAATGGAAATACCAAACCGGCGATATCAATACATGGGAAATAATCAGCGGAGCCGTTACCCTTGAGAAGAACCAGTCAGACGAAAGCGAGATGCGTAATATAGGCACCAATGCACCCGTTATTGCTATCTCCAAAGGGTGGAAAAACGATATATGTGAAGACAAAAAAGCGTCCTATTCGGGTACGTTACCCGTACTGTTCATTAATACGACAGACAGCACACCCATCACGTCCAAAGACGACTATGTGACAGGAACGTATTACTTGGACAATTTAGGATTGGAGGATTATACGTCTATCGGCAGCCAAGCCTCTCCCCTACCCCTGCAAATCAAAGGGCGCGGTAATTATACATGGAGCGACTTTGCAAAAAAACCTTACCGTATCAAATTGGACAGCAAAGCCAAGTTAATGGGACTGCCTAATAATAAGCATTGGACATTGTTGGCACACGCTGATGACCATTTCGGTTGGATGAAGAACACGGCAGGTTTTCTGCTGAGTGAGCAACTCGGACTGGAGTGGACTCCCAAACAAGCCCCTGTAGAAGTGGTACTAAACGGAGATTATATCGGTTTGTATATGCTGACGGAGCAGATTCGTGTTGATAAAGGACGTGTCAATATCGTGGAACAGGCAGATGAATGTACACAGCCCGATTCCATCACAGGCGGTTGGCTGGTAGAAATAGACAATTATAAAGAACCTTATCATGTGGAACTGACCGAGCCTTCCGATCAATGGCACGGCACGCAAACTATATGGGTAACACCCAAGACACCGGAGATACTATCTGAAGCACAGCATAACTACCTGCAACAGCAGATGGAAGCCGTCAATAACGTCATCTACGGTGATGACGAGCAAGCTCTTGCCGCTATGGTGGATTTAGACCAAGCCGTCCGTTTTTACTTGGTACAAGAGTTGATGAGCGACTGCGAGAGTTATCACGGCAGTTGTTACCTGCATAAAGATATTGGCACGGACAAAGCGTGGAAATTCGGTCCCGTGTGGGACTTCGGTAACTCCTTTAACGACCGTGACATGTTTATCTACGACCACCCCACTTGGTCACAAATATGGATAGGCGAATTAGCAAGTCACAAAGCTTTTCAGGACACATTGATTCCTATTTGGAATCATTGGCGTTATTACGATGCCACAAGCATTAGCGGGCTATTAGATTCATTTGTCAGTCAAATAAGTGCCGCTGCCAAAGCTGATGCCAAACGTTGGCCAGAATATAATCATGCCGATGTGCAGCAAGGTAAGAGTTCTTTCATGGACGTTTTCCGTAAGCATGTGGGTTGGTTGAGTAAGCAATGGGGCAAAGGGCAACCCGACCCTGCTACTCGCGACAAGGCTATAAGGGAAGACCTGCCGAAAGTGCATAAAATAATGATACACGGGCATTTATTTATTGTGAGAAATAATAAGATTTATGCCTTATGAAAAAGTATTTATTTATAGCCCTTCACACAACGTTTGTTACATCTATTGTATGTTTAGTTCTGTTCTTTTTAGGCAGTTGCCAAAAGCAGCCGCCCTATCAGGCAGACCTGTTCTATATCACATCTACCAATGTGATTGCCTCGCAAGACGATGACGGCAATGAGGTGTATAACGCAACCCTCACGCAAGCCGAGAAAGAGTTGTTGCAACAAGAGATTGATTTTATCACAGATTATTTGGGCGATTCGCTCAATGTGTTTGCCCCCTATTATCACCAATTCACGATGAATGCTATTCTGCTGCCTGCCGATTCGTTTCAGAAGGCTTTTGACGTGGCAAGAACTGACATAACGCAACAATTTAAGTCGTACCTGCGCCATAAAAACAGGAACCGTCCTTTTTTCCTTGTAGGATTCAGTCAAGGTGCTATGATGATTCCTCACCTGCTGCGCGAGATGCGAGACAAGGACTATAAGCGGTGCTTGGGGGCGTACATGATGGGGTATCAATTGACGGCGGACGATTTATGTGATTCGCACATTGAGCCAGCCACCGGAGCGTTGGAAGGCAAAGTGATTTCCTTTAACTCAGTGACGACACCCGATAGACAATGGTCCTTTGTCAGTGGTGGGGCGGCTACCTGTATCAATCCGCTTAACTGGACCACAGACGCTACACCTGCCGTGCTATATTACCAGCAAGATACAATTACCATTGTTCAGGACACGGTGGCACATTTACTCTTGTGCGACGTTGATCCGGAACGCTACAGCATTCCTAGCACGGAACGCTGGTGGCACGCAGGCTGTTTACATCACTGGGACTTACTGTTCTATCATCATGCGATACACACAAACATGATGAATAGATTGCGCCATTAGCGGCATAATTGCTCGACTAATTCAGGCACACCTTCCGTGGCTTTTTTACGAATATGGGTGATGTGGTCTTTGTAGTAACCGAACTCGGGCATACCCGGGTCGATGAAGTAAATAGGTACGCCCGGACGCACATACTCTAATAGCGAAGCGGCAGGATAAACATTCAGGCTGGTGCCAACCACCACCATAATATCTGCCGTGGAGGCTATTTCGCACGCCTTTGAGAAATAAGGCACACCTTCTCCAAAAAAGACAATATACGGGCGCAAGAGCGAACCATCAGGGTGACGGTCACCGTAGTGCTGCTCCCAGCCCTCTAATGGTACAGTAGCCGTATCGTTGTTCTCACTGCGTAGTTTGGTTATCTCACCATGCAAATGGGTAATATGTTGGCTACCGGCACGCTCGTGCAGGTCGTCTATGTTCTGCGTAATGATTTCCATCGTGGGATAAGCCTGCTGCAACTTAGTCAGAGCCAAATGGGCAGCATTAGGTTGAGCAGCCAAGGTGTCACGACGGCGTGCATTATAGAAATCAACACATAGTTGCGGATTACGCAACCACGCTTCGTGCGTGCAGATGTCCTCAACACGATATTTCTCCCATAAACCGTCCGAGTCACGGAACGTACCTAACCCACTCTCAGCACTAACGCCGGCTCCGGTGAAAACTACTATTTTCTTCATATCAATACGTTTTATTTAGCCAATCAGTAAACGTTTGGGGGTTGATAGTAAAAGCCTGTGCCTGACCTATTTGCGTACCGTCTGCATTCAGCCGAATAAAATACGGCTGGGCATTGCTGCCAAAGGTTCGTTGCAACTGCGAATTTTCCACTCCGTCCTCTATGCCGTTCTCATTCATATCCATACGCGAATCTACATAAAGCATAATATAAACATAATCTTGCAGCAACTGATGCACAGACGAATCATTCAGGACATACTCTTCCATTTTGCGGCAGTTAACACAGCCGTATCCGGTAAAATTCACCACAACAGGACGCCGGACCTGACGGGCATAGTCCAATCCCTCTTCATAATCATAGAAGACCTGCCGTTCTATTGCAGGCGGCGGAGCAAAAGCGGCAATGGCTTTGACAGGTGCGCCCCATAAGCCGGGTAATAAATACAACACAAAACCCCAAGCAGACAAAGCAACAAACTTACCTAACCAATTCTTGCGAATAAGATAAATTCCCAAGCCCGTAAAGCAGGCTATCCAAAGGGCAATAAACAACCAACGTGGCAATATACCCCACCCGTATGCCATATCAGCCACAGATAGGAACTTGAGCGATAAAGCCAATTCGATAAAAGCGAGCGTTACCTTGAAGGACTGCATCCACTCACCCGACTTGGGTAAGTTCTGCATCCATTGGGGAAATAGGGCAAAGAGCGCAAATGGCAATGCCAATGCGATGGCAAAACCGAACATTCCTGTTGCGGGGGCCAAGAGCGACTGTCCGGCAGCCTCAACAAGCAATGTTCCTATAATAGGTCCCGTACAGGAGAAAGAGACAATGACCAACGTAAACGCCATCAGCAAGATGCTGATATAACCGCCTGTCGTGCGTGCTTTGCCGTCCAATTTATCCGACCACGAAGCCGGTAAGGTTATTTCAAATAATCCGAAGAATGACAAGGCAAAGACCACTAACAAAGCAAAGAAAAAGAGGTTTACTACCGCATTAGTGGAAAGGGCGTTAAGTGCCGATGCACCGAAAAGCACCGTGATGAGCAAACCCAAACCCACATAAATAACCACAATACTGATGCCATATAGGATAGCGTCTTTTTTACCACCGCCTTTCTTCAAGAAGAAAGAGACGGTCATGGGAATAATCGGCCATATACAAGGGGTGAAAATTGCCAACAAGCCGCCTAAAATGCCCATTAAGAACCACCAACCGTAATCGGAAGAGGAGGTCAACGGCTCGGTAACGATTCGATTCGCCGTCGGTTCGCCGTCGGTCAACTGTCGGTCGACTGTCGGTCGACTGTCGGTCGACTGTCGGCAAAGTTCCGAAGAAGTATCAGAATTATAAGTGTAAATTTCAGGCGCAAGACATTGATTGTCATCGCAGGCAGTAAAGCGTATCGGTTGCACCTGCGATTGGTGCACGGTGTATTGATAACTGCCCACAAAGTCCTCTCCAATCATCGAATCGCCAATCGAGATAAGAGTCATGTGCCAGCCCGAATCAACCGTAGCAGTAAGAAGGACGCTATCACCCACCTGCTCACCTGACCACCGGACGGGCGACAGAATGGTTAATATGATGAGGAGTAATTTCATTAAATAACACTTACCGATTATCGCCGCAAAATTACAAAAAATCTTTGAATAACCCAAATATAGCGATTGAAAAATCTCTTTTTTAGGGGAAAAGGCAAACTTTATTTGCATATTCCAAAAAATCTTTGTAACTTTGCAGAGAAAATTGTAAACTATACGACTATGACTTTGTCTGCTGCGGATCGTAAAGCAATGATGGATGATATGCGCTCGTTTGACGAGCCCATGCCGGCTGTCGGTATATTTTGGTATGATCCGGAAGAACATACATTGTTTGGCGTTCGTAAAAAGGAGATGACTCCTAAAATGGAAGAAGAAGCTGCCGAGAAAGGACTACCCTTCATTAACTATCAGCGATTGCATCGGCAAATATGGAAAGATGAGCACTATCGCGCACTTGCGAAGAATGAACCTACCAAATTCAAGGGGGATTATACGCAAATTCCTCGTGGACGGGTGGCGTGGAATATCAATAAATTCATCGTATTTGTCGGGCAATGGGCCAAAGATATTGAGCCGGAGTTAACGGACCTCATCAATCAAGAATTTGCTCTGCCGTACTTTGAATTTCTATATGATGAGCATTGGGATTTGGGACATGGTTGGTTCGGTGACCTGTAGTATAAATGCACAACAGATAAAATCATGAGCACTCTTTCTTCCCATAAAATCAGTATCCGCTTCTTTGAGGATCGCGAAGTGCGTGCTATTTGGTCGGACGAACAAACCAAATGGTTTTTCTCCGTGTTGGATATCGTAGGAACGCTTAATCAGCAGGACGATTATGAGAAAAATCGTAACTATTGGAAGTATCTCAAAGCCAAGTTGAAGAAAGAGAACAATCAAGTGGTTAGTGTCACTACCCAGTTGAAATTAGTAGCCCCTGATGGTAAACGCCGTCTAACTGATGTTGTGGATAGTGAGGGCGTTATTCGTTTGGCAAAGCAGTTTCCGAACACACGAGCAGGCAAGTTCTTAGATTGGTTTACTTATTCCGACACAACCATTGACGGACAAAGCAAGAAGAAGGCCTATACCCTGTTTGAAAGCGGAGTGATAGATAGTGTTGAGGTCGGCACAACGAAGGGCTTGCAACAAATTCATGCTTATCTGTTTGGCGGATTATATGATTTTGCAGGCAAAATTCGGCAAGTCAATATCGCCAAAGGAGGTTTTCAATTTGCTATGGCACAATATCTACCACAGACCTTAGCCACCATTGAGAAGATGCCGGAAACGACTTTGGATGAGATTGTAGATAAGTATGTAGAGATGAATATAGCACATCCCTTTCGTGAAGGTAATGGTCGTAGTACGCGTATTTGGTTGGATTTGATGCTCAAACGTGCTTTGCAGCAATGTGTAGATTGGAGCCAAATAGATAAGAATGCCTATTTAGAGGCAATGCGTGTGAGTGTGAGCAATAGCACACCTATTCGTTCTCTTATCACAAATGCGCTGACCGACCGCATCAACGATAGAGAAATGTTCATGAAGGGTATTGACTATTCATATTACTACGAAGAAGCATAAAGGTGTCTTCCAAAAGACAAAAAGAGAAATATATTTGCATAGTTCAAAAAAAGTTGTACCTTTGCAGAGATATTGAATATAAACGCAAAATACCATATCGCCTATGGAATAAAACGAGCAAGAAAATTGCATCTATAATCAAAAAGTTTAGTCCACTTTTTTGTGCCTTGTCAATGACGGACTATAAATAATTATGGAGTATGCCGAAAATCCGATAAAAAGTAGGCAATATATAAATCTATTAAAACAATGAAAAAAATACTATTATGTATGGTAGCAGCCATTGCATTGGTGGCTTGTAAATCTAAAAACGACCCAAGTGATTCAGGTAGTGCCGGTGGATTAAAGACTGTTTATGATTTGATTCCCATGTATCAAAAATCACTAAATGAAGCAAAGGCAATCCCTTTGAGTTGGGGAATGACGTTAAGTAAAGAAAGCACAACCGAGGCGGATTTTAATAAAGAACATGGCGAATGTGGCTATGGTATAAATTTGTCTGCATCAAATAATTATGTAGATGAGATTTTATATGAAGAATGTTCTGAAGATTTAAGCAACCCTGTGCAAAGCATCATCAATTGGTTTAAGTACCATGGTAATGTAATTAATGTCAATAATCAAAAGTTTTATTTTTATGGAATAGATGGAGCCATGTTGGAAGAAGATGGAGATGGAATCGCACCTATTACATTTGATGAATTTTTGAATATGCTTGACCAAATGAAACCTCAAGGTTACGTTGGAGCGTATGTTTACTATTTTACCAAAGAAGATGCATCTTATTATGAGACACATGGAACTTTACCAAAACAAAATTGTAAAATTATATTAGGTGGTAATGGAGATGAAGAAGGAGGGGAGGTTATAATTGAATTTGGTAGTTTTGAACTGTAGTAATTACGGTTTATTTAATCGCAACAAGAGAGTGTGTCAAAATAGGCACACTCTCTTATTTTATCCCCCTTTCGGCAACTTGCGGAGAAGGCGGTGTAGAGGAAAATTATGGTTTTAGGCAACCTATTGGGACGACAAATATCACATCTCACAGACATCTGAGGGCATACGCCAGTCGCCACGGGGAGAGAGGCTGACACAGCACACCTTAGGTCCGTCCGGTAAGCAAGAGCGTTTGAACTGCTGGCAGTAGAAACGGTGCATAAAGACATTCAGCCAATGTTCAATCTGCTCGGGTGTGTACTGGTCCTCAAAAGCCACAGAAGCCATGTAGGCAATCTTCTCACGAGAGAAACCGTAACGCAAGAAATAGAAAATAAAGAAGTCGTGCAACTCATACGGTCCCACTTTCTCCTCCGTAATCTGAGCTATACCGCCCTGCTCGTCTGTCGGCAGCAGTTCAGGCGATACAGGAGTAGAAACCACATCGAGCAACGTTTCCCGTGTCTCCTCAGCAAACAGATTTTCCGCTGCATACTGCACCATATAGCGTACCAAGGTCTTGGGCACACCGGCATTGATGCCATACATGGACATGTGGTCGCCACAATAAGTAGCCCAACCTAATGCCAACTCACTCAAATCACCCGTACCGATTACCAAGCCGTTGTATTTATTTGCCAAGTCCATCAAGACAAGCGTACGCATACGCGCCTGAGCGTTCTCGTAAGTAATGTCATGGTTATTGATGTCGTGGTCAATATCGTGCAGGTGTTGCGCCGTCACGTCACGAATAGGTATTTCGTGAATGGACACGCCCAACTCTTCCATCAGCCGTATGGCGTTATTGTAAGTGCGGTCGCTCGTTCCGAACCCCGGCATAGTCACACCCAAGATACGCTGCCGTTCATAACCCAATAAATCGGCTGTACGAGCCGCAATGATAAGAGCCAGCGTGGAATCCAATCCGCCTGATATGCCAATCACCAAAGTATGTGCTTTGGTATGCTCCCAACGACGAGCCAAGCCACTGGTCTGAATCGACAATATATCGCCACAATAGGCATCTTCGTCCCCCACTTCCGGCAAGAAAGGCATCATAGAGAAATGACGGTGAGACGGTTCGGCATAGCCCCATTCGGACTCGATAGGAGCCACGTTTATCTTACGATAATGCCCATGTTGGTCCTTGGTAAAATTGGTATTCCTCTGCCTATCAATCCGCAAACGTTCCACGTCTATTTCGGTAATCACCATGCTGCTTTCACGCAGGAAACGTTCTCCCATCTCAAGCAAGTCGCCATTTTCGGCAATATATGTTGAGCCGGAAAAGACCACATCGGTGGTAGATTCGCCCACACCGGACGATGTATAGACATATCCGCAATGTACACGCGCCGACTGCTGGGTAATCATCTGACGACGGAAAGCGTGTTTGCCCGTAACGCAGTTACTACTACTGAGGTTAAAAATTATCTCCGCCCCCTGTATAGCCAACTGGGTAGATGGCGGCAAGGGACTCCATAAATCTTCACACACCTCAACGCCAAAGCAGTAATTACGCGTCATAAAGAGCAAATCAATACCGAACGGCACATCACCGCCCCATAGTTCGACCGTAGGGATACGAGGTGTACCACCTGCCTCACGCACGGCACGCCCGGACGTGAACCAGCGTTTCTCGTAAAACTCCCCCGTATTAGGCAAGTTGATTTTGGGCACTACACCCACCACCTCGCCATCGGTCAGCACAAAGGCACAGTTGAAGAGGTTATTATCTACTTTGAGTGGTGCCCCCACCAAAACAATAATGGATTTACCACGTGTGTATTCACAAATCTGTTGTACACTTCTCAAGGCATTTTGCTGCAATTGCTGCGTAAAGAACAGGTCCGCACACGTATAGCCAGTCACCGTCAGTTCGGGGAAACAAAGCACTTCAACGCCTTCCTGGACAGCCTCCGCGATTTGCTGTTTGATTTCAGCCACGTTGGCCTCGGTATCTGCCACATGGCACATAGGCACAGCAGCAGCAACTCGTACAAAACCAAAATTGTTATTCATAGCATTTCAATTTTCTGCAAAGTTACTTAAAAATCGGCATATATGCAAATTTTTCTCATTTTTTTGATAAATTATTTGCGTATGTCCAAAAAATGTAGTACCTTTGCAGCCACATTTGAAACAAATGTAGGGTGCTATCGTCTAGTGGCCCAGGACAACGGCCTCTCACGCCGTAAACCCCGGTTCGACTCCGGGTAGCACTACAAAGAAGGGAATTGGACAACCAATTCCCTTCCGTTTTTGAGTTATATATCCCAATTGGTCATCGTTGCGATATAGGGTATCAGAACAAAAGCAGCGTTGCGGTGGGCCTGATAATTGGGATGACGGTCTGCACCTAAATGGCTATCCTCATCAGGGAAGAGAGCATCGTAAAACGGACAAAAAGCCACTTTATCCAGCCCGCACTCCGTTACTACGCGCTCCACGTAATGCGTCAGTTCAGGAATACCTTTTTTCACACAGCAGATAATAGGGTGATCGGCACCGTAGTTGGTTTTTATCTGACGTAGCAATCGGTTATAATTACGGGCAAAATCTTCGTAAGCAGGTTGCTTATGAACAGAAAAATCGTTGCCGCCCAACAGAATGACCGTTATCTGCGGACAAAAAGCCGACTGACCAACCTGCCAGCGTGTGGCTGAAGCCGAATCCATATCCAATGTCTGGCAATAACGGTCCGGCATATACCAACCTGCAAACTTGCTATTGTAATTACGGGCTATACCCATTCCCGAATGGGCTATGAGCTGATAATCGGCATCAAAATAGCGTGCCACAATGGCAGCGTAAGTCTTGGCAGCCGTTTCGGTTTGCGGACTGAAACGGTCGGTTGAACGGCTGCTCTCTGCACCATAGCCACAGGTATAACTGTCGCCAATAAACTCTATCTGACGAGCCTTGAGAGGGGCTGCTTCCAATAATTCGCCTTGCAGGAAGAACTCATGGAAAATAGTGCGTCCCTGTTCACCTTCGGTACGTTTGTAGAGGGTTAGCGTATGTTCTTTTTTTCTACGTTCCGAGAAAAGCACAATAGTTGTGTCGCCAGATGTCGTAATAAGTCGGTCGGGTTCGGCAGCAGGATCTTTATCTACGTACAAGTTGTAGTAATTCGTGCCGGTATCGGTTAGGCGTACTGCCAAATAATTACCATAAAAACGAACTCTGACATAGGTGGCACTCCATTCAGCGAGCACATCGGGTCCTTGCCTCAACACGCGTCCCACATACGTCAAACGGGCATCACTTGCGTGAATACCCGTTATCTCTGCCTTTGCACACCACATGCTGAGCATGATGCACAATATAAGGAAACTTTTTCTCATCGTAACGATTGCTTACTCAAAGGCACCCATTTGGAGCATACTGACCTCTTTGGGCGTAAGGAAACGATACTTACCGCGCGGCACGTTTTTCTTGGTCAGTCCGGCAAAGGACACACGGTCCAACTGCATTACGCGATAGCCGACCTGCTCGAACATACGTCTTACCACACGATTTTGTCCGCTGTGTATTTCCAAGCCGATATGTTTGCGGTCTTCCTTAGGAAACTCCAATGCGTCAGGTTTGATTTTTTCGCCATCCAAGGTGACACCTTCACGCAGAATAGTCTCGTCGATAGAATCCAAGTCACGGTCCAAAGTGGCGGCATATATTTTCTTCTTGCCAAATTTAGGGTGTGTCAGTTTTGCAGCCAAATCGCCATCGTTGGTCAGCAGGAGCACACCTGTTGTATTGCGGTCTAACCGTCCTACAGGATAGATACGCTCCGCGCACGCGTTACGCACGATATCTATTACGGTGTGTCGCTCTTGCGGGTCGTCGGTTGTGGTGACGGTGTTCTTGGGTTTATTGAGCAGGATATAAACTTTTTTCTCACGATGAACAGGTTGGTCATGGAACATCACTTTATCGGTAGGCAGTACTTTTGCGCCTAAGTTATCCACCACTTGTCCGTTAACAGTTACCACGCCGGCCTGGATGAAATCATCTGCTTCGCGACGCGAGCATATACCGGCGTTTGCAAGGTATTTATTCAGGCGGATAGGTTGTGTCGGGTCTTCGTATTTTTCACGATATTCAAAACGTTTCTTTTGGGTATAAACACCTTGATTCCGTTGTACACGAGGTCTAAAAGCGTGTTGTTCGCCATCTTTGCGGAATGGCCGTTGTTCGCCATCACGGCGATACCCGGCTTCGGTTACAGGACGACGATTATCCTGGTTTTCGTTGGCTGGGCGCGTAAAACGCACTCGTGGACGTCTTTGACCGTCACGAGAAGGTGTGAACTGATTAAAATCTTTTCTGTACATGATAAAAACGGGTTTAGCAGGTTTAGCAGGTTTAGCAGGTTTAACAGGTTTAACGGGTTTAACGGGTTTAGCAGGTTTAGGGGATACATATAGACCCCGTTTGTTGTGCGGGGTCTATATCTGTTTCGGTTAAGCTTCAGCAGCTTTTTCGATAGCCAGTTTACCACGATAATACCCACAGCTTGGGCAAACGGTGTGGTAAATGTAGTGTGCGCCGCAGTTGGGGCAAATAGCCAAAGCGGGCATAACAGCCACGTCATGTGTACGACGTTTGGCTTGTCTGGTGTGTGATTGTCTTCGTTTTGGATGTGCCATAATCTTATTTGTTTAAATAGTTTAACAAGTTTAGCCGGTTTAGCAAGTAGCCGGTCGTTATTATAGTATTTCGGGTTCTTCCGCTGTGCAGCAAAGGTGGTCTTGGAGAAGTGCATCCATTTGCGGATTGCAACCACCGGGTTGGTGACAGTGCACCAGCGGGAGATTAACTACTATCAGTTCGTATGCGAGCCAATTAAGGTCTAATGTCCGTGCCTCGGGCTCTATTTCCATGTCGTCATCTGCCTCTACGTCTATATCCATGCTGTCGAGACATCTGTCGCATGTTACTTGCACGGTACCTTCCACCCATACATGGAGCGATAAGGAGCGTTCCTGCAAGTCTAATTGAACTTTTGCACTGACTGAACCACCGAGCAGCTCGGTTTTTTCTATTGCTGCAAAATAGGCACTATCTAATTGAAAATCAAAGTTATACTTACCTATTTCCAGTTTATCCAATTCAACGATGTTAGTCATACGCGCAAAATCGGTTGCAAAGATACAACAAAAATTTGAAATACGCAAATATTTTGAACAAAAAAAATCACTTTTATTCCCAAATTATTGCCATATTATGGGATTTCAGATTGTTTTTTATTGTCTAATAATCCCAATTCGGCTTTGCACGGAAATCGCGATTTTTGAGTGAACGGATTTGCACGGAATCAAGGAAATAGTAACTCCTCATCAGAGAAGAGGCGATAGATATATGCAAAAACGCGAAGATATATAATACAAAATCTATTTAGCCATCAAAACTCTTGTCAGACTCTGCATAGTTGTACAACGAATAATTGGCGTTTCCGTAGGACGTTTCCGGGGCTGAAAACGACCTAAGGTGACTGCGTCAAGCATCTTTTGTACAAACGGACTAATATGGATAGTCTCTACGTGTTTATTGTTGTGTATGAGATTGTAGAGTTCATCCGCTGCTGAGCGAGATATTTGCTCTATTCCTTGAAAGTCTAGCAAATACTCGTCGGTATCATTTAACGAAGAAGTTAAACGCTCCATCATTAGTCGAGTGCGTAATTCTGAGCCATATTGCTCTTGTAATTTTAGTATATGCTTCATAATCAAGAAATGTATTCGTAAAAATTATAGTTATGAGGTATGTCTGTTGGGATTCTTGCTATTATAATAGTCCCTTTCATATCCAATTGTTCGGGAAGTTCCAATAGTTTAATGTCCGATGGTGTCTGCACAAGAAGCGCATTACCAGAATAAATAGCAATCTCGCCACCAAGTCCATCTGTTATCATCTTGGTATTGGAAGAAATGCCATAGCCACGATTTTCCGTCTCAGGAAGATCCTTCGTGGAAAAGCCATCTTTTGCCAAGCTCAATGCCTTTGCATCACTATTACCAATTAAATCCAAGTATTTTTTTGTATGGGCATAACTTCCATAGATAGATATGCCATAATCTGCAAGGACAATCTCAATCCGTTTTTCTTCTTTGTTGTAGAATGCATAAAGATAGCCCTTGTTTGCTTGCGAATGCTGTTGCATATTACAAATCAACTCGTCAAACAGATAAGAAACAGATTGTGATAGCGGCTGATAGTGTGGACAAGTCTCTCGCAACGTGTTTTCAATTTTCTTCATCGCTTGGTTAGTAGAATATTCATCCAAGTCAAACTCAAGCAGGTTGTTTGAAAGATGATTATGGCAAATATCCAAAAGGACATCTGTCAAATTATTGCTTCGAGTAGCATCATTTGTCACAAGCCGTTGAAGCAAATCATGCAATATTTGTTGTAGTGATATCCGCATCTTTGTGACTTGCGACTGCAAAGATACAACAAATAAATGATATACGCAAATAACAATTGTACTTTTTGCACGGAATTGTGATTTTTTGATGAACAATTCAAAATTCTTAATTCAAAATTAAATAAAGTTTGTTTATTCCAAAAATTTTTAGTACCTTTGTGGGCGGAATTGAAAAAAAGTGCTGGGTGTCAAGAGCAGTGCTCTTTAGAATTGAAAATTAATATTTGATATGGAAAATGCTATAGTTAAACCAATCTCTACTACGGAGGCAAGTATTGAGATTAACCAAATCTTGAATGGTCTCCGTCAGTTGATAGAAACTACCAAACAACAAGTGCTGATATATGTTAATCAACAAGTCAGCATGCAATATTATGCGGTGGGTAAGTACATTGTGGAGAATTTGCATACTGATGCGTATTCCGATTATGGGAAACAAATTCTTGCGACGGTGTCGCAAACATTGCAGCGTGAGTATGGTAGCGGTTATTCTTACTCTGCATTGACACGTATGATATTCAAAGTGGCGCAATATGTTACTCAGTTGCCTGATAAGCAATGGTTTATTGATAAACTCAATCGCTCCATTGCTATTGCTCAAGCGAATAAGAGCAAATAAATAATCATCACGCTTTGCAAATTGTAAAAACGATAGAATGAAAAGGGGAAATTTGAGTAAAACCGCAGGGAAATTTGTAGATGTGAGAAATTTTTAGTACCTTTGCAAGCGGAAAACGAAGAAAAAACGAATGGAAACAATGTCGCAAGACTTGGACTACTTCTTAAATAACAAAAAACTATGGATGTAAAAATTGAGAACGGCAAAATTTATGCACCTTTGAAAGGGCAATGGCTGGTAGAGAAACCCGAAGAGCGTGTGCGTCAGCAGTATATATGCCGTCTTGTGGATATATACGGCTACGAACTCAATCAAATGGGACAAGAAGTTTCAGTAAACCATGCTAAACGCGGTACTGGTCGAGCCCGTGCAGACATCGTTATTTGGAAGTCGGCTCAAGATAAAAATAGCAATAAAAATGCGTTTATTGTGGTAGAGTGTAAGGCAGAGAACGTGACCATTCATGAAGAAGACTACTTTCAAGGGTACAGCTATGCTGCAATGACAGGTGCGGATTTCTTTGTTACCACAAACCTAAAGGAAACTCGTATTTTTAAAGTTATAAAGGGTACATTGCCCAAAACATTAGAAGAAATTGTAGATATACCTTCAGCGAAAGACGCAACAAACGATAAACGCATAAAGGAGTTATTGTTGCAGACAAAGGCGTTTACTCGTGACGAGTTTTCCAAACTGCTTTTTAAGTGCCACAACATTATCCGTAATAATGATAAACTATCTCCAGAAGCCGCTTTTGACGAGATCAGCAAAATTCTATTCATTAAGATTCGTTTTGAAAGAGACAATTCAGGTGCACAAATCTTCTCATTAGAAGCATTTAGAAAAGATAAGGAAGGGTACAATAGGTACAAGTCTAAAGATGCTCCTGAGTTTTATCAGTTCCTTTTTGAAAAGACGAAAGAGGATTTTGCCAACGACAACCTATTTGAGGAAAACGACTGTATCAAGATTCGCGAGAATA
>JAKSMY010000019.1 GCA_024400275.1 Paludibacteraceae bacterium | reverse complement strand
AGCAGTAGTTGCAGGTGCGGTGATAGACCTTGCGGTGTTGCCGTTTGGCTTTGCGTGTCACGTACTCATGTTCAGCGTCCCATGCCTCGCGATTGGTCCGCAGTTCATAACTCATCATCTTGGCACTCCTCGTAAACAGTGCCTGTTGCAATTGTGCAAAATTTTTCTTTCTTGCCATAATAATACTGCTGCTAAGCGATTGTTTGGAGTACTTTCTTTGCCTTGCAGCCGTATTAAAAGAAAAGCACCCGAAACCGCGTCATTGCGATTTCGAGTGCAAAGGTATAGATAAAAAATACTCACCCCCGGAGGTATCCCCCAGGGGTAAATTTTACTTTTTCTTCATTTTTTTACAATTCGGATTTTTCAGGCAGTGCAAATGTCAGTTCAGAGAGCAGTTTTTGCGCCTGTTTCCAATCTGCCTCATGGCAAGAAGCGAGGGGTTTGCCATCGGCTATACATTCATATATTTTCCTCTCAGAAAAACCGGAAACAAACGCTATCGCACGCGCAATTTTACTTCGGTCGGTAGTGGCTTGCGTAATGTTTGCATTTTTTAGAATAGCCATCATCATTTCCACCACCACTTTCATACTGGGTCTATTTAGCGGATGTTCGTATTCGTATAACTGTTCACGAAGTTGTTTATTCTCCATTTCCAATTTATATGCATAACCACCCATTCCCATCATCGTTTCTGCAACGGATGGAATGGAAGGTGAAACCATATTTGCATTCTCGGAAATCATAAGGTTTAGGCATAGTTAGGGTTATTCCGTAGTCGGAATGTCAGGGTCGTTGTCTTCGGTTGTTTTATTGACCAGTCGGCGGTTCATTTGATAAACCGTACCGCCCAATTCTTCATCGTATTTTGCCATACGGATAATATCAAAAATGTAGGTATTGTTCTTGTAGTCAATTTCGAGCATGTCGAATAGCGTCTTGGTGGGCATATAGTAGTACATGCCTGACTTTTTCACTTTAAATGCTTCTGGGTCGTCGTTATTGGCTACCATATATAGTATATCCTGTTTTACCTCATCTTGGTAAAGGGCAAAACGGTCGTCTTGTTGCAGGTGCAAGTTCTGTGCGGTTGCCTCTGTAAAGGATAATTTTCCGCTTGCTTGTATGGCTGCTTTCATTTTTATGCCATATTCCTGTACACTCAATTTCTTTACTTTTAGTGCCATTGTTGTGCGTTCTTTAGTTTACATTTTTCAATTCTGACTGCAAAGTTACAATATATTTTTCACATAAGCAAATTTTTTATAACATTTTTTGATATTTTTTCACAATATAATAATTTACCCTATTTTTTACCCTATTTATTGCATTTGCAAAAAAAATCGGCACCCGTTTCCGAATGCCGAAAAGCAGTAATAGTTTTTTTTACCACCCAATGCTAATCTATTAAACAACCATTACTTTAATGGACATCATACGGCATTTGTTGAAATATTTTACCCTGTAACAATTTGCCGTTAGCGCGTTTATTTCGTTTGATACCGTCTTGTCCCCATGTTCCCCATTGTTTAAAAAAGAATGCTGCTCCGATTTTTTCCGCTTGCTTTTTAATATTAAGCACCCAAGATTCTTGCATCGGGCGTGCCTGCATACCACTTTCTCCCCCTACAATAATCCAATTGATACCAGAGAGATCCATTTGACCAAGATCTTCGAGTAATGGTTCGCAACTGAGAAAACGCACTGGTGCTGGAAGATTGCGAAGACAATTGATACGGAAGCAACTAGATTGTACTTCAACGGAAACACCGAGCCATGCGTTTTGCGGAACAGGTCGCGTAGAAAAATACTCCTGCATACGCTCAGCACGCTTAGTCAGTATTTGATAGCGATGACGAGGTGTCTCACGGATAGTTTGCATTACTTTATCAATAAACTCAAATGGCACATCTTTATGGAATAAATCACCCATGGAACATACAAATATATTATGTGGTTTTATCCATTTTAATGGTTCATCCAAGTCTTCTGGGTGAATTGTTAAACGAAAGGCATTCTTATACTTAGTTTGCCCCATACCTTTTAGACGGCGAGCCATTACTTCCGCATAACAATGTTGACATCCTTCCGAATACTTAGTGCATCCTGTTACAGGATTCCATGTTTTATCTGTCCATTCTATTTTTGTTTCGGCCATAATTACTTAAATGTTATAATACAATTTTTTGATAAAAGCACACTTACACGATGTTTGATACCATCATTATATTCGACGTTTATACATTTTTCATCATATAACTGCCTTAGAGCTAATGTATAGTGAGAGCGTGCATACAAGTTATCTCCATGTTCATTGTTAAATAGAGTTTCGGCATCTATTGTTTTGTTGGAATATTTAGAAATTAAGTTTCGTTTAATAATCTCTAAATTTTCTTGTTTTATATCTTCTGCAAAAATATTAGCATCACATATTGTTTTCGGATTATAAGTGTACGTTGCAAATCCATTTAAGATACGTGGTTCATTGGCATATTGACTAAATATTTGTTTTACTAAATCAAATCCTTTTAATCCTTTGGTAATATGTAACAAATAATGGCTTGGCGTTTCTTGATTTTCTTCTCTGAATTCGAATGATGTAAAATAAACCTTATCTAATATTTGATTGAATTCCTGTCCCAAGTTATCAATAATAAATTTATGTCGTTCCTCAACAGGACCAGACATTAATCTTTTATTATCTTTAAGCGTTTGATAACTTGAAGGAAAAATTATTTTCAAATCTTCTTGAAATTTTTCGTTTTCAAAAGCAGCATTTATACGCTTTGTATTTACAAATATAAACACTTCATTACCCCAATGTCTCAAAAATTGGCACAAAACGGAAGTGTTGATATGCTTATAGCCAAATGGATCAATAAATAATAAGGTGGGGCACTCATTGTAGACACCTTCTTCTGTGCCTCGTTGTAAAAATTGGTCTATTTCTGGACATTCTCCAAATGTTCTACTACGAAAATGATTTTTGTATTTGAAAGTCCCTAATGGGAAAAATGTTTCAAAATTCTCTTTAAGAATATCTCCATATTCTTTATCATTAAAAACCATCCACACCCTGTCTTTTAGGAATTGCTCTTTTTGACATTTTTCCGCAACCAATAAGGGGGTAGACCAGCTGCCATCTTTATATATTCCAGGACCAGCAAACATATCAAAATAGCCAAATTTTTTAGGCATATGCCGTCTTGATATAATTTTGCAGTACTTTACGAAATAATCAGATACGATTGTTGCCTTAATGCGTGAAGAACTTGTTTGTTTCTCAAAAAATCCCTATTATCTGTCATATATATTAGTTAAGTAATATTGCGATTACTTTATTTTATTCCGATAAAGTCGCTCAAAGGGCGAATTTTAGCACGGTAGGTATTGATACGCTGACGAAGTTGAGGTAGTTTCTTAAACTCAACCTCTTTTTTATTGTCAAACGGCAAAACGACGTAATATGGTGCATGTGTTGGATGAAATCCGTGATTAGCAGCAATAATTGGTTTTTGATGGGATTTCTTGTAAAGTTCATATAAAATACACAATTATTATTTATATGAAGTTAATGTTATAAGAACTCATGCCAACTGCCATAATTTCCCTTTACTAACCTTGATTTTTCCTGCTTTACGCAATGATGCCAATAGATTTGTAATTTTATGTTCCTTTTGCTTATCTGTCAGTATTTCAGGAAGTTTCATCCATAATAACTCTATAATATCATGCTTATTCATGCTAAAATTATCTCTAATGGATTGAATAATCAAATCACGATAGTATTGGTCGTTCAAACCCTTATTTTTGGAATATAATGCCTTTTGTTTAGTTGCTCTTGCAACATTATTTGATATAAATAGCGTGTTCTTTCGTCCTTCTACTAAATGGCGCTTACGTAACATGTCTTTGGCCTCATCCGAAATTGGCTCTTTACGTTGGACTCTATCCAATAAGTAGGCTTCTGTCAAATTAATATCTGCATTTTCAAAAAGGAGCAAACTATAGTCCTGATTGATAACGGAACCTGGAATATGCAGAACAACTTGCTCATGGTTTTGCATATCATAAGTTGGCATAGGTAAAAAACGCGACCGTTGACTCAAGAAAATTTTGTGAATGCCAAAACCTTGTGTATCAATCATTTTGAGATTGACCATTGCTTGCACAAGGAAAGGATTACGATACGAATTAGGAATTTTGGTTCCTTCGTAATAATCCTCATAGGATCCATCATAAAACAAGCCAGAATTAGAGAAAATCAACTCATCCTTCTTTTCTGTGACAACAATGCGTGCATTACGAGTGTAATCTTGATGGGCAATACAATTGTATAGTGCTTCAAGAATGGACTCGGTATCGTATTTCCACACTTCAGCAGGAATAAGACTATTGCGTGGATATATTTTGAAACGATAATTACGAATGCGATTAAGAAGCGCGTCCGCTGAACGTAAAAACGGGATAGTATAGATATCACCTGCTGTTTCTTCATCAGTTTGCAGCCGCCAAACGATTTGCGCTATATGATTGAGATAATGAGCAGATTCTTCCTTACCAATAAGTAATAGCGCAGCTCGTGTGATAGAACCATTGATCGTTAGTTTTGCATGGTCAAGAAATGTTTCATTACTCCATGTGTCCATTTCTTGGGCTTGGCGAGGAAATCGCGCACGAAATCCGTCTTTTGCCATTTGCAAAGCAATAGGATCTATATCGTCTATAGTGGCTTCTGGAATAACGACCTTAGTCCAATCAATTTGTTTATTGTATATGGCGCGAATCCAATCTGTATAAGGTGTTAATTCAGTAGTTTGGCTATTGATACGAATATAAGATTTCCCCTTATAGGTGGTTGGTTCATTAACAGCAGCAGGGATGATAAATACCACAACACGTTCTCCATTAGAGTGCGTAAATTCTTCAATTGAGAAATTGATTTTGGGCGAAATATATTGGCGTAAATATAATTCCAAATCTTGATTGCCAATTTTCGTATGTATTGGATTAAATTTCGTGCCTTTTACATTGTGTGTAATGTCATCAATACCAAAATAAAGATACCCAAAATCTTTGTTATCAAGACAAGCACCATTGGATAAAGCAGATATGTATTTTCCTAAATGTTCCACTTCTTGATAATTCGACTTAAATTCCAAGAAACGTGTTTCGTCTGAATATTGCAATAATTGTGCAGTGAGCAATTCTGACTGAGAGTTATTATGTCCCATAATATTATCGTCCAAAATAATTTTGCCCTTTAGTTGTTAGTGTATACATTCCTTTTTCTCCACGATGGTACAAGCCAAGGCAAGCAGAATGTAAGCTTTCATCATGGTGTTTATTCAATTCTCCACGAATGGTGTTGTGGAATGTATCCAATTTATACCGCCCCTCAAACATAGGATCTTTTATTCTTTCATCAAGATAATTATAAATTTCAGCTAATGAAACAAAAAGCGTTCCTTCAGATTGTCTCTGCTTAATGAACTCAATAATAAGAGCATTCAGAGAAGGGATAGTGCCTGGAAGTTTCGTTTCCTTTTCAGACATCTCCATTATTAGTTTTTTAACACCTTTGTCTGTAATGGCCTTGTCCTCATTGGTTGTAATGGCTTTATACACATCCGAATACTGCAAAAGATAATCTTCATCTGGTGTAAAAAGCGAATCTGTATATTTAGCAGAATAATAGATTGCCTGAAGTTGTGAATAATAAAGAGGTTTTTTTTCTCTGAATATAGTATTCACTTCAAAATTAGTCATTAAGCCACCTTTGGTCAAGTTAGTACTTCCCACGATGGAAACAGTTTCTTTTGGATTCTTGAACAAATATATTTTAGGATGAAAAACAATATCATTTTTATTTTCTCCCTTATCTCCATAACAGAAGAAATGAACATTTTTACATTGTTTCTGCAAGTCTATAAAGTATTTCATTGCCAATGGGTCTGTTGTCTTAAAATCAAGCCCAACGATGATTTCAAATTTACCACCTTGATTAAGAGACATTTGCAAGGACTCTTCAATGGATTTTACTCCTGATTGTTTTAGAAAAGCTACCGCAATTTGAGTGTCATCTGAATGGATGAGGGCTTGGTTAATTACATCACCGATGGGATAATTTCGATTAGAGATTATTTGAATTGATGAATCCATAATATTATGCGGCTTTTAAATGGGAATAAATATTAGTTATGCTAATGTCTTGTGAATGATAGCAAATCATTTCAAGAAGGTCAAAATCCAATTGATTACAAGGTAAAATAGAACGATATTTTAATAAATCAGACCATTGATTATATTCACAAAGCACACCCGTCTCTCTCATACATTCTAAAATATCTTTAACAATATAATCGTTTTCATATACTTCCATGCGTTCCAAAACATCACTAGCAGAATAGAAAAAATCTTGTTCAATTCCTGCAAGATTGGCATGTTGTAAATCTTCAACTCCATAGCATGCAACACCATTGGCATCTATGCGCTTATGTAAAGAAAATTCTACCATGTCCAAAAACTCAATGAAAAGTTTTTCCCATTTATTTAATTGTAATTTCATATGCTATGCGGACAATTTAAATGTTATTTCATCAGGTAGCTTGGCATTGAATTGTGCATTGATGTTCCTTCCATATATTCATTTTCTATATCCTCACGAATATAACCAATCTTACGACAATCCTCACAAGAGAAGAAGGTATCTGCAAATGTATTCGACATATAATTATCCTCTTGCACATTCATCTCGTTATATGCTTCTATCAAACGGATAATCTTTGCTTTGTCATAGTGCATAGGGCTAAACCAAGCCGTATTGCTGATATAGTTGCTGTATAGAATATCATTTGTGATGATTTGTCGATCCTGAAAAGCAGAACTGACCGCGCCTGTACCAGCGAATAGGTCTGCAACGACATTCACATTTTCACAATGTTCCGTTACCACTCTCTGAATGAATGGCAGTAGCCGATACTTATTTCCCAAATAACGGCGATTGTTAATAGCAGTCGTTTTGTGTAGCATATATCATTTGCTATTTATTTTTTGTGTAGCATAGGGAACTAAAATACCCCTACTTTTCATTTTCGCCTGCAAAGATACTAAAATTTTCTCACATCTACAAATTTCCCTGCGGTTTTTCTACATTTGAATCTACATTCAGTGCAAAAGAACAAAAAAATTTTGATATATGCAAAAAAAAATGTACTTTTGCAGTTCCAAATGGATATGCCCGATGAGATACAACCTTATTTTAGATATGGGAGGAGTGCTGATGCAGCATAATATGCAAGGCTGCATAGCCGCTTTTGAGCGACTGATAGGACGCAAACCGATGCAAACACTATTGGGACTTAACAACAACGGAGAAGGCTCTGCTGCCAGTTTGATGGAACAATATGAATGTGGCGGTATATCAGAGGAAGATTTTATTCTCGCCATTCGTGACCTATGCCAACCGGGAACAACGAACGAGCAAATAGTAGATGCGTGGATGATGATGCATGGCGGTATTCCCCAAGAACGCTTGGAACAAGTGCGTGAGTGGCATAACGAAGGACATCATATCCTCCTGCTGAGCAACAGCAATACCATTCATAAACGAGATATAGAAAATAAATACGATATGTCGATGTTTGACTGCTGCATCTACTCACACGAAGTGGGAGCCAGTAAACCGAACACCGCTATCTACGATGTCGTGATGCAAACACTGCACGAAAAAGGTTGGGACAAAGAACCTATTATTTTCGTGGACGATATAGCAGCCAATCGCGAAGTGGGCGAACAATACGGCTGGAAGACGTTTGAAAGTTTGGAAGAACTTATTAAATGGAAAATGGAGAATGGAGAATTGAAAATGGAAAATTGAGATAATATGTCAGTACATGTAGAATCAAAGCGCATGACGACCGCTTTAATCCGTCAAAAGAAAATGGCAGGTGAGAAAATAACGATGCTGACCAGCTATGATTACACACTTGCTCGTCTTGTCGATCAAGCAGGCATAGATATGTTCCTTGTGGGCGACAGCGCCAGTAATGTGGTGTGCGGAAACCAATATACTTTACCCATCACGGTAGATGAAATGATTTTCCTCACCAAAGGTGTGGTACGCGCTGCCGAACATGCTTTGGTAGTTATCGATATGCCTTTCGGCAGCTACCAAATCAGCGAGGAACAAGCCGTAGCCAACGCCATCAAGATGATGAAAGAGAGTGGTGCCGATGCCGTTAAATTGGAGGGTGGAGAAGAGATATTACCGGCTATCCGTCACATGATACAAGCCGGTGTACCTGTATGTGGCCACTTAGGACTGACACCGCAATCGGTCAATCAATTCGGTGGCTACGGACTGCGTGCCAAAGAAGAGGCAGAGGCTGCCAAACTGCTGCACGATGCCCAACTGCTGGACGAGGCAGGGTGCTTTGCTATCGTGTTGGAGAAAATACCTGCTGCTTTAGCCGAACAAGTGACCAAGGCAGTCAGCTGCCCCACTATCGGTATAGGTGCCGGTAGCAAGACGGACGGTCAGGTGCTGGTACTGCACGATATGTTAGGACTCAATCAGGGCTTTAAACCTAAATTCCTGCGCCACTTTGCCGAATTAGGCGAACAGGTACAAACAGCCGTTGCCAACTATGTAACAGCCGTCAAAGAGTGCTCTTTCCCCAACGAGAACGAGTGCTATTGATGCGAAGGAAAAGTTACTGTAATCAGCAGCGGGTCATGGTCTGAATAGCGGAACAGAAGGTTACGCTTAGCAGCTTTGGTCATGACAGAACGTATATCTTTAGGAGCGTCCTTAGGAATGCTCCTATTTTTATAATTATACTTGCTGTAATAGGCAGCAGAGTAGTAATAATCGGTATTCCAATGCAACGGACGCAACGAAACGATATGTTCCGCCATAGACGGCGACGCATAGCAGCGGTCCAAGAAGCCACATTCGCCCTTGTAGGAATAACTGTAGCCGGCACTATCCAAGGCGGCGTTCATATCCTGATAACCGGCTCGAACAATCTTTTGCGTTGATTGTTCCTGTGCGTAAGCGTTATAATCACCCAAGAAAAGAATAAGTGAATCGGGATTGAGGTGCAAACGCTCAAAAGCAGCAAAGACGGTGTCTAACTCCGCCACCCGTTTGGCATTGGCTTCGGCAGCATTGCCCCGTTTGCTACGAGGGTGGTTCAAAGAAACATAAAAACGTTCACCGGTGCGATTATCTATAAACTGCTGAATAAGAAAGCGGTGGGCATGTATATCATTATGATTGCGGTAGGCTAAATGTAAGTCTCCCCGCGGTTGCACGCGTGCCGACTTATAGATAAAACCGCACGAGATGGTATCTCTATCGCAGGTGTCGGTTACTACAAAAGTGTACGGCGACAAGTGGTTGCAATGTTTTTTGTTGTATAACTCATTCATCTTAGCCACCAATTCGGCAGGGGCACTATCGCCCTGCTCCAGTTCGCATAAGGTGTATAAGTCAGCGTCTATATGCACGAGTGCCGATGCCACTTTATAGCATTGTAGAGCATGTTGCCCGGGTGTGTTGCGCTTGGTGGCATATCCGCCTACGTGTACAAAATAATTCTGCACATTGGCAGCACAAATCACCAAATCGTCTTTGCTGCGCTTGGGGACTTGTTTATTAGGACGATATTGGGCAAAACGAGGTTGTGCTCCGGTTTGCAGATGCCTTTCTCCCATCACTCGAGCCGTTAAGTTCTTAACCCGTGAACCTAAACTGAGATGGTAAGGATATTTGCACTCCAGTTTGATACGGTGCAGGCAGTTATATTCGGCTAACCGTCTGTACTCCGTACTGTCGCCATCGGCAAGACCTACGGCTCTTTCTTCAGGGACAAACAGGCGTTCATCGCTCAAAATCAAACTATCGAACATCGTGGCACAGACCATAAGAGGTGTCGTGATACGGACACTTTGTCCACGATACGTTTTCCACCCGCCGGCATTGAGTTCGTCCAGCGTAACTTTTTTGGGTGCAGCGAACACAATGGCAACAGCCACCCAAAGGAAACAAGCAATAAATAGTCCTTTTTTCTTCATAATTCGACCGCAAAGGTACAAAAAAAATTGCATATATCAAAAAAAAAGTGTAATTTTGCACTCCGATGACCCCTAAACAAGCATTGAAGACATATTTCGGATACGATGATTTTCGGCCATTGCAGGCTGAAATTATTGACAATGTGCTGGCAGGACGGGATACGTTGGCACTTATGCCTACGGGTGGCGGTAAGTCGTTATGCTTCCAGATTCCGGCTTTGGTGCAGGAAGGGTTATGCCTGGTTATATCGCCCTTAATAGCCCTGATGAAGGACCAAGTGGAGAACTTGAAAAGACGTGGTATTCAGGCGGCGGCTATCTATACAGGCATGAGTCAGGACCGGCAATATGTGGCTTTGAATAATTGCCAGTTTGGACCGTACAGATGCCTCTATGTCAGTCCGGAACGATTGGAGAATGCGGATTTTAGAAAACGCCTGCTTCAACTGCCTATCACACTGATTGCCGTAGATGAGGCACATTGTATCAGCGAATGGGGATATGATTTTCGTCCGTCTTACCTCAAAATAGCCCAGATACGGAACGCCGTTCCTATTCTTGCTCTTACCGCGACGGCCACGCCCGATGTGGCGGAGGATATTCAGCAAAAACTTGCCTTCAGACAGACCAATATACTGAAAAAATCGTTTGCCCGTTCCAACTTGAGTTATGTGGTTCGCTATTGCGCTAATGCCGAGGCGAAAACGCAGCAGTTGTTGCATATTTTGTCCTCCGTACAGGGCAGTGCTATTGTCTATGTCCGCAACCGCAAGCGGGCGGAAGAACTGGCAGCGTTGATAGGCTGCTCTTTTTACCATGCCGGATTGGCGGCTGAGGAGCGTGCCCGCCGTCAGGAAGCGTGGAAGAACAGTACGTCTTCGATAGTGTGTACCAATGCTTTCGGAATGGGTATCGACAAACCCGATGTGCGGTTGGTAATTCATTACGACCTGCCCGATACTTTAGAAGCCTATTTTCAGGAGGCAGGTAGAGCAGGACGAGACGAGAAACAAGCCTACGCCGTGCTGTTATACAGCCCCGAAGACAAAACAAAAGCCCGCAAGCGCGTGCATGACAACTATCCCGAGAAAGAATTTATCGAATCGGTCTATCATAAGACGTGCGACTTTCTTGGCGTAGGTGCCGGAAGCGGATTAGGACATGTTTTCGCACTGCATCTGGACGAATTGATTAGCGTAATGCACCTGCCTTTACTACCCACTCAATCGGCATTGCATATCCTGACCAACGCCGGATATATCAAGTATGAAGACGAGCAGGAAACACAACCGAGGATACAGATAAATGTTTCCACTCAAGATTTGAAATCTTACGCGCTGACCAAGGAACAACAGGACTTACTCCAAAGATTGATGCGTAAATACCCCGGAATCTTTACCGACCTGCAATACCTCCGAGAAGAAATAACAGATGAGATACATAATCATCTGTCCGGTCTTGCGGCACGGCATATCGTCACCTATATTCCACGTTCATACGCCGCACGTTTTACTTTTGCCAAAGAACGGCAAACCGATATATGGCTTTCTCAAGAAGTGTATGAGAAACGAGTCACGCACTATGTCAAGAAATTGAAATCTATGGTGGAATATGCCGAAAACACGCAGTTTTGCCGTTCCCAACTATTATTGTCCTATTTCGGGGAAGAGAATGCTCCGTGCTGTGGTACGTGCGACGTGTGCCGGTCACGAAAACAATCATAGTTGTTCCAAAGCCCGCAAAGTGAGCCGGCTGAACGCATAGTCGTCTAAATCAGCCATAGACACTGTTATGCAATCTTCGACAGATGGCAATTCCTGCACCTGCTTGATAATGAAACGTGCATGCAAGCGTTGGTGGGATAGCTGGTGCGTCAATTCGATTGGGCTTTTCCGCAAGGTATATGCTTCTTTGCCGACCTCTTCCAGCGGAAATTCCCATAGATGTTTCCATATATCGTTGCCACTGCGGCGATGAATAATCGTATTGCGGTTGCAGACATATATGGTGTATATCAAATAGCGGTCTTTTATCTGTGGACGGGGTTTACGCACAGGCAGAAACGCAACCGTGTTGCGGCTATATGCCATGCAGAAAACTTGCAGTGGACAATGTTCGCAATCCGGATTTTGAGGTACGCAATACAAGGCTCCGAATTCCATAATGGCAGAGTTGAACAGACGAGGTTGGCTGCGGTCTAACCACTCCTCGGCAATGGTATGAAAATAGCGTTTCCCTTGAGAAGTGTCAAAAGGTATGTCCGAATCGGTTAAGCGGGCTAATACACGGTAAACATTTCCGTCCAATGCCGGGTGAGGAAGATTGTAAGCAAATGCCGCAATAGCCCCTGCCGTATAATCACCCACTCCGGGCATTTGGCGTAGCCCGTTATAGTCGGTGGGCATAGCGGTCAGTTGCCGTGCCGCCTTATGTATATTTCGCGCGCGTGAGTAGTATCCCAATCCCTGCCACAGCCGCAATACGTCATCTTCGGATGCGGTAGCCAGACTGTGTAAATCGGGAAAACGCTCCACAAAGCGCAGGTAATAGTCTAACCCTTGTTCCACTCGGGTCTGTTGCAGAATGATTTCCGATATCCAAATTTTATACGGGTCGGTGGTTTCACGCCACGGCAAAATTCGACGATTGGACTCGTACCATCTGCTCAATAAACGATAAAAAAGGTCTTTCTTCATAGTTACAGGGTGCAAAATTACAAAAAATAAACGAAAAAATGAATTTTTTTAGTAAAAAGTTTTTGTAATTCAGATTTTTTATGTAACTTTGCACTGAAATTCGACTCTGAATAATATAAAACAATATAAATCATGACAAAAGCTGAACTTGTTACAGAAATAGCGATCCAAACAGGTTATGATCGTTCTACTATTTTGAACGTTTTGGAGTCGGCTATGTTAAACGTTAAAAAATCCGTTGCAGGAGGCAATAATGTATATCTGCGCGGTTTCGGTAGTTTTATTACCAAAGTACGTGCTCAGAAGGTGGCACGAAATATAACTGCAAAGAAATCTATTGTGGTTCCGGAGCACAAAATCCCCGCTTTTAAGCCGTCTGACGATTTTACTGAATTAATGAACTAATTTGAAATAACTAATTAAATTTTTACTTTTATGCCAAACGGAAAGAAACATAAAAGACATAAGATGTCTACGCACAAACGTAAAAAACGTTTACGCAAGAATCGTCATAAGCATAAGTAAGGCGTAAACACGCCTTCTATGCACATAGGCGATGTGTTAAACTTGGCTTTGTGGCGGTAAGTTGTCTTGGGCGCAAGACAATTGGCTACAAAGCCCTATTTTATTTAATGTATTGAAAGTATGAAAAGCGAATTAATTGTGGACGTACAGCCGCAAGAGATTGCTATTGCGCTCACGGAAGATGACCGATTGCAGGAATTTAACCGTGAAAAACGTGACGAGGATAACTTCTCCGTAGGAAATATCTACTATGGTCGGGTTAAAAAAGTCATGCCTGCGCTTAATGCAGTCTTTGTGGATGTAGGTTATGAAAGAGAGGCTTTTCTACACTATTTGGATCTTGGTCTTGGTTTTCGTACACTGCGAGAGTTTACCACTAAAGCAATCAGCGACCGGCGTAAAGTACCCGCTTTTTCCAGTATTAAACGTCAGGATGAAGTAGGTAAAGAAGGACAAATAGCTGATTTCCTGAAAGTTGGGGATTTGCTGTTGGTTCAGGTTATTAAGGAACCTATCAACACCAAAGGACCTCGTTTGACCGCCGAACTGAGTATTGCCGGACGTAATCTGGTGCTTATACCTTTTGCCGACAAGGTGATGGTGTCCTCCAAAATCAAACGTGAAAGTGAAAGAAGCAGATTGAAACAACTGGTGCAATCTATCAAACCTCACGGCTGTGGCGTTATCGTGCGTACTGTAGCAGAAGATAAACGCGTTATGGAATTGGACAGTGAGCTCAAACTTCTTTCTTCCCGATGGGAAGAGGTGATTCGTAACTTGCAAGTGCCCAAACAAAAAACAACATCTGACGACAGCAAGAAAGACCCTGAAGTAAGGCTTGTCGGTGAGGAGTTAGACCGCACCATCGGTATTCTGAGAGACATGTTTACAACCGATTTTTCGGGTATTCATGTGAACGACGAAGAAATGTACGAGCAAATACGCCAGTATGTCAGCATGATTGCTCCCGGTTCGGTAAAGGTTGTCAAACGTTACAAAAATGCCCAACCTATATTTGACAAGTTTGATATAACTCGTCAAATGAAAACAGGATTAGGACGTACTGTGGGATTCAAAAACGGCGGTTATCTGGTAATAGACCGAACCGAAGCTTTGTTCTCCATTGACGTTAACTCAGGTAGCAAAAAACTGTACGAAGATCAAGAAGAAAATGCGTTTCAGTACAATATGTTGGCTGCTGATGAAATTGTCCACCAATTACGTTTACGGGATATAGGTGGCATCATCATCATCGATTTTATTGATATGGATGATAAAGAGCACCAAGACAAGTTGTATGAACACATGGTAAGTTTGATGGCTCGTGACCGTGCCAAACATAATGTGTTGCCACTTAGTAAATTCGGTCTAATGCAAATTACACGTCAACGCGTGCGCCCCGCTGTTGAAGTAAATGTAACAGAGTTGTGCCCTACTTGTATGGGAAAAGGTAAAATCCAGCCTTCCATTCTTTTTACAGACCAAGTGGAAGAACAGATAGCCCAACAAGTAAAGGAACACGGAAAAGGACTGACCTTGTACTTGCATCCGTTTGTGTATGCCTATGCAAACAAAGGATGGCTGGGAAGTTTAAAAAACAAGTGGAAAAGACGCTATGGTGTTCGAGTTCTTGAAGATCAGAGTCTCGGATTACTGCAAACACGATTTAGTGAGAAAAGTTAAACTAAAAGGGGGAAGTTGCGCTTCCCCCTTTTTATTGTCGAACGAACTGTTATTCCGACTGCTTTACTTGGAAGTGGCAATCAGCCAATGCCACGGCTGGATATTGACTGGCTGTTCGGCTTCAAAGGTTATGTCTTTTCCGCAAGTGCAGTTATAGACACCTGCCAATTCACCCATTTGAAGAGTAGCCTCCTGCTCTTCTCCGGTCATGTTGAAGATAGCAATGACGGTGTTATTACCACATCGTTTGCATTCTTTTTGACGGACACATGCAAAGATATTCCCGTTATCTGATACGATTTTTTTCATTGGAGCACCACATTCGGGACTCCATAATGCGCTATTTTCAGCGCGCAACGTATTGAGTGTTTTATATAACTCGGCTTTCTTGCCGCCATTGGACATGAGGGTATCAATGGTGTCTTTCTCGAAGAAAGAGAGACGATGGCTGTTTCCGCTGGGTTGACCGGTATAAATCATCGGCATACCCGGTACGGTGTATGTGAAGGCAGTAAACATATCCGCTGCGTCACCCATCCGTTCATATTCCGTACCGTTCCAACTGTTCTCATCATGGTTGCTGGTAAAGTTCATACGGATAGCCTCCGGGCGAATCGTAGTGTCGCATTTTTCAAAATATGCCCATAAATCGGTGGCTGTCTTATTGCCTTGTGCCACTTCGTTCATCAAATGGTGCAACTCCCAGCCGTAATACATATCAAAAGCCGTTTCCGTAAATTCTTGCGCTTTGTCTTCATTTTCAGCCAATGCAAACATCTTGGGGTGCTTGGCTTTTAATTCAGCCATGGCATCGTTCCAAAAATCGGTGGGAACTTCTCCTGCTACATCGCAGCGGAAACCGTCTATGCCTACCGAATCCATCCAATAATGCATGGCCTGTTTCATAGCAGCACGCATCTCTTGGTTATCATAGTTGAGTTTGGATATATCCGTCCAATCGTATTGCACCATCAGATTGCCCAGACTGTCACGATAATACCACCCTTCATTCTTGGTCCACTCACTATCCGGCGAGGTGTGGTTGGCCACCCAGTCCAGAATAACTTTCATTCCTAATTCATGTGCCGTATTCAGGAAATGTCTGAAGTCGTCCATTGTACCAAATTCGGGGTTAATCTGACAATAGTCCTTAATGGAATAGTAACTTCCAAGTGTTCCTTTGCGTGTCAGTTCACCAATCGGCTGACAGGGCATAACCCAAATAATGTCTATGCCGTTATCCTTCATTTGCGGCAGCAGAGCTTCTGCGGCGGCAAAAGTACCTTCAGGAGTTAATTGACGGGTGTTCATTTCGTAGATGGTGGCATCGTATGCCCAGCAGGTGTGACGATGCTCTTTGCAACATTGTTTGTTGCACGCGGTGAGCGTCATAACGCCCAAAGCAAAAAGAAATAGTTTTTTCATAAACGGTTATTATTTATTGATTTATTTTATTCTTCATACCAAACGGCTATCTCGGACTGTTGGTCACGTACTATCTTCACGCGCACGTGCTCGCCCATATATACGCGTTCGTATTCTAAGGTGTCGTCGTTTACAACAAGAGGGACATAATCTCCGTACATCAATGCCATTGACTGACGGCGTAACCCAATCAACTGCTGCATTTTGCTGCGGAATGTTTGTTCCTGCTCATTCAATCCTTCAAAGCGCATCATGTGGCGATTATCAGGGTCACCGGCACCTATCTCACCGTATTCATCACCTTGATAGATGCAAGGCACGCCCGGAATAGTAAGATTCAGTACTTCCAATTGAATAGCACGTGTATAAGCCAATTCAGAAGCGGGAGTGACATCTCTGGTCCACCCTGCCTCTTTGGGGTCCTCGTCAAAACGTACGGCTCCATCTGCTAAACTGGCAAACCGAGCCTGGTCGTGGTTGCCGCTGATATTGCCCATCGTGTGGTGCGCTCCATAGGTAGCCAAGGACTCTAAGATGACGCGGTTAATATCGCAGAAAGAACCGTCGCCTGCAAAAGCATGGATAGCCGTAAAATAGACATTAAAATCAAACTGTGCATTCAGCATACCCGACTTGACGTAAGTGTTGATCAGTTCGGAAGAACCGTATGTCTCACCAATCATCCATATATGGCGGTTAGGAAAGCGGGTAACCATCTTATGGGTTAGCATGCGCCAATAGCATTCGGGTATATGTTTGCAGGCATCGTGACGAAAACCGTCTAACTCATAGTTTTCCAACCAATAGAGGGCACTGTCTGTCATGGGGTCGCACACATCTTCTCGCTCCAAATCAAGAGTGGGAATATGTGCATCAAACCATGTGGTTAATCTTGCTTCGTCCCATAATTCGAAATTACGCCTGCCGTCCGGCAATATCGAATCGGTATGCCAATCCGGATGTTCTTGCAGGGTTGGTGCATTGATGTGCATGTGGTTGGCAACGTAATCTAAAATGACATTCATATTATGAGCATGAGCCGTAGCCAATAACTCTTTTAACTCAGCGTCTGTTCCAAATCGTTTCTCTAATACAGTGGTGTAAAGAGGCCAATAGCCGTGATAGGCAGAGAACTTGGTATAAGTCTTGGTACTATCATATTTGTTTCCATTCAAGAAACGATAGCAGCCCCAAGCGTCCCAAGGATTCTGTGTGATAGGACTAATCCAAAGTGTGGTGATACCGAGTGAATCGAAGAAACCTTCTTGTATCTTGGCTGTAATGCCCTTGAAATCTCCTCCTTGATAGTCCACTATATCCAATACTTCCGGGGAGTTGAGTTTCCAATCATTTTCCGTATTGCCATTGTTAAAGCGGTCTACTAACATTGAATACAGAACTTGCGTCTGGTCGTCATGGCGGGTTAGTTGGCGCACGTCAGTAACGGGGTGACCGTCTTGCAGGGGGACCAGTATGTCGTTATAAAGTACACTGTCGGATTGTGCAAAAATACGAATAAAGGACCGCCCCGAAGGAATATCGGAAGGCAAGGTCAATAGATAGGTGGTGTCCTCTTGGCTGATACACTCTTGTGGCAGCAAGGTATTGTCCAATAAGGCTAATATATGCAGGTCGTTTTTTGTACCTCGCAAACCAAAGCGAATAGCAAAAGGTGCTTTTTCTCCGGCATAGCCTATAGTGACCAATCCTTGTCGGTAATCTAAATGAGGCAGGACAACGATGTCACAACCGTTTACGGAAAGAGTACGTACTTTGTTTTCACCGGTAATATCAACTATACTATCCTCCAGCCAAGGCATATAGTCGGTAAGGTGGATACGCATACTGTCTCCCGTATAATGAATAGGGATAATGGGGTTGGAAACGGATATCTCGGCTGGCTGTTGTTTACCGCAACCGATGAAGAAAAGAATAATAAACGATAAATAAAAAGTATGTTTCATGGCGATAAAATGACTAATTCGGTCGCAAAGTTACACTTTTTTTTTGATATGTGCAAGTTTTTTTGTACCTTTGCAAAAAATTTGAATAAAAGTTCAATATAAATGCCTCATTTGATAGCCAATACTATCCTTATTCCGGAAATAGCACACTTGATTAAAGAGGGACGGGATGTTACTTTTACTCCCGGAGGAGTGAGTATGCGTCCTTTTATCGAAGGCGGAAAAGATTGTGTTTTATTAACTCGTCCGGAGCACTTGCGGGTGGGAGATATTATTTTGGCAGAGGTGGAAAACGACAGATATGTATTGCATCGTTTGATTCGGCTGGACGGAGATGCCGTTACTTTGATGGGTGATGGCAATTTATACGGCGAAGAACACTGTATGCGTCAAGATGTTTTGGCAAAAGTTGCCGCCATACATTCTCCCAAAGGCCGGCGTAAGCCAATGACGCGAGGGCGGATATGGCTGTGGCTGTTGCCGGTCAGACGGTATCTGTTGAAAGTGTATCGCCATACTCCAAGGATTTTGTAACAAATAATAACTGATACAATGAATATATTAAAAGGATTTAAATTGCGCCCGCTGGGCAACGAGTACATTCTTGTAGGGGAAGGAATTGAACAAATCAATTTCAACAAGATGATTACCATGAACGAAACCGCTGCCTATTTGTGGCATAAAGTAGAAGATGGCAGTGATTTTGATGCCAATCGTTTGGCTGCTTTACTCACTGAAGAATATGAGGTCAGTCAGGAACAGGCATTGAAAGATGCCCAAACAACCATTGAGTCATGGCAAACAGCAGGTATTATAAAGTAGCAGGTTTCGTCTTTTCGATAACGGCTGAGCAGAAACATCTCGATTTGTTACGCAATTACGAACCGTTTGCTACGGATACGCAATCGCAAGGCTTATTGTTCCATTTGACATTAGGTAAGGTGGAAATTCCTTCGGACAAAGTATCTGTTTTTACGGATACATCGGACGATGATATGCCTCGCATTGAAGTGTATAGAGTAGGCACGGATTGGTTATTAACCATAGCCATGACCAAAGCAGGTGATACGTGTGCAACGATTCGCGCCACCGAAACTTTCTCCGAAGCCACTCTTCAGGTTGCCGACAATGCCACCAAGTTCGCCATTGATAATGCCGTTATGCTCTTGTTTGCCTTTACCACAGCCGACAAGGGAGCTTTAGAGATGCATGCTTCGGTAACGGTTAAGGACGGAAAGGGTTTCCTGTTCTTAGGTAGGTCAGGCACCGGTAAATCCACTCATTCCCGTCTGTGGATGGAGGCTTTTGCTGATGCGCGTCTGCTGAATGATGATAACCCTATCTTGCGCTTGTTGGATAATGGCGAAATACGCGTATATGGGTCACCTTGGAGTGGCAAAACGCCTTGTTATATCAATAAAGATGTGCCGGTCGGCGGTATTGTTAAACTTAATCAAGCTCCCAAAAATGAGATTAAGCAACTCAGATTGCCGGAGGCTTATGCTTATATGCTGTCCTCTGCCAGCGGACTGAAGATAGTGCCGGAAATGATGGACGCTTTATATGCCACCATTGCAGGCATCATACAAACTTTGCCTGTGCATACGCTGGATTGTCTGCCGGACACCGATGCCGCCCGCCTGTGCGAGAGTACGGTCAATACCCCATCCGCTTAGTTAACCCCACTCCCATAGGGCATGAGTCTATAAAATATATGGATGAACAAAATGAAATAGTATTATCTACCAAACAATTGTTGGATATTCAATCGCGTATTTATGAAATACGTGGAATACGTGTCATGTTGGATTTTGATTTGGCAGAGTTGTATCATGTTGAAACGCGTGTATTGAATCAAGCTGTTAAGCGTAATTTGGCTCGTTTCCCTGAGGATTTTATGTTTCAACTTACTGAAGATGAGTGGGTTAGTATCTTATCACAAAATGTGATGACATCCATTAACAAGCGACCCAAGTCGGCGTTACCATACGCTTTTACGGAATATGGATTGGTGATGTTAGCATCTATCTTGCATAGTGATGTTGCTATCAATGTGAGTGTAACAATTACACGTGCATTTATTGCAATGCGAAATAAGTTTGTGGCATTATCAAGCACGGAAAAACAAATTGAATTATTGTCAGAGAGAATTACCAATTTGAATTTGTACATAGAAAATATTCTTCATGATCAAAATGACATTAACGAAGATACGGCAATGCAATTAGAATTGATAAACCATACTTTAGCTGAGTTACAAACCAAACCACAAGAAAAGCCACGTCGTCCTATTGGTTTTGATGTTTGATTATTCATATAGTATCTAAATATATTAAGAAAAAAAAGAATTAACCACGTCTCGCAGGGCATGACCCTGCAAAGGGATAAACCTCGCGAGACATTATTTCTTTGTAGTTTTGCAACTGAAAAAATAAACCATAAAAACATGAACAGAAAACCGATTATTGTAATGCTACTTTCTATCCTATTGGGAAGTAGTACTCTTAAAGCAGATTTTCAAATTATTATCAAGCGGCTCAACCAGCCGAATTTGATAGAGTTAGCAAGTAACTTAGGTCCTACCACTTTTGAAGATGGCAATATGGTGCTTCGCGATATGAGTAACGAAGTGATTGCTAAAGTGCCATTGTCTGAAGAAACCAAATTTGTGGTGGATAATCAGCCGACCGATGTCAATACGATTCAAACGACTAAGGCGATTCAGATTTATCCTAATACAGCGCAAGATATAGTCTATATCGCTGGAGTAAGCACAAACGACAACATCTTGATTTATTCCATGTCGGGCAATTTAATGGCATCCATTCTGGTATCGGAAAATCCTATGCCGGTTTATATCGGAAACTTTGCGGTTGGAACGTACTTGTTGATGATTAATAATGTACCATATAAAATGATAAAAAAATGAAAAAACTACTACTAAGCATATTGTTATCTATGGTAATCGGCACTGCTATTGGTCAACTCACCGTTTGGTTTCATGCATACGATTTTCTCTATTCCTATAATACGTATAAACTATCTGAAATAGATAGCCTCTCCATTAATAATACCTCTTTAACAATATGGTTAAAGTCGGGTGGTTCTACTGGCTATATGTTAAGGTCGGTTGATAGCCTTACGTGGCATCCTTATCACACGAAATCAATTACTTTAGAAACAAAAGTAGATACTATTCAGATGCCTAATTATGCGGAGTTTAAGGACAATGTCGTTCCTTCGGCTTTTTACGCGATTGAACCGTATTACTCGTCTGATTCAGTATGGTTGGAGGTACAGGATCCATCGTTATTTGAATATAAAATGGAAAAAGGATATGTTTTATTTTCTCCACTCAAGAAGGGAGCGACAGATATTGCCATACATAGTGGCAATGTGTCCGTTACGAAACATATCGTAGTTACAGATCCGTTTGTGGACTCAACAGAAAACCCTGACGAAATCTTCGCGGACATCTATTCGCGTATGATATTAACCGGTAAAATGATGCCTATAGGATATGCGGATATTCCTAATATGGATGAAGGATTTACCGGATTCTATCGTACGATGTGGTATCTCAATGAATTATCTGCCGACCACCTCTGGTGGATTTGGGCCGATTTTGGTATATCTCAGTTACGTATCAATGCATGGGATAGTAACAATGATCTCTTTGAAGGTCTCTTTAGACGCTTGTATTATAATATCAACTTATGCAATAAATACCTTTATCTAACTAAGGACAAGAGCGAGCAAACTATCATAACTAAGCGTGCGGAAGTTCGCTTCATGCGCGCGTTCTATTATTATTATTTATTAGACTTGTATGGCAATGTCGCTATCATAGATGAACCCTGTTTGGCATCCGAACCGGCACAAAATACTCGCACAGAGGTATTCCACTTTGTGGTGAATGAACTTAAAGCATGCTTGACTGACTTACCTGATGCCGGTTCACGTGCGTCTTACTACCGCGTGGATAAGGCTGCCGCGTGGGTGCTATTGAGCCGCGTTTATCTGAATGGTGTAGTCTATACGGGAGGCACATCGTTCTATAGCGAAGCAGCACAATATGCTGCTATGGTTATTAACGATACACATTATCAATTAGCAACGGAATATAAACATCTTTTTGCCGGAGATAATGATGCGGAGCATTTTAATTACGGCAATACGGCTGCACAGGAAATCATCTTCGCCTCTGACAATAACTCACAAACAGCATATAGTTATGGTGGCTCAATACTACTAATAGCCTCCACCCGTGATATTGGAATGCCGGACTATGGATTAAACGCAGGTTGGACTTGCGCTCGCTCTAAGCCGACTTTAGTGTCGTTGTTTACTCCGTTAAACGATGCTACTAATATCAAAGAAGAATGTGTAGCCGGTGCTGTTGGAGATGATCGTGCAATTCTTTGCAGTTATTGTAATGGACAATCTTGGAAGGTTCGTGGACAGCAATCCGGTAATGGTACTGATGCATTTTATGACTGCTGGGCAATCACTAAATGGACTAACTTAGGTTATTCGTCCTCTTATACTCCTTCAAGCCAAGAATGGGCAGAGACAGATATTCCGATGATGCGTAAGGCAGAGGCCTATTTAACATACGCTGAAGCCCTTACTCGAGGTGGTCAGCAACAAGGGACTTTAACGGCTTTAGATGCTGTTAATACTCTGCGCCTCCGTGCAAATGCAACAGAATTTACTTCGCTTACGCTTGACAATTTGATTGATGAATGGGGACGTGAGTTCTATGCTGAGGGACGTCGTCGCTCTGACCTGATTCGTTTCGGCAGATTTGGAGGGCAGAATACCTATAACTGGGAAGGAAAGGGTGGCAAGAATGATGGCGTAAAAAGTACATTCCCTGCGGAATATAACTTGTTCCCATTACCTTATTACGTTTTGCAAAAAACTCCCTCTTGGAAGCAAAATCCGGGATATAATCAATAAGTTACTGCCATAAATCTGTAGCATTTATTCTTTAGTGCCATGGGGTTTCTTAACAATCGTCAGTTTTGAGGTGAACGTACCGCAAACGAACGATGAACGAAGGGTGAACGAACGGTTAAGGGGCGAAATGCAACACGCATTTCGCCCCTTAATCTTAAAAATAGTAATCTTTACAAATACATCTTTTTAGAACAAATCAGGTGTAAGTGGTGACACCTAATTAAGTCTGTCTTAAAGAGCAAATAAGCGTATCCTATGTATAACCTATGTATATCTAATGTATAGCCCCATTATATCCTCTCAAATTGCGCTCGAAAAACGTTCCGATTTTGGGGGAAAAGGATTCCCGACGCGCTTGCGTGGTGGGGGAGAGGAGGAGCAATCGCCAGTTTTGAGGTGAGCGACCCGTGAGTATACTAAAAACGCCCTTTTTCAAACATCCTGCCTTTGTACGGATCAGCACCGGATTCGTACATCTCCTGCATATAGGCAGCATTGCCCGTTGCTTTGAGGTCACCCATCTTGTTGAACTTATACGTAAAAGTCAGCATAATGTACGTAGGCAGGGTGTTGCATTGCTGGTAGGAGACGGAGTTCTCGCTGATAATCTGCACAATGTTTTTCTTTTGGTGCAGGATATCATAAGCCTTAATCATCAAGGTGCCGTTGCCCCATGTTTTGTCGATGGAGGCGTTCAGAAGAATCTCGTTGGTGTTGTTCAGCCCGTTATATCCGATACGGTCCGTGTAACCGCAATCGGCTGTTATATTCCAACTCTTTGGCAAGTGGAAAGTGACATCACCGGTAACGCTCCAGTCCACGACATTGCTTAGAGACGATTTGTTGAGGTTATTGAGCGTGCGCGTATAAGAAACTGTGCCGACAAGTCCCAAATCAACAATGTCGTGTGTGATACGGAACGATAAATTCTCCCGCAGATTGACATTGCCTGTTTTACTTTCTTCTCCCAACGGGAATGCGTTACGGTCCATCAACTCATGAATCTCGGCAGCATCTTTTTCGCGTGTGATATACATCAGTCGCTCGTTGTAGGCGATGGAAGTACGTGTGTTCAGTTGCAGCAGTTTGTTGGCAAGAGGGGTGTTGAACATCAAGTCTCCGCTGATATTCCAAGGAATACCTTTGGCATTAACGGTCTGTTGGTATAGTTTGCCTGTTTTGTCGTAGATGGAGTTGTTGACCAGGGCATCTTGCGTGATAGTAGCGTGTATGCCGGTCATAAGTGACCAGAACTTGTCCTGGTCGAACTTGCTGTACATGGCGTGTATGTTGTGTGCGAAGGCGGGCTTAAGTCCCAGATTACCTACCGTCTCGTTCATCGCATTCGAGTTATTGCGGACAGGTTCCATCTGATTGATGGATGGCTGGTTGTTGCGCCCGCGATAATGAATGCGTGCAAACTCTTTCTTACCGAAGTTATATTTCAGCCGTACTGTCGGGCTCCAGTTCCAGGCGTAGATAGTGGTGTCGCGCGATAGTGCGGTGCCGTAATACGTGCGTGAAATTGTCTGGCTGGGATTGAATTGGGCACCTACCGTGAGGTCCGTATTGCCTTTGATATAACGATAAGAAAGGGCGATTGATTCTTGGAAAAAAGTGTTTTCTAACCGGTTGGAGAAATCATCGCTGTACACAAAAGTACTTTCCTGCTTGTCAAAATCGTACTGGTCTTTGTTGCTTCGCCGCAGGTTGGTGCCGAACATGATGACGGTCTCGAGGAAATGGTTATGTCCCGCAATCGGCTCCACCCACGATGTCCGCAAGCGCAGGTTGAGCGTGTTGCTCTTGGAACGCGTGTACTGGTTGACTTTAGTGGTGTCGGCAAGGCGGTCAAGGGCTTTGGTGTCCGTATTGCCTTTTGTGTTGGTGAAATCTATATTGGCGTTGAGAGTGACCGAACGTCCGGGCTTATAGAACTTATGATTATAAATCATTTGTATGCCGGCTTTGATGTCCTCGGATTTGTTATAGCGATATTGTGAACCGCTATTGATGATAGAGTCGGGCACAGCCGGCAAGGCGTTCTGCTCGTCTGACGAGTCACGGCGATAGATATAGGCTTGGTCTTCGTCGCTATAATTATTGGTATAACCGATATTGGGCTTCAAAATAATCTTGTTGAGGGTGTCGATTTGGTATTCCAACTCGAAACGTGCGTTGATGTCCCAGCCGTGTGATTGTTTGGTGGCGGTGTCGGTGTTGAAGAAGGTGATAGGTCCGGAGTAGTTTTCCTTGTTGCTTCTGGAGTCGGTGTTGTTGAGCGAGTGATTAAAACTGATGTCCCCACCGAAGAGCATGGACGATTGGCTATCGCGTTTATTGATTTTGTCGGTGAAGTCGATATTGGTGTTTAGTCCGATGTTTTCGGTGTTGGTGATACCTGCGTTTTGTCCGCTGAACATACCCCGTCCACGTCCGGAACGGATATCGTTGGTGTTGTTGGCAGAACCGATGACGGTGGTTTGACTTTCGCCCGACAATATATTGGTAAATACGCCTGCCGAATAGCGTATGTCGTCTTTGGCACGCCATTTATTATCGGAAGAGGCGGGATATATGTCAGCACCCAATCCGGCATTATAATTGCCAAACACGCCTTTCTTGCGGTCCTCTTTGAGCGTGAGGTTAATGATACGTTCCGTCTCGTCGTCCTCGAAACCTGTCAGTTTTGCCATATCCGACTTCTCGTCGATGACTTGTATTTTCTGAATCATCTCGGCAGGGATATTTTTTGTGGCGGCTTGTACGTCATCGCCAAAGAATTTCTTGCCGTCTATGCGTACGCCTTTTATCTCCTCGCCGTTGATGGTTACTTTTCCTTCTTTATCAACTTCCACACCGTTCATTTTTTTGAGCAGGTCCTCCACCATAGCCGTCTCGCTGACCTGATAGGCGGCGGTGTTGTATTCGATGGTGTCGCCTTTGACGGTCATTTCGGCGGCTTTACCTTTTACCTGCACTTCTTGCAGCAGGGCTATATCTTCCTGCAAACGTATTGTGGGAACGGTTACGTTGCCTTTGACGTTCACTTTGCGGCTGTTAGGCTTGAAACCTATGCTGCTGAACCACAGTTTATACTCTCCTTCCGGAACAGAGGTCAGCCAGTATTCACCGTTTAGATCAGCCTGTACACCCGTAATCATGGTGCTGTCGCCTTTCTGTCCTGTTTTGAACAGTTGCACGGCAGCCAATTCGACGGGCGAACCGTCGGTGGCGGAGATAACAAGTCCGTGAACACTATAGACTTGGTAATCCTTGGCAGTTAAGGTCAGAGGTAAGATGAGAGCGAAAAATAAACACAATCTTTTCATGAGACTAATTATTCAGTTGTTGTAGATCCAACAGTATTTGTTGCTTGAGTTGGTCTTCGTTGCCGAAACGTTTATCGGGTCTAAGATAACGTATTAACTCGACAGTAAGCCGTTGCCCGTATAAATCACCTTGAAAATCAGGTATATGTACTTCTATTGTGAGTTGGTTATTGTCTCCCACGGTGGGGTTGGTACCTATATTGACGAGGCAGGTTGAGCCGGTGGAGCAGGTGGCAGCATATACCCCCGGTAGTGGAATCAGTTTCTCGGCGGCAACGGCCAAATTGGCTGTCGGAAAACCCAATTGCGTGCCGATATGCTTGCCGTGTACTACTTCGCCGGATAGGAAATAGGGGTAGCCGAGCATGGTGTTGGCTTCTTGCAAATTACCTTGTGCGAGGGCATTGCGAATCTTTGTGGACGAAATATCTCCGTCAGGCGACTGACCTATATTTAACACGCGCACGTCCGCACGCGAGCCGGCTGCCTGGTAGTCGGCAAGATTGGTCAGGTGGTCGCAACCAAAACGGTGGTCATAACCCATCAGCAATTCATCTACCTCGCATTGGGTGTGTAGGATATGCAGAAAATCCTCTGCGGTCATACCTTTGATAACATCAAAGCGGAACTCAATAATTTGATTTACCCCATTGGCTCTCAACCGTTGTTCCCGTTCTTCGCGTGTGAGAAGTAGCGCCGGACTTTTGCCTTCAAGGGTTTGTCGGGGGTGGTTGTCAAAGGTGATGAGCATAGCCCCCAAACCGTCTTGTTGCGCCTGCCGGATAAGTTGTTGAATGAGAAACGTGTGTCCCCGATGAACACCGTCAAAAAAACCTATGGTTGCAGCATATCTCATGTTACTGATGAATATAGCACCCTGCATCGGGGTGAAGTGCATCACGTGTATTGCCCTCTAAATCCGTTACCAACCGGTCTCGTAACGACAAGTTGTCCAAAGGCAATCCAATAGACCGTGCCGGTGAGGATTGGTAGAGGTGAAAATCGTAATAGATATATTCGCCGTACTTGTAGTACGTGTTCATAAAGACCGTATCTTTGTCCTGTTTGTAGGTGTTGGTGTTAGCCCATTCGGCAGGCAAGGTGTCGCAGTTGAGGTAGCAACCTGCCACATAGCCTTTGTAACCCGTTTCGGGAAGACTATCCACCACCAGAGCAGGCGTTACGGCCCCCGTGATGATACAGTTACGCAGCGTGTCGCTGTCCAATCCCCACAGCCGCACGGCTGCCACGTCTTGACGGCTGCTGTTGTGTATATTAAGCGTAGTGTACGGATAACCGAAGAAATTGGCGATAGACAGGTGTTCCATCAGATGTGAGCCACCGGACAGGTAGATACCGTAGGAAGCACAGTTGCTGATTTCGGCATTGCTGATGGCGGCGTCGGTGTTCTCTAAGACGATGCCGTAGGCGGACATATTATGAATACGCGCGTTATGCAGGGTCAGGCGGGGACGATGTTCGGCATTGTCCGAGTAGCAAAAGATACCCACTTGTCCGCTGAGCAGGTGTATGTTCTCCAATTGGTGACGGATTTCGCGTCCCCCACACAGGCTATCATAGCGTTCCAGATAAATACCTCCCCACTGTCCGCTGGCATAGCGGTAAGGTACTTTGGGGAATAGCCGGTCTGTGCGGTCACCCATCACACGAATGGGCTGTTCGGGTGTACCTTGTGCCGTTAGGTCTCCGTGAACGATAATATGACTGCCGGTGTGCATATAGAGGGTTGCACCGGCTTCAACGGTAAGCGAATTTTCTACACGCATGGTGTCAAAAATCAGATAAGGTTTTTCGGCAGTCAGCGTGAGTTGGTCAAAGGGCTCTTTTTGACGTATGCGCTCTACGTCCATGCCGTAGGCTTGAACGGCGATGCCCTGTTTATTACCGTTGGTTTCAAAGAAAAGTGTATCTACTTCCAGAGGAACGTTGGATGAGTTATAAGGATCTATCTCTACGCGCAAAAAGAGAAATATACTGTCTTTGCCGAATATCTCTATATCGTGCAGCCGGTTGATGTCGTTTTCGCCGTCCAAGTTGGCAAAGAAACATTTGCCGTTCGCCCACCAGACACGGCTGATACGCACGGCGTTGGAGTTGGGGTTATAGACCATTATCTGCTGCGTGGAACTGCCTTGTGCGGTAAAAACCGTGTCAAAACAGACCGAATCGGTAGAGAAAGCCAAACGGGCACTGCTCGAATAGGTAAAACGTTGTTCTTTGCAGCCGGTCAGGCAAAGCAGCAGAAAAGGCAATAGATACAGATAGCGTTTCATTATTCAAAGTTAAAAGTGAGAGTAATCATGTGGTTACGCAGGCGTTTGATGGCTTGTGTGTAGAAATAGTCGCTTTTGGCGAGTTCGGGACGGTCTTCAACGGGTGTGATGACGTTGTTGAAGCCCATCTGGTAGCGCAGTTCGGGACAGAGTTTGAACCACTCCAAGTAAAGGTCGCACCCGAAACCGAAAGTGACGAAGAAGTCCGTCATTTTCTGATAAATAGCCCGTTCTTTCTGTCCGGCAAAATCCAAACTGACACCGCCACCCAATAAAACGTAGGGGCGGTAGTTCTTTTCGCGTTCGGCGCTCCATTTCAGAACAAGAGGCAACGCCAAGGGCAGACTTAACACATCTACCTTGCTGTTGGCAGAGCCTTTTACGGGGTTGCCGCTTTCCGTTTTGTAGGACACGGTTACCTGCCCGAAGTTCAGATTGGGCAGAAAACGCAGGTTGAGATGTCGTGACAGGCGTACATCGGCGATAAAGCCGACAGTGAAACCCGGCATAACGCTACTGGTTCGGGCATGATAAGTTTCCCCGTCAATATTTATTTCGCTGTCGGTCACGCCGTATGCCAGGAAACTGGTGCCGAGAGAGAAACCGAAGTGAACTATCTTGTCGTCCACGTAGGGGTTGTTCATCTGTGCCCGGCTCAGCACACTAACAGCCAAGAGACATAATATAACTAACTGCTTCTTCATAGCAGGAAAGACCCATAATAGTTTGTTTACATACGTCTGATAATAGACTTTTTTGCCGGAAGTTTTCACGTTGTGTTATGTTCGACAGGTGTACTTCCACAACGGGCACGTCACATATCTCTACGGCATCGCGCAGTGCCACACTGGTGTGCGTATAACCGCCGGCATTTAGAATCAGTCCCTTGTAATCTTCTGCCCCTTGTATCCAATCAATCAAATCGCCTTCATGGTTGGATTGGCGGTAGGTAAAACATACATCAGGATATGCTTTTTGCATATCGATAATAATCTGTTCCATACTCCGTGTGCCGTATAGGTTGGGGGCTCTCCGTCCCAGCAGATTCAGATTAGGACCGTTTACTATGAGTATTCGGTTATTCATTCGTTTGGTTATCTGGCCCCATTGACGGCAAGCAGGAATTCGTCATTATCTTCCGTGCGTTCCATATAACTCTTCAACTTTTCCATAGCCTCCACACCGTTCATATCGCTCAGTTGTTTACGTATTTGCCACATACGGCTCAGCACTTCGGGCGGCAGTAGCAGGTCGTCTCGGCGGGTGCTGGAGGCGGGTATATCGACAGCGGGGAAGATACGTTTATTGCTGAGTTTGCGGTCTAATTGCAGTTCCATATTACCGGTACCTTTGAATTCCTCAAAGATGAGGTCGTCCATCTTGCTGCCTGTCTCGGTTAGGGCGGTAGCAATAATGGTAAGTGAACCGCCAAATTCGATGTTTCGTGCGGCTCCGAAGAAACGTTTGGGTTTATGCAGTGCCTGTGCTTCTACACCGCCGGAAAGGACTTTTCCGCTGGCGGGTGCTACCGTGTTGTAGGCACGGGCGAGTCGGGTGATAGAGTCTAATAGAATGACCACATCTTTGCCGCCTTCCACCAAGCGGCGTGCTTTTTCATATACTATATTTGCCACTTTGACGTGGTTCTCAGCGGGTTCGTCAAAGGTAGAAGCCACCACTTCGGCTCTGACGCTGCGTGCCATGTCCGTCACTTCTTCGGGGCGTTCATCAATCAGCAGCACCATCATATAGACTTCGGGGTGGTTGTCGGATATGGCGTTTGCTATTTGCTTGAGCAGCACAGTCTTACCTGTTTTGGGTTGTGCCACAATCAGTCCGCGTTGTCCTTTGCCAATAGGAGCAAACAGGTCAATGATACGTACGGAAAGCGGGTCGTCGTGTGTGCCTTTGCAGAGTGTGAATTTTTGGTCGGGGAAGAGAGGTGTGAGGCTCTCAAATGCAGGACGTTTCTTGGCTTCTTCAGGGTCTAATCCGTTAACGGAGATTACTTTATCCAGTGGGTGTACTTTCTCATTGGGTTTGTCGCTCACTTTGACTGTACATTCTACGGTGTCACCCGGACGCAAGCCGTATTGACGTATTTTTTGCTGATTGACATACACATCTTCCGATGAGGAAGCGTAGTTATATTTGGGTTGACGCAGGAAACCGTATCCGTCTTTTTCCAACTCGAGTACGCCTCCACCTTTTACCACTTGGAAAGGTTCTGCTTCGGGCTGGGCAGGTTGAACGGGTTGGGTAGGCTGAGCAGGTTGAACGGGTTGAGCAGGTTGAGCAGGTTGAGCAGGTTGAACAGGTTGAACAGGTTTAGCCTGTTTAGCAGGTTTAGCAGGTTGAACCGGTTGTGGTTTTTCCGGAAGGGGTGCAAACTTAACGGCTTGAGCCTTTTGCACGGTTTTGTTGGGTGTATGTTTGTTTTCGCGCAATTGAGCCTGCATCTGTTGCACCTGTTCTTTTTCGTTTCCGGCGGTAACAATCATTTTTTCCACCTTCATATTCTCCGTGCTCACTTTTTGGGCAGGAGCAGATTGCTTGACGCGCACTCGTTCGCGTTTGCGCTCGTTTTTGGCTTCTTCTTTTGCCTGTACTTCATTGGCTTTTTTGTCTGCTTGAGCATCTAAAATCTCGTAGCGCAACAGTTGCTCGTTTTTAATGTTACGCACGCGCACGCCTAAACTTTTGGCGGTTTGTTTCAGTTCATCGAGCGTCATACGCTCCAGTTTGTTCATATCAAATTGCATACGATAAGGTATATTATTTTTCAGGAAAAACGAGGAATATCCTCAAATCGAGTGCAAAGGTACAAAAAAAAATTGACATACGCAAATTTTTTTTAATTATTTGAATAAAGACCGCTTCGCTGATGGAGTAAGGAGTATGGACTCCTCTAAACTGTCATTCCATTTTTAGCTTTGATTTTTAGTTAGATTTCTGAGCGTAAGCGAAATCAAAAAGAATATCGTCAATCCGATTTTTAGCAAAGATTTTAGTAAGATTTTAAAAAAACTAAAGCAAGGGTGAACGAACTATGAACGTGAAGGCGTGCGACGGAACGCACGCCGAGTGGTGCGCCCGAATTGTCCCCACAATGAGGATAAAGCGCGCCACATAGAACGGCGCGACCCTTGCGGTCACGCTGGCGACAGCCACCGCCCAAATGAGCGTACAGGGTAGCGAGTGGGCGCTAAAAAGCAACAAGAATTGCGTGTGTGCAATTCTTGTTTGGGTTAGCGATTAGTCTTTTGTGTGCTTGTCGATGTGTTTGGCACAGTCGAGGGTTGACAGACCGTCATTCGACACTTTTCAAGGGGACTGTGCTATGAGGCGTAACATACTCGTTTGGATTTTATGGTTTTAAGCAACCAATAGGAACGACAAATATTCCATCTTTGCGGCGATACGCAAATTGTCCACCCGTTAAAATCATAAGAAACGATGGCGAATTCATACGCTGTTCGTCTATGTCTTTTGCCAAGGATAGGAGATTCTTGGCTGCCAATTCTTCTTCGTTTGCTCCCAACTTCACTTCTACCGCAGCCCATCTGCCATCATGAAGGACAATTACTAAATCACATTCTAAATCTTTCTTATCATGATAATGAAATACCTCACCATCTAGTGCTTGTGCATATACTCGCAAGTCGCGGGCGCACAAATCTTCAAACAAGAAGCCAAACGTCTTAAAATCATGTAATAACGCAAAGGGGCTGATTCGCAAAAGAGCCGCTGCTACACTTGGATCAACAAAATGCCGTTTGGCAGATGAACGTATAGTTGTCTTGGAACGTAATGCAGGAGACCATGCAGGCACATCGTCCACTATGAATATACGTCTTAGTGCATTCATATAAGTTGCATACGTATTAGGAGATAGTGTTTGGTCGGTAGCGCGAATATCCGCCATAATCGTTTCATTGGTAGTCATCGTTGAAATATTACGCGCCAATGATTCCAGCAATTTACGTACACGCAATGGATTTTTTTCCACACCATCAACGCGATGAATATCCAAATTGATAATATCTTCTACGTAGTTTCTGGCAGTTCTTAAAGCGGCTCTTTCTGTCAGTCGGATACTTGCCGGCCATCCTCCACGACAAATAGAAAAGGCTAATTGCTCTATTGTTAGGTTAGACAATGCTGCTAAGTCATTGTCAGGGTGGTTAAATAGTGTTTCTAAACTGACCTGCCCTGTTGATTCATCAGATTCCCACAAGGACATAGTTCGCATACGCATAGGGACGATTCGACCTGTTCCTGAATGCATGCGTCTTTCATTCTCAGGCAGAGATTTGTCTTCTTTTGGAACGGCAGACCCTGTAAGGATAAACTGTCCCATTTTTCCGCGCATATCTACAGTGAAACGAACAGCATCCCATAAAACAGGGGCCTCTTCCCACTCATCTAACAGTCGCGGAGATTCACCATCCAATAGTAAAGACGGCTTAGTCGCTGCCATTTGCTTATACATGTTTGAACGATCTCTATCTTGCATAAAGAGAACACTATTGGCTGCATTACGTCCGGTATAGGTTTTTCCACACCATTTAGCACCTTCAATTAAAACAGCACCAGCGGCCTCCAATTGTTCAGACAATTCTTTGTCGCATACCCTTGGTTTGTAGTCTTGTACCTCCATATTAATTTTTGTTGTTTTGAAATTCGGTGCAAAGATACTGATTTATTTTGACATACGCAAATTTATTGACAATTTTGGCATATTTTTATTGATAATTTTGGCAATTTTTTATTGACAATTTTGGCAGAGTGACTTTTACGTGAAGGCGTGCGACGGAACGCACGCCGAGTGGTGCGACCGAATTGTCCCCACAATGAGGATAAAGCGCACCACATAGAATGGCGCGACCCTTGCGGTCACGCTGGCGACAGCCACCGCCCAAATGAGCGTACAGGGTAGCGAGTGGGCGCTAAAAACTAAAGCAAGGGTGAACGAACTGTGAACGGAACGTTAGTCGAGAGTTGACCGACACTCTCAGCCCATCTGAAATATGCCGATTATTAAGATTCAGAGCCGAAATGCGCTCTGCACTTCGGCTCTTTCATCCTATACTCATCCTATACTCATCGTATACTTATTGCAGTTGGCGATTGACAAT
>JAKSMY010000018.1 GCA_024400275.1 Paludibacteraceae bacterium | reverse complement strand
CCAACAACGGCTGGAGCAAGAATATAAAACTGGACTACCGCAACACCTATATGCTCTATGCGAAAAAGAATATGATGTTGGAAGTGTTTGGAACGGCTTTCTCAGCCGATCAGGCTCCCGAACTGACTTTCCGTCACGGGTGGAACAACCTGCCGTGCCTCTTCGAAGCCAACACGTCTTTGGATGCTGCTATGGCGGACTACTTCAACGCGGCGAAAGACGGCGATATCATCACAGGTTATTACCGGTTTGCCGTCTTTGACAACAAGCAGTGGGTGGGTTCGCTCGAGACCCTTATCCCGGGCGAGGGTTATATGCTCTACCGTCAGGCAAGGGAGGATGTCACCGTACATTTCTATCCTTCCGTTCCTGCCTCTGCTCCGCGTAAAGGCGGTAGTGCGGAGAGTGTGAGAGCAAATCGGAGTTACTCCACCGTGATGCCTATCGTGGCGGCATTGGAGGACAACGGGACTGTTACTTGTCCTGACAACGCTGTTCTGCGTGCTTACGCACACGACGAACTGGTAGGCGAAGCACAAGCCGTCGATGGTAAGTGGTTCCTGCTCGTTCATGCCGCAAGTGGCAGCGAACTTACCTTCACCGTTACCGACGACAAAGGCGAAGAGCAGACTGCATCTAATGTACTGAATTATGGTGCCTTGTCGCCTACAGGAACGGTACGTAACCCGTACCTTATCCGTTTCGGCGACTCTGTCTTGGAGAAAGTGGTAGATAACGGTATCCTCTACATCCAACGCAAAGGAAATGTCTATGACGCTCAAGGAGCCTTTGTCAGGTAACAGATAACAGATAACAGGTAAAAGATAAAAGATAACAGATAAAAGAAGTTATGAACATGAAAAAAATATTTAATCGTGCATTGTGCATTGTCAACCGTCAATCCATTATCGCGATTATCGCGATAGTAATGCTTGGCTGCAAGCAGAAAACCGAACGCACTATTCTCACTCCGGACAACACACCACGTCCGGAGTGGAAAGTGGCGGAAGATGCAGAGAGTTATAAATCGATGACGGCTATTATCCGTCTGCCCGAAGTGCTGCGCCCGTATGCCGATGCCACCGACATGATTTCTGTGGCAGCAGGTCAGACTATTGTCGGAGTGGCTACTCCTTGGGATGAGGTGCCGGACAGTTATGTCATCCGTATAGCCGACCCGCATGGCGCCGGCGCACTGACCCTCCGCTATTACTCGGTCAAACTCATGCGTATTTATACGGCTCCGTTTGTCTCCTTTGTCAACGACGATATGGTAGGCACGGTAGATGAACCCTTTGTTCCCGATTTGCAATAAGGATAACTTCCGTTCGTTTAGCACATACGGGCAAGCAAAAATAAATCATTCGTAAATGCCCCACACAGCCGTAAAAATATCATATATTTGATAAATTATCAATTTTTTGCCCTAAAAAATTTGTCTATTCAAAAAATTCTTTGTATCTTTGCAACGTCTTTTGTGCGTAAAGTCATTTGACAAATATAAAATCATTACAATTAACGGCTAAATTATTAGTTAAAGTTATGAAAAAAAGTATCTTTTTTGTGTCAATCCTCGCTATGGCGTTGTTGACATCTTGCGGCGAACCTGTTCAGCCCGATCAAATCAGTGTTAACCCCAATCCCCTTACGGTAGTGGGTAACAAAGTTAATGCAACCATTACCGGTACTTTCCCTGCAAAGAAATTTGCAAGAAAAGGTGTCTTGACCGTTACTCCCGTGCTGAAGTACAACGGTAAAGAACTGCTCGGAGAACCCGTTGTTTACGTGGGCGAAAAAGTTAAAGAAAACGGCAAAACCGTTAGTTACAAGAATGGTGGTTCGTATAGCCAAAGTATCAGTTTTGACTATAACGAAGAAATGGCTCAATGCGAATTGTATTTGCGTTTCGACGCTCGTCAGGGCAACAAAACCTACGATGAGCCTGATTTGAAGATTGCCGACGGCATTATTGCTACTGCTAAATTGGCTGATGCTGCATGTATGAAGGCTAACGTTGCTGCTGATAAGTTCCAACGTGTTATCCAACAAATGCAAGAGGCTGACATCCAGTTCCTGCTTCAACAAAGTGCACTGCGTAGTTCTGAAACCAACAGCCAAGCCGTTAAGGATTTCAAGGCTGCCGTTAAAGACGCTAACAACGACGAGAAAAAAGCCATTAATAAATTGGAAGTTCTTGGTTATGCCAGCCCCGAAGGTGGTTTGGAGTTGAATACCAAATTGGCAAACGACCGTCAAGCCAATGCTCAAAAGTTCCTTGCAAACGCAATGAAGAAAGATAAAGTAGATGCCGCTATCGCTTCTGATGTTACGGCTGAAGACTGGGAAGGCTTCCAAAAAGCAATGGAAGAGAGCAATATCCAAGACAAAGACCTTGTTCTGAACGTATTGCGTATGTACAGCGATCCTGAGGAGCGCGAGGCACAAATTAAGAACTTAAGCGCTGTTTACAAAAACATTGCTGATGAGATTCTGCCCGCTTTGCGTCGCAGCCGCATGATTCTGACTACCGACCTGATTGGTAAGTCCGACGAAGAAATCGTTGCTCTGTTCGGCAGCGATCCTGCTCAACTCAACGTGGAGGAACTGCTCTACTGCGGTACGTTGGTAGAAGACAAGAAAGCCGTTTATGCAAAGGCAACTGAGATGTTCCCCGCTGACTATCGTGGTTGGAACAACTTAGGAATGGAATATTTCAAAGCAGGCAATATAGCAGAGGCTCGTCGTTGCTACGAGAAAGCTTTGCAACTCAATCCAAACGATGCTGACGTTAATTACAACGCCGCTTTGGCAGCTATGGCTGACAATGATTTGGACAAAGCTGAGCTGTATCTGGGCAAGGCTGCCGGCACCAAAGGTGATATGGCTGCTGCTTGCGGAACATACTACACCATGAAGGGTGACTACCAGAAAGCCAAAGCCGCTTATGGTAACACGGTTAACAACAACGCCGCTATTCAACAGATCCTCAACGAGGACTACGCCGGTGCTCGCAAGACGTTGAACGCTATTGCAGAGCCCAATGCCAAGACTGCTTATCTGCTGGCTATCGTCGGTGCCCGTACCAACGACCGCGAGGCTGTGTATAGCAACTTGAAAGTGGCTGTTGAAAAATGTGCTACATTGAAAGCAAAAGCCCAGAAGGATATCGAATTTGCTAAATTTGCAGAGGACGAGGCCTTCCTGGCTATCGTGAAATAATGTCGGTTCTTTTTCCAAAAGTTCCGAAACCTCGTGAATGGGATTATCGTCCCATTTACTACGATGAGGAGAAAGAGGCGCGCAAGGATAAACTTGCGCGCCTTCATCACGGCTCTTTCCGCGAGGAACATGAAAAAAACATGTCCGCACAACGACAACGCAATAAATCCAAGTTGGGCTTTTGGATAGCCTTGCTCGCGTTGGGGCTGCTGTTTTATTTCTTCCTGAAATAATCGATTCCTCAACTATCAATTGTCAACTATCAACTGTCAACTATCAACTATAATCATGGACATCATTCATTTACTACCCGATAGTGTTGCCAATCAAATAGCGGCAGGCGAGGTGATTCAGCGTCCCGCCAGTTGCCTGAAAGAGTTGGTGGAAAACTCCTTGGATGCCGGAGCCACTAAAGTGGACGTTATAGTGCGTGATGCAGGCAGGACATTGCTTCAGGTGATAGATAACGGCAAGGGCATGAGCGACACGGACACCCGGATGGCTTTTGAACGGCATGCCACCAGCAAGATTCGCGAAGCATCGGACCTGTTCCAATTGACCACGATGGGTTTTCGCGGAGAGGCGTTGGCGAGTATATGCGCCGTGGCGCAAGTGGAGGTGCAGACCCGCCGTGAGGAAGACGAAGTGGGAACACGCTTGGTGATTCATGGTTCACAGGTGATGGAACAGGAATCCTGCGCGTGCGCCAAAGGAACCAACATAAAGGTAAAAAACTTGTTCTACAACATTCCCGTCAGACGTAAGTTCCTGAAAACGGACCAAACGGAATTACGCAATCTGCTGATTGATTTTTACCGTATCGTGTTGGTCTATCCCAAGGTGCAGTTCACGTTTGTCAGCAACGATGAGTTGCTGATGGAATTATTGCCCGGAACCGAGAAACAGCGTATAGAGGCTGTGTTCGGCAAGGGACAGAAACAGGCCTATACGAGCCATTTTGTAGATATAGCATCGGATACGGATTTGATTTCTATTCGTGGCTTTGTGGGCAAGCCGGAAGGGGCAGGCAAGAATGCACAGCAGTATTTCTTTGTGAACGGACGCTATATGCGTCACTCCTATTTCCACAAGGCCGTGATGAACGCCTATCAGGGCTTGCTGCAGGCCGAGGTCAATCCGTCTTATTTTATCTATATGCAGGTCAATCCCGAGAATATAGACGTGAATATCCACCCGACGAAGACCGAGATTAAGTTTCAGGACGAGCAGCCTGTTTTTCAAATCCTGATGGCAACCGTCCGTGAGGCGTTGGGCAAGTTCAATGTCAGTCCGTCGTTGGACTTTAATCGGGACGGTTATGTGGAGATGCCGGCTCAGGGTTCCAAACCTCTTGTGCCGCCATCTACTTCGCACGCAACGGCTCCGTATAACCCTTTCCGTCAATCGGAGAAGAAAGTGCAGAATATGGACTGGCAGTCGCTTTATACGGCTCCGCTTCCCCAGTCGGCAGTGCCGGATGCCGTTCAGCAGCCCTTGTTTGAACGGGAATATGCCGCCGGTCCTATCTATCAGTACGCCAACCGCTATCTGCTGCTGCCTACAGACGGTGGACTGATGATGGTGGACCAGCACCGCGCGCACGTGTGCGTGTTGTATAATATGTATATGCGTCAGATGGGTGACGCTCCTATGACATCTCAACAACTGCTTTTCCCGGAGGTGCTCAGCGTTCCGCAGGACGAGGTCACTCTGGTGCAGGATATGATGGGCGAATTGCGTCATATCGGATTTGACATAGAGCAGTTAGACCCGAAAAGTTTCAGCATTAGCGGTGTGCCCGTTTTGTTGGGTGAGAAAAATCCGGTGACGGCATTGGAAAATATCATTGCCGCCGTGGAAACTACAGGGCGGAAAGTACGTGAACAGTGGCGGAAACAGATAGCATTGGTAATGGCTAAAGAGTCCGCTATCCCATACGGTAAGCCCTTGACGCAGCAGGAAATGGCTGATTTGACGGACAAACTGTTCCGGTTGGACAATTACCGGTTTACCGAAGATGGAAAAACGGTCGTGTCAATATTGACCGATGAAGATATATTAAAAAAATTCTAAAATAATAGAAAAAAGAAACTTTTTTGTGTAATAATTTGCATAAGTTAAATTCTTTTTGTAATTTTGCACCGAATTTCGAAAAAAATCATTATTAACTTAAATTTATAGATTATGTCAGAAATTGAATCGAAAGTAAAAGCCATCATTGTTGACAAACTGGGTGTGGATGAGGCTCAAGTTACGATGGAAGCAAGTTTCTCTGCTGATTTGAATGCAGACTCGTTGGACACGGTGGAGTTGATTATGGAGTTTGAGAAAGAGTTCAATATCACTATTCCGGACGAGGATACACAGAAAATCTCCACGGTAGGTGATGCCGTAGCGTATGTTGAGAAAGCTATTGCTTAAATTGCAAAGAATCACTTGTTTACGAGTCTGCGGCCAATACTGTGGACTCGTAGTTTTATAATAGCATTAATTTTTATTTTTTTTACTATGGAACTCAAACGGGTTGTTGTTACGGGGATGGGAGCATTGACTCCTTTGGGAAATGATATCGAATCTATGTGGGAGGCAATGAAAGCAGGGAAGAGTGGTGCTGCTGAAATTACGGCCTTCGATACCGCGTTATACAAAACACACTTTGCCTGTGAAGTAAAGAACTTTGACCCTACGCCTTTGCTGGATAGAAAAGAGGCGCGCAAACTGGACCGTTTTGCACAGTTTGCCGTGTGGACAGCCAAGCAGGCTCTGGAGGATTCCGGTCTGGATTTGGAGCACGAGGATACCAATCGTATAGGCTCTATCTGGGCAAGCGGAATGGGTGGACTGATTAGCATGGAAACGGATATGGCTGCGTACGCGCAGGGCGACGGAACACCACGGTTCAGCCCTTTCTATATCCCCAAAGCGATTATCAACATGGGTGCCGGCCATATATCCCTGATGTTGGGCTTGAAGGGCATTAACTATGGCGTGGCTTCGGCTTGCTCGTCTTCGGGACATGCCATCGCATCGGCTTTTGATGCTATTCGATTGGGACGTGCCGATGTTATTTTTACGGGAGGAAGTGATGCCGATATTACCTATTCGGGTATCGGCGGCTTCAATTCGATGCACGCTTTATCCACGCGCAACGATAGCCCTCAAACGGCTTCGCGTCCGTTTAGCAAGTCCCGGGACGGATTTGTGTTGGGGGAGGGTGCCGCCTGCCTTATCCTGGAGGAGTATGAGCACGCCAAGAAACGCGGTGCCAAGATATACGCCGAGATGGTAGGTGCAGGAATGAACGCCGATGCGTACCACATGACGGCTCCCGATCCGGATGGTCAGGGCGCAGCGCGGGTCATGCAGGAGGCTATGCACGATGCAGGAATTACCCCTGAACAGGTGGATTATATCAATACACATGGCACATCTACGCCGCTGGGCGATATATGCGAACTGAAGGCTATACGTTCCGTGTGGGGCGAAGATGCCTACCGCTTGAATATATCCTCCACCAAGTCGATGACCGGCCACATGATGGGTGCTACGGGGGCTGTGGAAGCAGCGGCAACGATTATGGCACTCAAAGACGGCATCGTACCGCCTACCATCAATCACGAAGAGGGGGACGAGGACGAAGAAATAGATTATAAATTGAATCTGACGTTCAACAAGGCCCAAAAGCGCGATTTGCGTTATGCCTTGTCCAATACCTTTGGTTTTGGCGGTCAGAACGCCTGCTTATTGTTTAAAAAATGGTAGTTGCTATTGTTGGCGCCTCGGGTACCGTAGGACAGGAACTGTTGAAAGTACTCAGTGAACGGAATTTCCCCGTCACGGAGTTGCGCTTGTTCGGTTCGGAGCGCAGTGCCGGAACAAGTTATGTGTTTAATGGGCAATCGTATGTGGTGGAACAACTGCAACACGGAGACCTCTTCCGTGGCGTGGATATAGCCTTTGTCAGTGCCGGCGGATCGGTCAGCAAGGAGTATGCCGAAGACATCACCCGCTTCGGTACGGTGATGATAGACAACTCGTCCGCTTTCCGTATGGACAACGATGTGCCTTTGGTGGTGCCGGAGGTGAATGCCGGCGATGCTCTCAACCGTCCGCGGGGAATCATAGCCAATCCCAATTGCACGACGATTCAGATGGTGGTGGCTCTTCACGCCATAGAACAACTGAGTCATATCCGCCGTGTTCACGTGGCTACCTATCAGGCAGCCAGCGGGGCGGGGGCGCAAGCCATGAAAGAGTTGGAACAGCAGTACCGTGAGGTGTTGGACGGTAAGCCGGCTACAGTCAATAAGTTTGCTTACCAACTGGCTTATAACGTTATTCCGCATATTGATGTCTTTGCCGATAATGACTACACCAAAGAGGAACTCAAAATGTATAACGAGACCCGCAAAATCATGCACTCGGATATTCAGGTCAGTGCCACCTGTGTGCGTGTCCCCTCGTTGCGCGCACATAGCGAGAGCATCTGGCTGGAAACACAATCTCCTATATCGGCTGAACAGGCCAAACAGGCTTTTGCACACGCTGCGGGCTGTGTCTTGATGGACGACCCCGCTACCAAGACTTACCCGATGCCCCTTTTCTTGAGTGGGAAAGACGAAGTCTTTATAGGACGTGTACGTTCTGACTTAACCAACCCCAATGGTTTGGCTTTCTGGTGCGTCAGTGACCAGATTCGCAAAGGTGCTGCCCTCAATGCCGTCCAAATAGCGGAGTGTATCATCAAATAGCCGTGCATCGTGCATTGTCAATCGTCTACCATAGAAATTATGGCTCCTGTGGGGTGTTGGGACTCGTTAGCTGCGGCTATTGAGGCAGGGACTACAAGTGTCTATTTCGGCATTGAGCACCTCAATATGCGGGCACGCTCTTCTGCCAATTTTTCCACGGACGACTTGCGTAAGATTGTGGCTATCTGCCGGAAAGCCAACGTCAAAACCTACCTCACGCTGAATACGGTTATGTACCCCGAAGATATGCCGCTTATGCGCCAGATAGTGGATACTGCCAAACAGGCGGGACTGTCCGCCGTCATCGCTAGCGATATAGCCGTGCTGCAATATGCTCACGCTCAGGGCGTTGAGGTACATCTCTCCACACAACTCAATATAGCCAATACCGAGGCGTTACGCTTCTATGCACAATATGCAGACGTGGTCGTCTTGGCGCGCGAGCTGAACATGACTCAGGTGGCGGCTATTTATAAGGATATACAGGAGCAGGATATACGCGGTCCCAAGGGCGAACTCATCCGCATTGAGATGTTCTGCCATGGCGCGTTATGTATGGCAGTTAGTGGCAAGTGTTACTTGTCGCTCAATAACTTGGGAGCGTCTGCCAATCGCGGGGCTTGTATGCAGGTGTGCCGACGCGGGTATATAGTTAAGGATAAAGAGTCCGACCTCGAATTGGAGGTGGATAATCAATATATCATGTCCCCCAAGGACCTGAAAACAATCGGTTTTCTCAATAAGATGCTGGATGCCGGTGTGCGGGTGCTGAAAATAGAAGGTCGCGCTCGCGGACCCGAATATGTCAAGACCGTTGTCGGCTGCTACAAAGAGGCCGTTGAGGCGTGGCAGAAAGGCGAATACGCCCAAGAAGGCATTCTGTCCAAGATAGAAGATTGGAACACCCGTCTGGCGCGTGTCTTTAATCGTGGTTTCTGGGACGGTTATTATCAGGGGCAGAAAATGGGTGAGTGGACGCACGAGTACGGTTCGCAGGCTACACGCAAGAAAGTCTATGCCGGGCGTTGTACGGACTATTTCAAGAAGATAGGTGTGGCTGAGTTTTTCTTGGAAGCAGTGCCGCAGATTACGGAGGGCGATGAGTTATTGGTGACGGGCGAGACGACCGGCGCGTATGAGTTGGTGGCTCATGACTTGCATGACGAGCCCGGCAATCCGCAACCGACAGTCTATCAGGGCCATGCTTTTGCTATCAAAACAACCAAACCCCTCCGCCGTGGGGATAAGTTGTTTATCATGAAGTCGGAGTAATAATCTACTACAATTATAAAGCGTTATAACGCCCCAAAACATGCGCTACACAGATCAACAGAAATGGAATATGGATCGTAGCGAGCAGGAACTGTCGCCTGCGTTGCATCGCCTTGCAGATGCGGATTATACCGCGGGGTATTTCTTTGTTACCTTGAATGTCAGAGATCATCACCAAGTATTGAGCACCATACATGGACGTTATAACGTATCTACCCAAACCGTTGAAAATCTCGAGATAGAGTACACGGAGGTTGGCAAATATGTAGAGCAATGTTGGCAGCAGATTCCTCAGTTCTATCCCGATGTACAGGTTATTGCTAATGTGGTTATGCCTGATCATTTTCATGGATTGCTTTATATAACGCCTGAAAGCAATGTGCATCTTGGACAAATTATTAAAGGTTTCATGATTGGGTGTACGCATGGTTATTGGGATGTGCTTGGATTACCTTGGCATGAGATGAAGCAAACAGTGGAGCACGGGAAATGTGACCCTAAATGGGAAGAAAAGAATCATAGAGGGAGTAAACGTGGTCCCGCGCTCTTTGTGAGGGGATATAACGATACTATCCCTATTGAAAAGGAAGATGTCGAAACCAAGATTGCTTATATCCGTTCTAATCCTGAGCGTAGAATAATCAAAGGTAACCTGCGCAATCAATTTGCAATTGTTCGTAATCAGCACTCTGCTAATTGGACTCTTGACGCGATTGCCGGAGGGTTGAAATGGGATTACAACCTGCGTACTAATCCGGATGCGTTAGAGGTCGCCCTGTTGAATGTACAACCGAAGTTGCTTCAGCAGGATTCTGATAGGACAACGCGTTTGTTTTTAGATTATGTCGGCAATCAATCTTTGCTTTTGAAGAGCCGTAAGTTGCCACTTATTTGCCATCGTGCAGATGTGAATCTTTTTGACCGGCAAGCGGAGGCTGTCCTTCGGGAAGCCCGACTTGGAGCGGTCATCGTGTCGGCTTTCATCAGCGAGAAAGAACGCAATATACTCAAACGCTTATTAGATGAGCAATTGCCCGTGATTGAAATCTGTGACAATGGTTTCGGTAAACGGTATAAACCGTATGGAAAGGCTTTCTATGCCTGTGCCGAAGATCGCTTGTTGCAAATCACTTGTTGGAAGTATGAGTATCGCAAGGATTATGTTTGTACTCGTCCCGAATGCATGGTTATGAACGAATTGGCACGTATAATTACCAAAACAGCGGACGATTGGTGGAAACAATAAAGTCCATTTTTCATTCAAAAAGTTTGCATATATGCAATTTTTTTTGTATCTTTGCACACTAATTTGAAATCATGCCGAATAAACGTAAAATAATTAACGATCCGGTGTTCGGATTTTTGACTATACCCAATGATTTGGTATATGACGTGCTGCAACATCCATACGTGCAGCGGCTCAATCGAATCAAGCAACTTGGGCTGAGTAATGTGGTCTATCCGGGTGCTGTACATACACGTTTCAGTCATTCCATCGGAGCCATGCACCTGATGCAAGAAGCTATTGCGTCCCTGCGCCAAAAAGGGGTGGCTATATCCGAAGAAGAGGCTACGGCTGCTGAGATAGCTATCTTATTGCACGATATAGGGCACGGACCATTCTCCCATGTGCTGGAACATACGATGGTGGAAGGTATAACGCATGAGGAAATAAGCCTGATGATGATGGAGCAAATCAATAAAGACTTGCATGGAGGGTTGGATTTGGCAATTGCTATCTTCAAGGACGAGTATAAACATCATTTCTTGCACCAACTGATTAGTAGTCAATTAGATGTGGATCGTATGGATTACTTGTGCCGTGATTCGTTTTTTACCGGTGTGCAAGAGGGGCGTGTGGCAAGCGACCGCCTGCTGAAGATGCTGAATGTGGTGGACGACCGTTTGGTGGTGGAGCAAAAAGGTATATACAGTGTGGAGAAATTCCTTGTGGCGCGTAGGTTGATGTATTGGCAGGTTTATCTGCATAAGACCAGCGTGGCTGCCGAGCAGTTGTTGATTGCTGTGTTGAGCCGAGCTAAAGAACTTGCTCGGTTGACGGTGGACGGTGGACAATGCACAATGCACGGTGGAAAGGAAACTTTGTTTGCCAGTCCGGCTTTGCGGTATTTCCTTTATAACCATATATCAGAGAAAGATTTTTACGTAGGCAGTGAGGCAGTGCGGCAATATGCCTTGTTGGACGATAGCGATGTGATTAGTGCTATTAAGAGTTGGATGTCACACGAAGATAAAGTGCTGCGTCTGCTGAGCGAGGCGTTTATCAATCGTCGCCTTTACAAGGGACATTTGTTGAATACACCGCTGACGGAAGAAGAGAAAGCCGAGCGTGTTGCGTATTATGCCGGCACGTTGGGTATAGACCAAGCAGATGCCCACTATTTCTTTGTGGAGCATATATCAACCAATAGTACCTATTCGGAAAAAGACGATTCTATTGATATTCTCTATAATAACGGCACCGTGGAAGATATAGCGTCTGCCAGTGAGATACTCAGCATGGAGTCGCTGACCCGCAAACCAAAAAAAAGATATTTGTTTGAGTTTAGAGTTTAGAAAGATATGGAATTTAGTGCAGGACAAATAGCTGCCATATTGGGCGGCGAGATAGTAGGCGATGCCAATCGCACAGTAAATAATGTAGCCGGCTTAGAAACCGCCAAAGAGGGCGATTTGTGCTTCTTGGGTGAGGAGAAATATCTGCCGTACTTGGCAGAGACCAAAGCCTCCGTCGTGCTGATAACCAAAACACTCCCCTTTGACGGCAACACACAGGCGGCCCTTATCCTCGTCGATAACGCACGCGCCGCAATGGCGCAACTGCTGCAAGCCGTGGCAGAGGTGCTGAACCCCAAGCGCCAAGGTATCGAACAACCTGCTTTTATCGCCGAGGGGGTGCAAGTGCCCGAAGATGCGTACGTAGGTGCCATGGCATATATCGGCAGAAACGTCCGTTTGGGCAAGGGCGTGCAGATATATCCGCAGGTGTATGTGGGCGATAATGCGGTCATTGGCGACAACACCGTCCTGTACCCGGGTGTCAAGGTCTATTATAATTGCAGAGTGGGTGCCAACTGTATCCTTCATGCCGGTGTCGTTATCGGTGGAGACGGCTTTGGTTTTGAACCCGATGCACAGGGCGTTTACCATAAAGTGCCACAGATAGGTATAGCCGTTATCGAGGACGATGTGGAGATAGGTGCCAATACCACCGTGGACCGCGCCATGATGGGTGAGACACGTATCAAAAAGAATACCAAGATAGATAACTTGGTACAGGTGGCACATAACGTGGTTGTGGGTGAATCATCCGTTCTATGCTCACAAGTCGGTATAGCCGGTTCGACCACGATAGGCAACCATTGTATGCTGACAGGGCAGGTGGGCGTTGCCGGACATATAGAGATAACCGACAACTGCATATTCGGAGCCCAAACAGGCGTGCCTAACAGCATTACCAAACCCGGTATGTACCTCGGCAGCCCGGCCATGGATGCCGGTCTGTGCCGCCGCGTCTATGCCGTAATGCGTAAGTTGCCCGAGATGTATAGGAAGTTAGTTTAGAGTTTAGAGGACGCGCCGGAGGCGCTACAGTTTAGAGTTGAGAGAGTGAAACAGAAAACCATCAATAAGTCGTTTACGTTGGAGGGACCGGGTTTACATACCGGTGGTTGGATTCATGCCACATTCCTTCCGGCAGAAATGAATACAGGTATTCGTATTTGTCGTGTCGATTTACCGGAACGCCCCACTTATCAAGCATTGGCTCAATATGTGACTAAGACCTCACGCGGCACTGTTCTGGAAAACGGTGCGTGGAAAGTGAGTACGGTAGAGCACATGATGGCGGCTTTATATGCCTTGGGCATAACCAATGTGCTGGTGGAAGTGGACGCTCCCGAAATACCTATTCTGGACGGCAGTGCCAAACAGTACGTGGAACAGATTAGGAGGGTAGGAACACAAGAACAGGAAGCAGATGCCAAAGAGTGGGTGGTGACGGAACCGGTTGAGTTTGACAACAAAGGCTTTAACCGTATGCGTATCATACCCGCTGAGGAATATGCAGTAGAGGTTAAAGTGTCCTATCCGTCTCCCGTCTTGGGCGAGCAGACAGCCGAATTGACCGACTTGAAGAACTTTGCTGCGGAGATAGCCGACGCACGTACGTTCTGCTTCTTGAGAGAAATCAAACCATTGCTCAACTTGGGACTGATAAAAGGAGGCGACTTGGACAATGCGCTGGTTATATATGATAAAAAAATATGGCAGTGGAGCATGAACCGCTTGGCAAAGAAAATGGGGAAACCTACCATCGATGCCGGTCAATTGGGCTATTTATCCCCCCTGCGCTACGACAATGAACCGGCTCGGCACAAACTGCTGGATGTAATTGGAGATCTGGCTTTATCGGGCGTATATATACGCGGCAAGATAATCGCTGAATGTCCGGGACACGGCTTTAATACGGCATGCTGCAAACAACTGATAGATAAAATACGCTAACAATAACAACAAATATATGATTAGTCCATTAGCTTACGTCCACCCGGACGCCAAACTGCACGAAACGGTCGAAGTGGGACCGTTCGCATTTATAGACAAAGATGTCGAAATAGGTGAGGGTACTGTGATTGACGCCAACGCCACAGTGTGTGAACATACACGTATCGGTAAGAACTGCCACGTTTTTCCGACTGCCATTGTCGGTGCTGTACCGCAAGACTTGAAGTTCCAAGGTGAGTTGACTTACACGTATATAGGCGATAACACCGTCTTGCGCGAGTGCTCTACCGTACATCGCGGCACAGCCAGCAAAGGCAAGACCGTCGTGGGTAATAACTGCCTCATCATGGCTTATTGCCACGTGGCACACGATGTGGTGGTAAAAGACCACGTCATCATGTCCAATGCGACACAATTAGCCGGCGAAGTCGTGGTAGAAGAATATGCCGTTATCGGCGGCGGCACGTTGGTACACCAGTTCTCGCATATCGGTTCGCATGTCATGATTCAGGGCGGCAGCCACGTTAATAAAGACGTACCTCCTTTTGTGATGGCTGCTCGGGATCCTATTCAATTCTGCGGAATCAACAGTGTAGGCTTAGGTCGCCGTGGATTTAGCAAAGAGCAGATAGATACCATTCAACAGGTATATCGTTTGGTATATATGTCCAAACTGAATATGTCGCAAGCAGTGGAGAAAGTGCTGGCTGATATGCCACAAAGTGCTGAACGTGATTTGATTGTTAATTTCATTAAAGAATCGCCAAGAGGCGTTATTAAGGGAATGTAGAATGGAGAATGGAGAATTGAGAATGGAGAATTGAGAATTAAGAATTAAGAGATATGGAAACGGAGGAAAAATCGCTCAATTTTATTGAGCAAATAGTTGAGAAAGACTTGCAAGAAGGTAAGAACGGCGGACGTATTCAGACACGTTTTCCACCTGAACCGAATGGCTACCTGCATATCGGTCACGTCAAAGCCATTTGCATGGACTTCGGAATAGCCGACCGCTATAAGGGCGTATGCAACCTGCGTTTTGACGACACCAACCCTGCCAAAGAAGACACCGAATACGTGGATTCTATTCAACAGGATATTCAGTGGCTGGGATTCCGCTGGGGCAATGTGTATTATGCCAGTGACTACTTTGAGCAGTTATATAACTTGGCGGTTGCTTTTATTCGGCACGGCTTGGCGTATGTAGATGAGCAGACACCGGAGCAGATTGCCGAGCAGAAAGGCACACCGACCGAACCCGGTGTGGCTTCGCCTTACCGTGACCGCCCTGTGGAGGAAAACCTGCGCCTGTTCCAGGCCATGCAGAACGGTGAGATAGAGGAGGGCAAGATGGTACTGCGTGCCAAGATTGACATGGCGAATCCGAATATGCATTTCCGCGACCCGATTATCTATCGTATAATTACTTCGCACCCTCATCACCGTACAGGACACCGTTGGAATGTATATCCTATGTACGATTTCGCACACGGACAGAGTGACTATTTCGAGGGCGTGACGCACAGTATATGCACGTTGGAATTTGTGGTGCATCGTCCTTTGTACGATTATTTCATTGACCGTATGATTGATTTTGGTATGCAACGTAATCCCAATGACAAAGACGACCGCACCCACCAGTTTGAGTTCAACCGCCTGAATATAACCTATACCGTTATGTCCAAACGTAAGATGCTGCAACTGGTTAAAGAAGGTTTGGTGGCAGGCTGGGACGACCCCCGTATGCCGACCGTTTGCGGCTTGCGCCGCCGTGGCTACACGCCCGAGGCAATACGCGCCTTTATCAACACAATCGGTTACACCAAGGTGGAGGGTATGATTGACTATACATGGCTGGAAAATGCTATTCGCGAAGACCAAAAAGAAAAAGCCCCTCGCGTTTGTGCTATCTTTGACCCCGTCAAACTCGTGCTGACTAACTACGAGGGAGAAGGGGAGAACCTGACCGCCGAAAATATAGACGGACATCCCGAATTGGGCACGCGCGAAATGCGCTTCGCCAAAGAACTGTATATTGAGCGTGGCGATTTCTTGGAAGAAGCCGACAAGAACTTCTTCCGCCTCAGCCCCGGCGGACGTGAAGTGCGTCTGAAGAATGCGTATATCATTCAGGCTACGGGCTGCGAAAAAGATGCCGCAGGCAATATAACGACTGTATATGCTACTTACGACCCCGATAGCAAATCCGGCACCGAGGGCGGTAACCGCAAGACCAAAGCCACTATCAACTGGGTGGAGTGTCAGTCCTGTATTGACGTGGAGGCACGTCTGTATGACCGTCTCTTTGCCGTGGAGAATCCTTCTGCCGAAGAAGGTGATTTCCGCGATTTACTTAATCCTGACAGCCTGAAAGTGGTCACCATCAAGGCAGAAGCGGCGTTGAAGAAAGAGATGCATCAGCCTGAAATAATCAACGGCATAGCACAGGTGAACCACTACCAGTTCCTCAAACAGGGCTACTTTGTGGTTGACCCTGACACAACAAACGATAAACTGGTGGTTAACCGCACCGCAAGTCTGAAAGATAATTGGCAGAAATAGTTGAAAGTAACAACGAAGGATAATAAACAATATATATTCTGCCACTGGCGGAAGAAATATGTTAGACTGACACCGGAAGAGTGGGTAAGGCAGCAATTCCTGCATAAACTGGTGGAACAATACAACTATCCGGAGTCGGGGATAGCCGTGGAAGTACAACTGGCTACCAAACGCAGAGCCGATGCCATTATCTACAACAAAGACCTTACGCCGTTGGTGCTTATTGAGTTTAAAGCAGAATCCGTGTCCCTTACCCAACGTGTATTAGACCAAATAGCCGTTTATAACCGTCAGTTTAACGTACCCTATTTGATACTGAGTAACGGCCCCGAAGTGGTGGTAGCCAGGGTGGAAGGGCAACAAATAACATTCTTACAAGATATACCCGAATGGACGCAATTATCGAACTAAACGAGGCATTGGACACCGCTACTTTTTACGGTTTGAATAATCGTAATATGCACTGTCTGAAAGACCAGCACCCCGATGTGCGTCTATTGGCACGGGGTTATGAAATCAAGGTGACGGGTTCGGAGAGTGCGATTGCCAAATTTGAGCAGTCGTTGCGGCTGTGTGAAGATTTCTGCATAAAGCATAATGCGCTGACTGAGGTGCAAATCTTGCAGTTACTTCATGGCGAACAACCGGCACCGCAACACACCGCCAACCTCATTCTGCACGGGGTAAACGGTAAGATGATAACGGCACGCAGTCTGAATCAGCAGCGGTTGGTAGATGCTTACGAAGATAATGACCTGTTGCTGGCAATAGGTCCTGCCGGTAGCGGCAAGACATACACGGCGATAGCACTGGCGGTTAGGGCACTCAAAAACAAAGAAGTCAAACGGATCATATTGAGCCGTCCCGCTGTGGAGGCCGGCGAAAAACTGGGCTTCCTGCCGGGGGATATGCGGGACAAGATAGACCCCTATCTGCAACCGCTGTACGATGCCTTGCAGGATATGATTCCTCAAAACAAGTTGGAGGAATATATGGAAAAGGGTATCATCCAAATAGCTCCGCTGGCGTTTATGCGTGGACGTACGCTTTCCGATGCCGTGGTTATCTTGGACGAGGCGCAAAACACTACCATATCGCAACTTAAGATGTTCCTGACACGTCTGGGAATGAACGGTAAGATGATTGTGACGGGTGACTTGACGCAAGTGGATTTACCGATGTCGCAACGCTCCGGACTGCGCGATGCTATTGAGCGATTTAAGGATATAGAGGGTATAGGTTGCATTACTTTCTCGGATAAGGATATTGTCCGTCACCCATTGGTGAAAGAAATTGTTAAAGCCTATAATAAAGAAATGCCGAAAGAAGATGAAAAAGTATAGTGGTTTGATTATTCTTATTTTATTGCCTTTGATGGCGAACGCGCAAGGTTTCTGGTTGCGTTATGCCAAGACGCAGCCGAAAGAATTTGTGGACACCGTTTATGAACGCAAAGAGGCGGAACGCGAGGCAAAGAAAGTGCGCTTTATCTACGATGTGGATTTTGACTCGTACTTCGATAACCGTGAGTATTACGAGTTGGGTGACCACTGCCAGATACCTCAGACGCTTTTCTCTTTCCGCTTGTCGCCGACAGTCGGTGTCCGTGTTAAGGACAGAATAGGCGGTTCGCATAAGTTCATTGCCGGTGTGCGCTATACGCAGCCTTTGGGCGGCGAGTGGCGAAATGCCAAAGTCGATCCCACGGCGTATTACCATTTTAGCAATTACGGGGTAAACCTGCAATTGGGTGCTATCCCCTACGAGAATCGTATTCTCAGTATGCCCGATTGGCTGCAATACGATAGTATAGCCTATGCACGCCCCAATATACAGGGTGCGTTGATTACCTATCAGGATAAACGAGGTTTTGCCGAGTTTATGTGCGACTGGCGTAGTGCGTTGGACTGGCACCGTCGCGAGATGTTCCGTATTTTGTTTGACGGGCAGTATCAGCATAAATGGTTCTTCGTGGGCGGATTGGTACACATGAATCACACTGCTTGTTCGGCAGACCCTGAGTTGCACGAGAAAGAAAGTCTATACGATGATATTAATTTTGGAGCACATGTGGGCTTTGATTTGACACGTCTCACGCCGTTGGATTCACTGGCTCTGAAAGCAACTTATATCTACGGTATTGCACGTGACCGCAAGAACGGTGATAAATACCAGCCGCAAGGCGTGTTGATTGAACTGTATGCCAATTGGTGGTTCTTGGGATTGAAGAACACCACCTATGTGGGCGATAATTTGCAACCGCTTCGTAATGCCGACAATTTGGGTACGCCTATCGGCAGCCTGATGTGTCAGGGTGACCCGTTCTATCAAGCCACTTTCTACAACCGAACCGATATATTTGCTTACTTGTATCGTTCAAGTTTTGTTAATTGCTATATGAGTTGGAATATGCACTACGATAATATCACCAAACGTCTGCAACACCAACAGCAATTGATTGTCCGCTTCAGTCTGGACGGACTTGTTCACGACAAACGGGGTGCATATTTGAGAGGTATGTTTGACAAATAAGTAATAGAAATATAATGGAAGTAATTAAAACACCTATTGAAGGTTTATTGGTGCTGGAGCCCAAGTTGTTTCGTGACGCACGGGGCTATTTCGTAGAAACCTACAACGAACAGCGTTATCAGGAAGCAGGTATCACTGCGCGTTTTGTGCAGGATAACCAGTCCTGCTCATCTTACGGCGTAGTGCGTGGCTTGCATTTCCAGCGTCCGCCTTATACGCAGGCCAAACTGGTGTGCTGTACACAGGGTAAGGTATTAGATGTAGCAGTTGATTTACGCAAGGATAGCAAGACATTCGGTCAGTGGTTCTCGGTGGAACTGACAGAGGAGAACCACCGTCAGTTCTTTATCCCGCGTGGCTTTGCACATGGCTTTAGTGTGTTGAGCGAGAAGGCTGTCTTTACGTATAAATGTGATAATCTCTACCACCCCGAAGCAGACGGCGGTATCTTGCTTTCCGACCCGGACCTCCACATTGACTGGCAAGTGCCGGAAGAGCACCGTATCTTGTCCGATAAAGACACCAAACATCCTTTGCTCAAAAACTTTGATAGTCCCTTTTAACCTCTAAACCTGTTAAACTCGTTAAACCCGCTAATCATGAATATTCTCATCACCGGCTGCAATGGCCAATTAGGAACCGAAATGCGTAACCTGAGTGTTCAGCATACGTCGCACACGTATTTTTTTACCGATGTGGCTGAATTGGATATCACCAACCGTGATGTCGTTCACGCGTACGTGCGCGATAATAAAATAGGTCTTATTGTTAATTGTGCTGCTTATACGAACGTAGATAAGGCAGAGGCAGACGAAGTTACTGCCCGTTTGATTAATGCACAGGCGGTTGAGAACTTGGCAACGGCGGGCTGTAAGGTTATTCATGTGTCCACCGACTATGTTTTTTCCGGTGACGAACATGTTCCTTGCCGCGAAAGTGACCCCGTGGCACCGCGTACCGCATACGGACGCACTAAATACGAGGGCGAACAATTGCTGCTGAAGGCTAATCCGGAGGCAATTATTTTCCGTACGGCATGGCTCTATTCGCCCTACGGTAATAATTTTGTTAAGACCATGCTCAAATACGGGCGTGAGAAAGACGAACTGCGCGTGGTGTATGACCAGATTGGCACGCCCACCTATGCCGAGGACTTGGCAAAGGCTATCTATGCCGCCATTGAGGCTTCCGAGTGGCATGCCGGTATCTACCATTTCACCGACGAAGGTGTCTGCTCGTGGTTTGATTTCACGGTAGAGATACTGCGTCAGGCAGGGGTTGCCTGCAAGGTAACGCCTATCTTGTCGTCCGAATATCAGTATAAAACGCCGCGTCCTCACTACTCGGTGTTGGATAAAGCCAAGGTTAAAACCACTTTTGGTATCACTGTTCCTTATTGGACTGATTCACTTGCACAATGCTTGAAACGACTGTAAAAGATATATTAACATTTTTGGCGGACCTGTCGCGTAACAACAATCGCGAGTGGTTTCAAGCCAACAAGCCCCGTTATGACGCGTGTCGCAAGCGTTTTGAGGCACTGACGCAGGACTATATCGACGGCTTGGCGGCTATCGATCCGTCGCTCGTCGGCTTGCAGCCGAAGCAGTGTATATGGCGTATTTATCGTGATGTACGTTTCTCTGCCGACAAGCGTCCTTATAAAGAGTGGTTCGGTACGTTTCCTGCCGCTGCGGCTCCTGACAAACCCAATACAGCCGGTAAACATTCCATGCGGGGAGGTTATTACCTGCATTTGCAGCCCGGTCATTGTCTGTTCGCCGGAGGTATCTGGTGCCCCAATCCGGACCTGCTGAAGGCTCTGCGGAAGGAAATAGTGGCTAATTATGACGAGGTGGAGCAGATTATGGCTAACCCGCATTGGCAACGTTATTTCGGTGATTTTGATACGGAGTGGATGCTCAAAAAAGTCCCTGTCGGCTTTGAAGAACAACTCAACGAAATTTCAACCGTGCATTGTGCATCGTTAACCGTCAATCGAATTGCGGATTGGCTCAAACGCAAGGCCTATACGTTCTCCACACCCCTGACGGATGCCCAAGTATGTGCGCCGGACTTCATGTCCCGCTTGTTGGATATAGCCCGTGCTGCCAAACCGATGAATGACTTTCTTAATTATACGTTTGAAGAATATAATATAACAACTCGAAAAAGCTCATAAGAGGTTTTTCGAAGAGGAGGAGCACAACTCGCCTGTTGATTAAGCAGCGCGGCAATCAACTCTTGCGAGGTTGTTGCTCCGACGAGGGCCCTTTAGTTCAACGGATAGAATACGAGTTTCCTAAACTTTAGATCCGGGTTCGATTCCCGGAGGGGCTACAAAAACTATAAAAGTAAACAAAAAGGCATTAAAATTGTAAAAAAAGTGTACATTTATTTGCAAATATGAAAACTTTTTTGTACTTTTGCAACCGATTTGTAAAAATTATAACAAAATCGTAACAAAAAGGTGTAATTATTAGTTAAATTGATTTTTAGGTATGAAAAAGATTTATTTCTCATTAGTGATGTTGATGTGCGCGGTTGGCGCGATGGCTACGCAGTATAATTATCTTACTGCGGTTACCAAAGTAACGGTCGAGGACCAGAGTTATGGTACAACGTATAAGTATAAACTGACGATTGAGCAGACATGCAAGAATACTACCGAGTATGCTAAGACCACTACTTATCCCTCTGTTGCCACGTTGATGCTGGCGCCTGCCGAGCATAAATTGGAAGGTACGTATAAAGTAAGTGACGGTACAATCAAAAAGGACTTCTCGGACATTACATACAACGGCAATATGCGTCGTCCGAATCCCAGTTTGGAAAATACCTTTGTTATTACCAAGGTGGACGATACACATTATCAGATTGGTGAGGGTGTGCTGAATGTGCAGACTATGTCCGGCACTAACCAGTATAATTACAAGTATTGTTATGCTGCTTCGGAGATTCAAACGCAGGGTATATCCGTTACGCCGTTTACCTTTGTGTACGACCCGGATGCCAAGAATAGGGAAACCTATGTTGATTACGATATGACGGTAAAGGGTGTGCAGGTTACCCGTCAGGACGATGATTATGGTCAGGTGCGTTATTACTTTAATCTCACTTGCTCCGGTAAACGTCTGGACAACAACGTTACGTACGATTATGCCGTTCAGTTGTGCGTATGTCCAACGGACACGGTTCTTGAGGGTAAGTATTCTACGCAAGGTTTAAGTAATGTGCTGATTCCTACCAGCAGTTATGTGACTTGGCTGAAGTCTGATGGCGGCTCTAAAACGCGCTATTTGGTGAATGACTCCGTTAGCACGGTAACGGTTACCAAGGACGGTGACAAGCAGTTCCATTTCAATGCCGGTACGTTGATTTGTCAGGATATATCGTTCAGCGTGATGGGCGAGAAGCATATTGACCAGACATTGTACTACCATTTCAAAGACGATATATCTTTCGCCTTTGACCCGGATAATAAGCAGGTTGTGATTACACCCGGTCAGGTTACGGTAGCCGAGGACGGATTGGAAGGACTGAATATAGATCTTAAGGGAAGTAATGAGCAGGGAGTGGATTATACCGTATTTATTAAATTAGAGGAGCAAAGCACTCCTGCCGGAACATTTACTACCGCCACCAATGATCATTTGAGTATCTGGACCAGTGTCAGTGTTGGAGCTTCCGAATCGTATATCGAGGCAGGTTCTGTCTTGACGATTGTTGAGAACAAAGACGGTTCATACACCTTGTCTGCTAATTTCATTTGCGAGAACGGCTATACGTACGTGATTGAACCGATTACTTTTGCCTACGTGAAGGAAGCAACGGGTATGTTGCCTGTTCTGATGGATCAAATGGGTTGCAATAAGATGTTCTATCGGAACCATCTGTGGATAAATAAGAATGGTGCTCTCTATAACTTATTGGGGCATTCTGTTAAATAACTATGATAAAACGCTTTATTACATTAACTCTCTTGTTAGCCGTGGCTGGATTGGTCATGGCTACAACCGTTTCGTTGACTCCGTCTGCCGTTAAGGTGGAAGATGCAACGGTTGATAAACTCAACTATTTCATTACCGTAGAGGCATCAGACGGCAAGGACAACTACACCTTGGCTTTTGATGTGTATCCGCCTACCCAATCTATTGCGGGCACGTTCTCTACAAGGAACAAAACCATCGAATATGTCAATAGTTATGCCGAAAAGAAGATAGCAGGCAAGAGTTGGGGGGATATGTATTATTGCGAATATGATTCCAAAGTAACCCTTACCATCGTGTCCAATGGCAATAAGACGTGTACCTTAAGCGGCTCGATGGAAACGGAGGGCGATATGGTGTTTGAGGTAAGTCCCATCACGTTTGATTACGATGACCAACCTTCTCCGGAACCGCCGGCTGATCCGTATCGTTTCGAACCTAAGGAGGCTACAACCATTGCTTTTGTGGCAGATTTGATTGTGCCGCGCCTACGCGAGACAGGCGTGTTGAATATCAACATTAGCGAAACCGCCAACGAGACGTATAACTGGATTGAACTCAATCTGATTGCTGATGAATTGGTCTTGCCTGCCGGCACATATACCATTGACAATAGCGGCAAGGCAGGCACGATGACTGCTTCGCAGGGTTATATCAGTTTGCAGAACGACGACCCCTGTTATTTGGCTATCCGTGACGCAGGTGATGAGTTTTGGGGACAATATACGCCGTATTATCTTGTGTCCGGTCAGATAACCGTTGCTTATAACGAAAAAGGCGATACGGTTATGATTACGGGCGAGGCTACATCAAAGAACGGCACTAAGGTGACGATTGATGCACGTGCTTATAATCTGTTGTACGACCCGGAAGACGAACCGCGTGAGAAAGAACAGGTTGAGTTGGCTATTGACACGGTAGTCATCTCGTATTTACGCGAGTATGCCGATTCGTTGAATAATATCTATCCTTATACGTTTAATTTCTTCTCCACATCTCAGGAGACGGACGGTTTCCCCAACGTGATTGTAGATGTTGCGTTGTCCAAACCGATGGAGTTGGTAGAGGGTACTTATACATTGGAAAATAATGACTTGTCGGGTTTGGTGCTGTTCCAGGACCAATCGGATTATACGATGTGGTTCTTTGGCGGCGAACCGTATGTGTTCAAGACTGCCCAACTCACACTGTCTCCTGCCGGGCAGGGCGCGTGGACCTATTCAATGTATATCACGGACACGATAGGTAGTGAGTATTCGTTCTCTTTCACGCAGGTGCCACATATCATCAATTATCCTCAGGAGGAAGAGGAGGTAGATCCCAAAGAGCAACCCTTTACGGACGAACTGAAGGTGGTGGAAGAAGTCTCCGTTCAGATGGATAGTTTAGACTGGAAAGACCGTCGTACGATGAGTGATCCTATTTTGGATATGGCTTTGTATCAGGAAACAACCGATGCCGAAGGGTTGCAGTATTATATCCAGTTGGGCATGTATGCTTATTCGCAGGATATACCTGCCGGCACGTATAATTTATCCACATCGGAAGAGGAGGATTTAGTGTTCAGTTCCTCTTTAGGGCGTTATGGAAATATTATGATACCATGCTATGTGGCACAGGTGGATCAGAATGGTTGGGTGCATAAGGTTTGGTATTTGGTCAGTGGTAGCATTACGTTAGGTTATGACGAACAGGGCAGACGTACCCTGTCGGGAGAATGTACCTCTTATTATGGCTCCACGATACGTTTTAGTTATTCCGCTGCGCCTACGGATACCCAATCGCCGAAAGCCGATGGCGTTGGATTGCTAAAATATATGCACAACGGCAGAGTCTTTATCAATCGCGGTGGCAAACGCTATACGATGTCTGCCCAATCCTTATAAATCGAAAGTGCTTCTTTAGTTATATAGAAATGCAAATGTAAAATCGTTAGTTATGAGTGCAACCCAAATGGCAGCAAGCCAACAATTTATTCACGCGATGGGACCGATGATTGATAATCCCGTCAAGATGGCGCAGATACTAAATTACATTGAGTATCTCAAAGTATCTGATGTGTCGGAATTGTCGGATGAGGCAGTTGCAAAACTGATTCCCTTTGACACAGTTGTTAGTCATTTACATCAAAAGGTTCACGAATATTATCAAGCATGAAAATTCTCGTTGAACCATTGGCAGAACAATCTCTGCTGGATTTTTATGCACAAAGTATGCGTCTTCATCCCACTTTATCTGAAGAAACGGTGCATACTAAGATTGATAGACTAGCCATTGCTGTTAAAGAATTTGCACGATATGCTCATATAACCCATAAAGAGCCGTTTCGATTGGATTGGAAAGAGTTAGAATATTGTGAATTTATATACGAAGATATTCACATAGCATATAAAATAGAACGATTGGTTTCCGGAGAAGAGATTATGCATATTTACGATGCTGTACATAGTTTGTTAAATCATAATTGAAGCAATCACTACACAAAAATATAAAGGCAAACGTCTTCTGCCGTAATGAAATGAAGACACAAATTATTAACAAAAAATTTTTAAGTTATGAAAAAGATTTTAACTTTATTTTCAGCTCTCCTACTCACAGTGAGTATGTGGGGAGCGTACACGATTACGACTGTGGAAAACTTCACGGCAGTTCCCCAAGGGGATAAACTCCTTTTGACGTTCAATGCTGTAGAAAGTTCATCCAACCATTATTATTACGACATTTGTTTTGAAATTACCCCATCTGTAAATGACTTTGTTGGTACTTTTTCGAAATCTGATGGTACGTTATCTACAACCAATTCGCGTTTGAATTGGATTTATAATCAATCTGCTACTAATCCTGGTAAATTGCGTACAGGACGTACTTTATATAGTAGTAGTTCACAATCTATCACGATTGAAAAAGTGGGTGAAGATAGTTATACGATAACTGGTCAATTGAATGCTAGAGCAGCATCTGAAAGTAGTGATAAAGTATATAATTTTTCTAATATTCCATTTAGTATTTATGGCTCAGAACCTGCAAAAGAAGTATCTGCCATTGATATGTCAGGTAAAACGCTTTCGATGACTTCTTGGGAAGATGAGACCCCGATGACTTTTAAGATTACGGATAGAGATTATTATACTATTTTTCTGCAAATGAATGTTGCAGAGTATGCTCAACCTACTGCTGGTACAACTTTCCTTGTCGCTGCTTCTGGAAATAATACTATTCAATCTTCTTGTGGTCAGAATTTCCTAACGGGAAACTCTAAGATTACCTATTTGGCATCTTATTATGAGGATTATGGCGGTTGGGATCCATATTATTATTTTATTACAGGCGGTTCGTTAACGGTGACCTATTCGCAAGACAATAAGACCATGACTTTGGCAGGAACATTGACGACAGCTCATGGGACTGAAATCATAGTGAATAGTACGATGAACAACCCTTGGTATGTTCCTGAACCCGAAACGATAGATTTAGTCGTTAGCAAAGTAGATCCCACTTATTATTCTTCTGACGGAGAATGGATATTGGCTTTGACAGCTACACCGAATAATTTTGTTATTGATTTTTCGGCTGCTAATCTTGTAGATGCTTCTATCAGCAATATTATAGCACAATATACTTATGTAGATTTAGGAGGTTATGAAACTTCTACAATGGATGCCACAAAGACAGAAGTTAATGCTCTTTCTATCGTAGCAACGGGCAATCCTAACGAGTACAAACTCAATGCTACCATTGTTTGTAAAAACAAGAACACCTACGTGATGAAGGATGTTGTCTTTACTTATACGGCTCCTACGCCTTGGGATGCAGAACCCGAGTATGTGGAAGGTGGTATCGAATTTACATCCACTTCGCTGACTAAAACATTCTCAAATCAAAAACAAAGATTTAGTTTCCAAGATAACGATTATAATCGTATTGTTCTTGAGTTCAAAACACCTACTGATGTTGCCCCGACGGCTGGAAACCATACGATTGTTAATCCCGACGTTGCCACTCCCGCCAATGGCGATGTACTTGGCTCGCAGGGTTATATGAGTTACACTCAATATCCTTCTTATTACTATAACTATGATGAGTATGCATATTACTATTTCCGTTCAGGTATAGTCAATGTCGCTTATTCTCAAGATAACAAGACTATTACAATGACCGGTACTCTCACAACGGCTCATGGTACTGAGATTACATTTATTTGCACAGGTGACAATCCTTGGGGTCCCAAAGAGGTATATGTAAATGTGGATCATATTGATGCTTCTGTTACTGCTGTTGGTTTGAATTTTGATGTTGTTGGAGATGTAAATGTTCCGGAGATAATGCTTGCTGTAAATGGAACACAAGCCAATCCTTTGGCATTATTAGGAACTTATGGATACGACAAATTCGACTCGTGGAATCTGATATACACCAAAACAAGTTATACTTATATGACTACAGGTAGTAGTGTTACTATTTCCGATGAAGAAGGTCAAATAATGCTTAATGCCACTTTGATTGGTACAGATGGTTACACCTATTACATTGAAGATGCTCCTATCACCTACTCAATGGCTGTGAGCGAAGCAACAGACCAAACCGCACTACTCAATCGCGCTATGAACGCTACTATAGATTTGACTATTCAACGTTCGTTTGTTGATGGTATGTGGCAAACTATCTGCTTGCCGTTCGACATTGCTAACGTAGCAGAATCGCCTCTCGCCGGTGCTACCGTTAAGAGTGTAACTAACTGCTCTCTCGAAGGCGAAACACTCTTGGTTGAGGCAGAAGATGTTACTTCTATGACTGCCGGTATGCCTTACCTCATCAAGTGGGAAAGTGGTGCTCCTGAAAATCCTGTATTTGAGGGCGTTACTATTAAAACGACTGAAGGTGCTACCTCCGGCAATTTCGTAGCAAATTTGAATGCAAAACAGATTGAAGATGTAGCCGGCAAATATATGGTCGTTTACGACAATGGTTTGGCTCCTATGGGTGCCGCAGGCAGCGTCAAGGGCTTCCGTGCTTACTTCCAACTGCCTGCCGCAAGTGTTCCTCCTCGTAAGTTCGCCTTCGTGAAGAATCAGGCTACCGGAACCGAGACTCCTGCTGCTGAAATGCAGAATGCTAAAATGCTGATAAATGGTCAACTGATGTTGTTCAGCGGTGACAATGTTTATAACGCACAGGCTCAAGAATTAAAGTAATAACGCATAAATATAGATAATTATGAAAAAGTATATGAATCCTGAGACCACAATGGTCATAACTGAGACTCTGATGCAGTCTTTTGGTGTCAGTGGCAGCAATCCTTTGGAGTTCCGAGTGAAGCCTCAAGCATCACAAGACAACGCTATCTAAAGCATAGGCTTACTTTAACTAACAAAACGCATACGTGTACAACCACGTGTGCGTTTTGTGTATAGTTGGTGTAATTAAAAAAAAAGTAGTACCTTTGTGCCCGAATCTTCAGATGGATTCGCCCGAAAAACGCGAACAGGAACTCCAGTCTCTACGTCGTATAGATGATAGTTTCCGTAAGATAGTCGTTTTAGGTGATGATATTGCCCCCTATACAGATGAAAACGGTATCACTTATATGGGACTTTTCCATTTTCTTTTGCACCAAGATGTGTGGTAATTTAGGTAAAAGACGCTTCGTCCACGTTTCGTTCAGAGTTCGTTCACCCTTGCTTTAGTTTTTTTTCTGACGTTAAACGGAGCACCAAACAACAATTGAGAACGTCAAAATGCAAAATACATACATTTTGTTTATGAAAATTCAATTTTTTAACAAAAAAGTTGCATAGTTAAAAAAAATGTTGTACCTTTGCAGCGGAAATACGGTACACACTCTTGTGGACCACTCGTGTGTGAACTTATACAATCGTTTATGACAAAAGGAATCAATCGCTCATTTATTTATGGAGTTTCTGTGACAGGCAGCAATTTTACGGATCGAATTGCCGAAACTAAGCGTTTGAAGATGGACTTTGAGAACGGGCTTAATGTTGTTCTTATTTCTCCTCGTCGAATGGGAAAAACATCACTTGTAAAAAAAGTACAGCAAACCGTTGATACAGCAATGATTCATACTATTTACATGGACATCTACGATTGCCGTTCCGAGTATGATTTTTACAATAAGTTTGCAGAAGCGATTCTTAAACAGACATCTGATAAGTTGGATATGTTCTTAGAAAATGCAAAGAACTTTTTAACCCGACTGACACCAAAAGTTTCGTTCGGAATAAACCCGGATACTGAATTTTCTGTCTCACTTGGTATTACGCCAAAGGAGTATAAACCGGAGGAAATTCTGCAATTACCTGAATTGATAGCTCAAAAAATAGGGAAACATTTAGTGATTTGTATTGATGAATTTCAGCAAGTCGCAGAATGGCAGGAGTCGTTGCAAATACAAAAACGAATGCGTGGTGTATGGCAACACCAAGAACATGTTTCTTATTGCCTTTTTGGCAGTAAACAGCACATGATGAATAAATTGTTTCAAAACAAAAGAATGCCTTTTTATCAGTTCGGAGAGCCTAACTATCTGCAACCTATTGCTACTGAGGATTGGATTCCTTTTATTCGAAACAAATTTGCAGACAAAAATTTAATTATTGCTGAACAGCACATACGTAAAATATGCGAAGTGGTGAAAAATCAATCCTCTTATGTTCAACAACTGGCATGGAATGTTATGATTAACACTGATGAACAGGTTACGGATGATACTGTGAAAATGGGCATAAACGATTTGCTCGTACAATGTTCTCCTTTGTTTATGGAACAAACAGCCTCGCTTACCGGGTATCAAATGAATTTTCTGAGGGCTATCCTTGATGGGCAGCATAATCAGTTTACTTCCAAATTAGTCTTATCCAAATACCAGTTAGGCACAAAATCCAATATCAGTCGCATTCAAGAGGCATTGTTGGAGAAGGATTTTATTATATCCACGCCGGATGGTATTTTCCTTTCAGACCCTGTGTTAGAATTGTGGATGCGGTCCAAATAACGTGTAATAACTGGTATGTTTTATTCACCTTGTCTATAAAAATTCAAATTTTTTAACAAAAAAGTTGCATAATTAAAAAAAATGTTGTATCTTTGCAACGAAATTTGAGAAAAGTTCGACTTTTTGACAATAAATTAGGTATTATTATAAGTTTGTTTTTAAGGTATGAAAAGATTGTTTTTTGCATTATTTGCTTTGTTTTTAATGTCCGCACCAACAAAGGTGTGGGGAGCTGATTATATATATAAGTGTGCTCCAACCAAAGTGACAGTTACAAGCCAAACTTCCGGATACAAACTTGAAATCCCCATAAAAGTAAAAAGGACCAATTCTACAGGTTCAACCATTGAAGAGCGTACTTTGCAAATTGTTTTTTCTTCTAATCAAATTGACGGAACTTACACCTACAATAATAGTGGTGGCACTTTGGTAGATAAGACCACTTCCGGTACGTACCTCAAAGATGGAAATTTTTACCATTATTTATACAAAGGAAAATCTTCTAATTTCAAAATTGCCAAACGAGGAGATCATGTGTACGAGATACAAGAATGTACTTTATATTTTGGTAGTAGCACCAATTCTTATGTGTGCAATTTAAGTTATGACGCAAATACCTTATCGAATGATTCTAAAGCAGAGCCCTTTGTCTTTGTGGATAGAGCCACCGATAATAACTATCTAATGAAAAACATCACAAGTGTCCAAGTTCAATATGATGATATTAGCAATCAAACGCAACTTAAATTCAACGTACAGGGAGTTAACGGGAGTGATACCTATAATTATGAAACCACCTTATTATTGAATAATACTGCTTTTTTGGCAGGAAACTATGCTGTAGGCACAGAAGGAGCGAAGCTAGACGCCCAATCAAAAATATATTGGCCAGGCACATCATCACAGTCGCCCGCCACTCGCTATCCACTACAAAATGGCACATTACTTTCCATTAAACATATTTCGGGTTCGACTTATCAATTATCTGGTGCTCTATGTGCACTGAAAGATCCAACTTCTTCATCGAAACCATATTTCTATAATTTTGGCTCCACCGGTTTGGAGTTTACTTGCAGAATAAATTATACAATACCTGATAATGAGGATAAAACGGCTTTTTTAAGTCAAATTAAAGCAAGTGAAGCAGATTTTGACCTCACCCTTACTCGCTCATTGAGCAAGGACTATTACAACACCTTCTGTTCGCCGGTGAGTGGAGAGGTAGAGACCTTGTTGGGGGCAGGTGCTGAGGTGTATGCGTTCATCGCCGTATCAGGCAATGCCGAAGATGGCTATACCTTTACCTTCAGTCCTCTTGAGGGCGACATCGAAGCCGGTGTACCTTATTTGGTTAAACCGAGTAGCGACGACATCGCACAAATAGAACTGACGAACGTAGCAACCAGTCAACTGACTACCGAAGCACAAACCATCACCACCCAAAGCGGGTTTTCTTTCTGCGGCGTATTAACCCCCACCCAATTAAGCGGCGGCGAATATGTGCTGGGCGATGGCAACTTGCTATACAAAGCCCTGCCCGGTCAAATGAAAGGTATGCGGGCATACTTCACCTTCCCTGCTGCCCAAAATGGTGTAGCACCCCGTGTGGCTCTGTCCTTTACCAACACTCCCACCGACAACGCTGCTCCTGTTGCTGATTCGGAAGTGAAGAAATACCTGTATAAGAACCAAATGTATATCCGTAGCGACAAACAAACCTACCTGTTGCAAGGCATTGAAAAACAATAGAACTATGCCACAACCTATTCAACCTCAGTTACCTGCCCTCGCTGTAGATGCCGCCTGTAGCGGCAACCCGGGTTTGCTGGAGTTTAGGGGGGTGGTAGCCGACACAGGCACAGAGGTCTTTCATCGTGGACCCTATCAGCAAGGAACGAACAATATAGGTGAGTTCCTTGCTTTGGTTCTCGGTCTCGCTTATCTCAAGAAATACCACCTGCCGTGGACACTCTATACCGATTCGGTAACGGCTATCTCGTGGATTAAGAACAAACATTGCAAAACCAAACTGCTCTGCACTCCTGAAAATCAGGAACTCTTTCTTATGATTCGCAAAGCCGAACAGTGGCTGCGCGAGAATACATGGACCACTCCCGTTTGCAAATGGGAAACCACCTTGTGGGGCGAGATACCCGCTGATTTTGGTCGCAAATAATAAAACGTTGCTAAAATGCAAGATAGACCTTGCAAAACGAAAAAAAATTTGCATATATGAAATATATGCTGTAACTTTGTATGCTCTTTTGTTCGTTCGCACGAACACAACGACTCAGAAACATAAATTAAAACTATCAATAATGAAAAAGTTCTTATTATTTTTTACAACAACTATGCTGGCAACAGGTCTCTCTGCCCAGCTCAAATTCAACCACACACTGGACCAAACCGATTTTAACGACCCTACCGTGGTGGTGAATAAACAATATTCACCTTCATTTTCGGGGAATATAGTGACATTTGACCGTGGTCTTGACGCAGTGTCAGGCAATGATGCTTATATAGACATCGCCTTGGAAGGTGCCCCTATGTCTATATCCTTTGATATAGCAATCAGTAGCGATATTGCTATGGTCTTACCCAATGCACTCTTGCCTATGTGCTGGCTCTCGGAGAGTAGCGATGGTAGCAATTATTCTCTCTCTCGTACATGGCGACATAGTTTAAGTCAGGTCGGAACAAGTTATTCTGCCAAGACTGTGACCCTGAAACCACAAACACGATTTGTACGAATTGGCTATCGTGCTACATTAAAAGGATATTATCGTAACATCGTGGTAACACCTTTGCATGCTGATGTGCAACTGAATGTAGATGCTCGTGCGCTTGATTTCGGCCGTATGCCGGTCAATACAACGGACCATTCTGATGATAAGACGATGGATCTTAATGCCAATTGGCGTAACCTGAAGAACATAACCGTTGCCGTAGATAAATTCGACAATGAAACCGCTAAAAACATGTATTCGGCTAATCCTAATACATTGGGAACAAGCGAATTATCCAACGGAAATGGCAGCATAGACCTTACTAATAATCCAAATGCAGCCAAGGGAGAATATAAAGTAGATGCCACCACCAAAAAAGGTGCAGTCGTGCGTATTCATGCTGATTCACCATACGATAACGATGAACGTATCTGTAATATCCCCCTATCTGTTATTTTATGCGGCAACAGACGTACTATCAACTGGTATGAAGGACAAGATACCATCGTGGTGCGTAACGGGGTTACCTTGGATCAAGCCACTATCAACCCTTCTACGGGCGGCGCAAAAGTAACGTATCGTACAATAACCAAAGGAAACAAGGGTACTGCAACGGTCAATAGTACCACGCTGAAAGTATCAGACATACCAACAATGGGTGTTATTGATATGGAAGCGTATTGCAACGGAACCGGAGATTATGCCGATGCCAGCGTAAAACGAACCTTTGTAGTGATGCCCGAGCATGGTTTGCTATACGAAACATCGTTGTGCGAGGGTGATTCCATCAAAATGGGTGGGCAAAAAATCACTGCTGACGGCGACAAAACTCAAACCATAACTTTGCTTACCGAAGATGGACAAAACGACTCCACCATATTTGTTATCGTACACACCAATAAAAAATATGACGGTATTCAAACCTCTGCACGTGTGCATCAGGACGACCTGCCTTTCTACTGGGAAGGACTGACTTTCACCCAAGCCGGCAGTCAAACTGCAACAATCAAAACCATTGCAGGGTGCGACTCCTCCGTCACCATGACGCTCAAGGTCGATACTTCCTATCACGTATATAAACAAGTATGCCGAACCGAATTCCCTTACGAATGGAAAGTGGGAGATGATGTGATTTATACATTTAACGATTACGGCAAATACACCTATACATTTGAAACGGCTGTTAGCGACTCCAATGTTACATGGTTCGTTATGCCATACGATACGATTTATGTTGACACCCTGTATCATACTATATGCCCGGGTAATTCGTATGAATGGCGGCAGAAAATCTATACTGAAACAGGTATCTACGGTGATACGGTACAGGGAATTTGCGAAGATACAGTCTATACACTCAATTTGACAGTTCAAACGCCGAAAACGGAACCGTCTATAAATAGCACAATTTGTGCAGCAGACACGCTGAACTTTGAGTGGCATGGTCAGCGGTATGTGTCAGGCAAGGACGTGTATAGGGACACTGCCTACTTTGCAGAAACAGGCTGCGACAGCGTGTACTATGAATTGCATTTGACAGTTCAAACGCCGAAAACGGAACCACCTATAGATAGTATAATTTGTGCAGCAGACACGCTGAACTTTGAGTGGCATGGTCAGCGGTATGTGTCAGGCAAGGACGTGTATAGGGACACTGCCTACTTTGCAGAAACAGGCTGCGACAGCGTGTACTATGAATTGCATTTGACAGTTCAAACGCCGAAAACGGAACCACCTATAGATAGTATAATTTGTGCAGCAGACACGCTGAACTTTGAG
>JAKSMY010000017.1 GCA_024400275.1 Paludibacteraceae bacterium | reverse complement strand
GTCAAAAAACTAAAAACTACCAAAAAGGGTCTGTCCCTAATTGGTAGTTTTTCGGAGGAGGTCTTTTTCGGAGTCGGTGAGGTTGTAGAGGGAATAGACAAGTTCGTCGATTTGGGTGTCGGTGGCTTGGATGGTTTGGGTGAGGGTTTGGCACTCGGTAGCGTATTGGTTGAAATACTCCTCCCACTCGTCCTGCTGCACAAGGGTCAGGCGAATTTTCTGTTTGCCCAATTCCTTGACAAAGTCCGCAAAAGTCAACGTGTCAAAGTTCTCCAAAGTTGCAGTTACTTTGAGTTCTGCGAAATTGTCGCTCATCCTCCGCAAGAAACGTGCGCGTTTCTGCTGCAAGTCCTTATTAAGCGACAGCATCCGGTCGGCAAGGTCGATAAAAGGTTGTTGGTCATCGCAAGCCGGAACAGGGAAATTCTCAAAATAAACCTTACGAATTTCACGTGTACCTCCCAACAACTCCGGACAATTATACCAAATCCACAATTTGCATAACTTGGAATTAAATATGCAAGTCAGATATTTGAGGTTCATTGAATCATCCTCTGCCGTAAGAATGAAAGTCTTGTCGTTACCAAAACATCCACTTTCATCGTAGGTAAACGGAAAGACAGAAGTCATGTTGGGGTAAATGATCTTGGGCTTGGAGAATTCGTAAAGGTAATCACAATTTCGCAGATTATAAGGAGTTACCCCCTTATCTCCTCGTTGCGATAATTTATCATAAAACACATCTAAATGCGATTTAATTATTGGATATTGTTCTATATCTATTGGAGCAACATTTAAGCGTGGAACACCGTTGTGGGGATTTATTAAAAATTGCATCCCACTAAAACTACCCCAAGCAGTAATATCTCGTCCTCGTAATAGTGGCTTAATAATTTCCTCACTCTTTTTGTCCGACGAAATTAACTTGTCCTTAGTTTCTGTATCAATAAAGAATGCTTCATTGTACCCTGTTTTTACACCATAGTTAATGGTTATTGGCAAATCTTTTAGTGCTTTATGCGCCTTCATTTTTTGCAGAATATCCATGTGGGCGCGCGGTTGAATAGTCCACTCATCTTCTCCGAAAGTGCTTGCCGGGTAAGTGTCGATAGCGGCTTTTATTTCGTTATCAAAATCACCGTGATAAGTCTTATTGTTGAGAGACAAAGCCTGTACAAAATCGCCCTTTGCACTTTTTTGAGTTACAAAGATACAAACAATAGTGGCTGCATCTTCGAAGAACTGTACATCGCCGAAATTGAGTATTTGGCAGAGGTTGGTTTTGGCGAGGAACTTACGCAACTCCTTTCCGTATGCGACCAACATCCATTTATTAGGCATAATAAACGACTGCACGCCCCCTTCCTTCAGAAGATTGTAGCCACGTTCCGTAAACAAGCAATATAAGTCTGCACTCTTATTAAAGACCTCGTAGCCGCACTGGGCATACTTATCACTCATTTCTCCGAGGTTCTGGAGTTGGACATACGGTGGATTGCCAATGACGATGTCAAAGCCACCTTTTTCGAAGACTTGCGGGAACTCTTTTTGCCAATCGAAGGCTTTGTCTCCGGCGATGGCAGGGTCAGAGATAAGCGAGTTACCGCACTTGATATTGCCGTTGAGTGTAGTCAGTTTGCGGAAAGGTTTAGCCGTTCTGAGCCACAGCGCAAGGCGGGCAATCTCGACGCTCTCTTCGTTGATGTCCACACCGTAGAGGTTGTTCTCCAAGATACTATTCTCTATGTTGGGGAACTCGATGTCGGAGTTGGTGAGGGCTGCCTCCATCTTATCCAGCGACTTATGTTCGTCAATGAGGAATTGCAGAGCAGCATTGAGGAAGGCACCGCTACCGCAAGCAGGGTCGCAGATAGTGAGCGAGAGCAGCCACTCGCGATACTCTTTCAGCAGATCCATCATGCGCTGTTTGGTTTTCATTTGGCGCGTTTGGGCATCGTAGTAATCTTCCTCTACCAAACCTATTGCCTCACGCTTCTCGCGACAGAGTTTGCCCAAGGTATTATCCACGATGTAGCGCGTAATATACTGAGGCGTGTAGAAAACGCCGTCTTTCTTGCGCTTGGAGACCGTTGGGGCTTCGCCGTTTTGGAGTTGCGCCGTCACTTCTTCAATCTCGCTGAGGGAGTTCTCAAAGATATGCCCAAGTATATTGACATCCACTTCGCTGGCGTAATCGTATTCACTCAAACGTAGCGTGTGCTCTGCCAATAGGTTATCGTCTATATCGAGGTTGTCTAACACTTCGTCGGGCTTGAACAGACCGCCATTGTAGGCGAAGATGTCGTATTTCTTGCCCTTGTGCCCCTCGTTCATATAGCCGAAATACTTTTTGATGCGGCTATAGAGGCGCACGTCTTCGTCTAATTCTTCCACCAACTGACGCCACTGCTTGATGATCTCGCGCATCGAGTTGGGCGGGAGCAAGTCTCGGTCTTCGGCAAAGAAGATAAAGAGCAGGCGGTCGAGTAGTTTTTGCGTTTTCTTAAAGAGCAAGATTTTCCACTCGGCAGTGCTGTGTTCGCCTTCTTCTGTCGTGTTCCGGCGCAGAATGTCAGCAAACAGCACACGTTTGAAGTCGATATAGTCCTTATAGAGTTGGTTAGTAATCTGTTCTTCGCGGCTCAGACTCTCACTCTTGACGGTAGCAGGCAAATGGCGGGATAGGTTGTCATATTGTAGGCAGAGCCATAGTTCGGCAAACTCTTCGCGAGTGAGTGTAAACAAGTTCCACTCTACATGCTCAACGGCGTTGTCAATATAGAAGCGGAGTTTTTGGAAATTGCTGATGACGACATATTTGGCTTGGGGGTGCTGGTTTTTATAGCCAAACGCCTGACGCTCCACCTTGCTCAAGTCGGGCGTTTTGTGGTCTTTGAGTTCGATGATACCGATAACCTCGTTATTAAGCAGAATGGCACCGTCTGCTTTCTTGGAGTCATTGATGTCTTTTTTCTCTGTAATGAGATTATAGTCGGGGTCAGGGTTCAGGGTATAGCCTAAAATCTTGACAAAGAGTTCGCGGAGGAAACCCTCTTGGAATTGTTCTTCCTTGCTGGTCAGGATATTTTGCTGGCGTTCCGGGTTGTGGAAATACGCCACGAATTGCGTGTAGGCAGCATCTATCTGCTGTGCATCCATCGCTGATATATAACGAGCCAGTACATTTTTTTGAAAGAGTGCCATAGGAGTTGTGTTTATAGGTCTTACAATCGGAGGTTCCGAGTTGTGATTGCAAAGATACAACTTTTTTTCCGAATGTGCAAATTTATTTTGCGGGTAGGACACATTTTTTCCCACCTATGTTGTATCTTTGTACCAAAAAACTACCAAAAAGGGTCTGTCCCTAATTGGTAGTTTTTGCGGTCCACATAAAAAAAATTTCCAAAAAGACGGGACATTTTGTCCCCTCTTTCAATTTTTTTTGCTGTACTTTTGCAGTCGCTTTCGCGTTCGGAAAAGAACAAATTGCGATAGCGGTGCTGCTTTATATGCCCCCACATGGTAGTGCCGAATAAGTGGGGTTTTAAGAATTATGAATTAAGAGTTATGCGAATTACATTTACAGAACCCTCTAAAGCAGAGGAGACAAAAAAACATTGGAAGGCGATAGACGCGCCTTGTTACATACGTGCCACACGTGACCCCAAGAAATTCAGTATCATTCCCCGCAAGGGAGTAAGTGCTGAAATGGTTAATCAACTGAAGAGAATCGAAGATGCTCAATAAATAAAAACTGAACGAACCGTGAACGAACTATGAACGAAACGTGAACGGAACGTCAAACAATATTGCAACAACTACCCAAATGGGCTAAATAGGGGTTGCTTAACTCTTCGTTCACCCTTCGTTCACCCTTGCTTAACATAGGACACCCCCTAGCCCCCCTCGATGAGGGGGAGGAGTGACACCCACAAAAACATGTATTATCGGATAGATACAGATATGATGCGTCAGTTGGGACTGCAAGGCAGGGAGGCGATAGTTTACTCTGCCCTGCTGTACCTGTGCAAAAATGCGCCGTGGAAAGGTAGTGCCCAAGAATTGGCAGATTTTAGTTTGTGTGGGAGTAGTGATACAGCCCTTCGTATGCTGGATTCGCTACAAATAAAAGGATTATTGACCTACCGAGCCACAAAGGGCGGACAAACGCAAATTGCGTTATCTCAAACGCAAAATGCGGAGGTTTCCAAAAGAAAAAGTAACCAAAAAGAAAATATTATAAAAGAAAATAACGAAGTTAGTGTGTGTATTAACGCGCGTGAGGAAACACACACAACGGCTTCGCCTATAGAAGAAGTTATAAATAATTTATTTGACATGAACACGTTAATACCGTCAGACAGGGAGAAAGTGCCAGCCAACACGGGTTATTACAAGATAATCGTGACAGAGTTTGGCTATATGCGACCGAAGGAGTTTGTAGATGATTTTTACCTGCACTACAACGCGCACGGTTGGCCAAACGGCGGCAACAAGTTGGACTTGATGCGCTTTTGGATGACGCGCTATGTGCGCCGAAGGGGTACAAAAAAGCCCTCACTGAGCGACTTGGAGAGAGCCGTAATGAAGACTTTTTTGGAGCAGATAGAGGAGCGTCTAATTGTGCGCTTATTCCATGTAGTTCAGCAGTTTGAAGTGACGGAGCAGAAGATAATCTTTTACGTTCCGGAGCAGAACAAAAAGGACTTTACGGCATGGTTGGAAACATTGCCGCTGTTCACAATGCTGGAGGCGTATCATCGGACGGTGTATGTGAAGTAAGACACCCCCCGACCCCCTCGATAAGGGGGGAAAGGGGACTAAACTTGTTAGACCTGTTAAAAAAATTTGCGTATGTCAAAAAAAAGCAGTATCTTTGCAGGGCAAACGCAACAAGACTTAATAAACAACAAAAATAATGGCAAATTTTCAAAAACTAACCTCACGCAGTGAGGACTACTCCAAATGGTATAACGAATTAGTGGTTAAAGCAGACTTGGCAGAACAAAGTGCCGTACGCGGCTGCATGGTTATCAAACCTTACGGCTATGCCATCTGGGAAACGATACAAAGTGAATTAGACAGTCGATTTAAGGCGCAGGGCGTAAAAAACGCATATTTTCCCCTTCTCATTCCCAAATCTTTCCTCAGCCGTGAGGCGGAACACGTGGAAGGCTTTGCCAAAGAATGTGCCGTAGTGACCCACCACCGGCTGATGAACGACCCGAACGGCAAAGGCGTTGTGGTGGACCCCAACGCCAAACTGGAAGAAGAGTTAATCATACGTCCCACCTCCGAAACAATTATCTGGAGCACGTACAAAAATTGGATTTCGTCGTACCGTGACCTGCCTATCCTGTGCAACCAGTGGTGCAACGTGATGCGATGGGAGATGCGTACACGTCTGTTCCTCCGTACAGCCGAGTTCCTTTGGCAGGAAGGACATACTGCCCATGCCACCAAAGAAGAGGCAGAAGACTATGCACGCAAGATGTTAGATGTCTATGCCGACTTTGCCGAAAGTGTGATGGCAATCCCCGTTATCAAGGGTGTCAAATCGCCCAATGAACGTTTTGCAGGCGCACTCAACACCTACTGCATCGAGGCAATGATGCAAGACGGAAAAGCGTTACAAGCCGGCACGAGTCATTTCCTCGGTCAGAACTTTGCCAAGAGTTTTGATGTACAGTTCCTCAGCAAAGAGAATAAATACGAATATGTTTGGGCTACCTCTTGGGGTGTCAGTACGCGCCTGATGGGTGCCCTTATCATGACCCACAGCGACGACAACGGACTGGTTCTGCCTCCTCGCCTGGCTCCTATTCAAGTGGTTATCGTTCCTATCTTCAAGAAAGCCGAAGACTTGGCTCAACTGATGGATAAAATCAATCCGCTTGCCGAACAATTGCAGCAGAAAGGTATCCGTGTAAAAGTAGATGCTGCCGACAATATAACCCCCGGCTACAAATTTGCCGACTACGAACTGAAAGGTGTGCCTGTCCGTTTGGCAATGGGAGGCAGAGACTTGGAAAACGGCACTATCGAAGTGGCCCGTCGTGACACCATGACCAAAGAAACGGTCAGCATAGACGGTATCGTGGAGAAAATCGCTCTGCTGTTAGACGAGATACAAACTAACTGCTACAACAAAGCCCTCGCCTACCGCACCGCCAATATACGCGAATGTAACAGTTACGAGGAATTCAAGACCGAAATACAAAAAGGCGGATTCCTGCTCTGCCACTGGGACGGAACACCGGAGACGGAAGAACGTATCAAAGAGGAAACAAAAGCCACTATCCGCTGTATTCCGTTGGAAGCCCTGCCCGGATATAAAGAGGAACCGGGCGTGTGCATGGTGACAGGTAAACCCAGTGCCAAACGCGTTGTCTTTGCTATCTCCTACTGATGAACCTGCTTCTTGCGCTGATAATTATTTCCTACAACGTAGAGAATTTCTTTAATAACCGATACGACACCACCCGCAAAACCGAACAGATAGCGCGGGTGGTGTGTAATATAGGCGAGTGGGAAAAACCCGCCGTAGTAGGTCTATGCGAGGTGGAGAACGACAGTTGCCTGATGCGGCTATGCCAAACGATGTCGTACTACCCGTATCGCTTTATCCACTATGACAGCCCCGATGAACGCGGAATAGATGTAGCCCTGCTATACGACTCCCTCCAGTTCAGACCCGTTCAGTCCCAACCGCTTGCAGTCGATTTAGGCGGCGACCAGACACGTGATATACTCTTTGTGACGGGTCTTATTCGCAGGACAGACACCCTTCATCTTTTCATGTGCCATCTGCCATCTATGTTGGGCGGTCCGGCTCATTCGGAATGGAAAAGACAGCGTGCAAAAAACATTCTTCAACATCACATCGATTCGCTCCTGAACGCCTGCTCCAAGGCACGGATTATTGTAATGGGCGACATGAACTGTTCGCCTAAAGACGACCTGAACGGGCTACATAACCGAATGGTGACCGAAGAACAAAAAGGCAACGGGACACATTGTTATCAGGGGCAGTGGAGTTGTCTGGACCAGTTCTACCTCAGTCCTGCATTGGACACAATAGCCCGAACATATATCTACAAAGCCCCTTGGCTGCTGAAAGAGGACGAAAAGAAAATGGACAGTATTCCACGCCGTACCAATTACGAATACCACTACGATCGAGACGGTTTTAGCGACCATCTGCCTATCGTTTTAAATATACCGTAATACAAATAAAAACGGTACCCAACTGAAAAAAACAGCCAAAAAACTTGCATATCTCATTTATTTGTAGTACTTTTGCAGTGGTTTTTTGAACACAACAAATAAAAATATAACATTATGACTATTTCAAACTACAAATTTGCCGGCAAGAAGGCAATCGTGCGTGTGGACTTTAATGTCCCCTTAGATGAAAACGGTAAGATAACCGACGATACCCGTATTCGCGGAGCATTACCTACGTTAAAATATATTTTAGACAATGGCGGCGCACTTATTATTATGTCGCACATGGGTAAACCCAAAGGTAAAGTAGCTAAAAAATATAGTCTGGGTCAAATCGTAGATGCCGTGTCCGCAGCATTGGGAACGCCTGTTCAATTTGCGGACGATTGCGCCAAAGCCCAAGCTCAAGCCGCAGCCCTGAAAGCAGGCGAAGTGCTGATGCTGGAAAACCTGCGTTTCTACCCTGAAGAAGAGGGTAAACCCGTTGATATAGAGAAAGAAGATCCGGCATACGATGAGGCAAAAAAAGCCATGAAAGCGTCTCAAAAAGAATTTGCCAAGACTTTGGCTTCTTATGCTGACTGCTACGTAAACGATGCCTTCGGTACCGCCCACCGCAAACATGCTTCTACCGCTGTTATTGCCGACTATTTTGATGCCGACAACAAGATGCTCGGTTTCTTGATGGAAAAAGAGTGCGAGGCTGTAGATAATATCCTCAAGAATATCAAACGCCCCTTCACTGCCATCATGGGCGGTTCGAAAGTTTCTACCAAGATAGGTATCATCGAGAACTTGATGGACAAAGTGGATAACCTTATTCTTTGTGGAGGAATGACCTATACCTTTGCCAAAGCACAAGGCGGTCAAATCGGTAATTCTATCTGCGAAGACGATAAACTGGAACTGGCATTGGACATTATGAAACAGGCTAAGGAAAAAGGCGTTAATCTCGTACTGGGTGTAGATAGCGTTTGCGGTGACAGTTTCAGCAACGATGCCAATCAGCAAGTATGCGACAGCAAGGCTATTCCTGCCGACTGGGAAGGCATGGATGCCGGACCCAAGAGCCGCGAGATGTTTGCCAACGCTATCGAAGGAGCGAAGACTATTCTTTGGAACGGACCTGCCGGCGTATTTGAATTTGACAACTTTACCGGTGGCAGCAAAGCCATTGCAGAAGCTATTGCCAAAGCAACCCAACAAGGTGCCTATTCCCTTATCGGTGGCGGCGACAGCGTAGCTTGTATCAATAAATTCGGCTTGGCTGAACAAGTAAGTTACATATCAACCGGCGGCGGTGCGCTACTGGAAGCCATCGAAGGCAAAGTTCTTCCGGGCGTGGCAGCCATCAAGGGCGAATAATCAGCAATTCAAATAGTAAGAAAATGGATATAGTAGGAAAAATTATTCAAGTCCTTCCCCTACAGGAGGGTATAGGCAAAAACGGTAACCCGTGGAAAGTACAGGGCTACGTTCTTGAAACCCAAGAACAATATCCTCGCAAGGTGCAATTTGAAATCTTCGGTGAAGACCGTATTCACAATAACCCGTGCCAAGTAGATGACCTTGTTACCGTATCGTTCGATATTGAGAGTCGTGAGTTCAACGGCCGTTGGTACACCAGCATACGTGCTTGGAGAGTTCAACAAGGTGCTGTGGAGACTCAGGCTGCCCAACCTGTCCAGCCTGCTGCGGCTGCACAACCGGCAGCGGCTCCTATGGCTGCTCCTACCGCCAATGTGGAGACATTTGACCCCACCCCAAGCAACGACGAAGGTACGGACCTTCCTTTCTAAAACACGGTAAAACACCCTCGTGAAAGCCCTTAAGTGGATTATACCGGTCTTATTGTTAGCGGGAGGTGCCGTGTTATGCATCTTCCGCTGGCAGGCTTGGTTCGGAATGCCGGCTGAACCGACCTATATAGGTGATACCTTGCAGGTTCAATTCCGCTGCTTTGGCAATGACAGTGTTCCGGGCTTTGTGCCGACGGAAGACGGTTGGCAGGACATAAACGAGCCGGACGTGTTGCGCTTTATCGTATTTGGAGACGTACATAACCAAATGGACAGTGCCGACTATGCCACCCTGCTTCAACGGCACGGTAACGTGGATTTCTACGCCCAATTAGGCGACTGGATGGAACGCTGCTATTTCTACTACGAACAACATCTGTATCACGCCATACAAGGTAGCGGTTTAGATACATTACCTATTATCAACTGTCCGGGTAATCATGAATACATAAAAGGGCTGAAAGTAACCCTGCCGGAACGGTGGTTAACGATGTTCCATCACCCTATGAACGGTCCGGCACGCTTTGCCGGTTCCACGTATTATGTTGATTTTCCACGCTTGAGAATAATCTCGCTTGACACACAGGGTTTACAGCGATTAAGCGACTTCACTATCGTTCACGGTTGGCTGAAGAAAGCGTTGAAAACAGCAGACGGACGTTTCACCGTCATTATTATGCACCACCCTATTTATTCTTCGGGTAAGGGACGAATGAATGTAGGAATATGGATGACGTTTCACTCCCTTCTGCGGAATAATGTTGATTTAGTCTTTGCCGGACACGACCACGGGCACGACAGAAAAGGACATTTTATCAATACCAATTCGTCACGCAAGACCTACAAACAAAAAGGAAGACACATCATCGAAATAGACCCTAAACAAGAATGCCGACTGTACGAAGTAGTCGAAATAAAAGGGGACACTTTCCGCGTGGAAACATGGTCATTGGATAGTTTGAATTATATCGATACTTTTCAGGTTGCGCCACTCGTCCAAGACAGCACCGCCATAGCCGGCTAATTGGCTGACTTGTTTCATAAAATCTTCTACAAAACCTTTTAAGTCATTCAGTTGGTCCAATTGAATGACGGCTTTTTCTATATAATCAAACAAAGCCGAGTCGGACATGGGATGAGTAAGCGTTTTCAGCATCAATTCAGCCATAAACATCTTGATACAAAAATGCGCCACATCGTTGGTCTTCGGAACAAAGGTGCTTTCTACAGAGACGACATTGTAAACGTCCCTTGTAGGCTGGTGGTGGAAAGATATATCCACTATCGACATAGGCTGCAACATACTTGTCCAACGTTTACCGAACACCATAAACAATGCTCTGCCGCCTTCGGCAGTATAAGCTTCCAATAAGCAGGAGTTATCCCCTTTCTTATGCAAAGCCAGGACAATGGCATGGTTGCGCTCAATCATTTTCAACTTATGTATCGATATGAAATCTAAAACGCAAAGACCAATTGGGCGCACCGGGTTCATCGCGGTGGGTCAACCGCCACACGCTCATCAAATCGGCTACACGCAATATATTACCCAATCCGACACCGACCTCCACGTACGGCGTGTTCAGGTCTCTGAGCCAACCTTGCGGCATAGCCAAACGTTCGTCATGTCTATTACCAAGTCCTCCGTAGGCTATTTTGAAGGAAGCCAACTCGCGCAAACGCAGGACCTGCACGCCCGGAATGAGATTGAATAAACAGCCCTGACCGTTCCACTCGGTGTGCAGCAGTAAATACCTGTCTGCCGCAAACTGGTAATTATGCATCAACGTAAAGCGGTACGGGTCATAAGCATACGACTGGTTACCGTCAAAGATATTCAACAACGGAAACGGCACAGCCCCCAAGACAAGCCCTGCCTCAAACATATACTGCAACTCACCTCCGGCACCCAACGGAAGAGTCTGCCGCAGCATAACATTCAGTTTGCCATAAACATCATACTGGTCCCTGCCGTCCAATCGGTAGCTGCCCATCTCGGCTCCAAGGAAAAGGACGGGCAAATGATTATGTACATGAATGCGACGACAGAAAACATCTATCTTGCGCTCCTCCCAACTCAGGCGAAAAACAGTATGCAGTTTGGTGAAGAAGAAAGAGGGCTGTGCGCCATAATAGTGTGTAGGTTCACCATAGCCTAATCGCCCTAAGGATAAGGTAACACGCGTTTCTAACTTATCTGACCAATCTGAGTCCCACACCAGTTTACCCTCGCGCATGCGCGACATGGAATTATAGGTGTGGCTGCCGTTATAAAGGCTCTTAACCATTGCGGTGGTAATACCCATTTGAGGTGACCACACTGCATTTTCACGCATCAGGCGGTCAAAGTCTGATATTTCGGAATAGATATATTCATCGGCATAGCGAATCTGCAACATATTACGGCGCAAGGTGGGCATATTCCAATAGACCGTTCCCGCACCCTTCCAAGCGTGGTCACCTATACCGCAAGCAGCATACGCTTCCAAGCAAACGTTTTTCCACAACTTAGGCGAAGTTCGCAAAGGAAGACCTATCCGCACACGCTCTTGCGGATTGATATGAATCAGTTCGCTCAGATTACCTATTTCGATTTTGGTGCCGGTAGGCATATAGGCATTCTGAATGATATATGCCAACCATTTGGCTGTACGGATAAGCGGAGAAGTCGTGTTAAGCGTATCGGACAACAAAACAGAATCATTGGGGGCAAAAACGGAGGCCGACGACACTGCCGGCGAAGACGTATATTGCCGGACATTCTTAATCAGCACAGCCGGAAAAGTATGAGACGTGTCCGCCTTTATGGCAAAATCCAACAACATGGTTATTTGTTCGTCCTGCAAACGGTGAGACAACGAGTCATAGGACTGCGTTATGGTCAGTTGGTGCAAGTAATTGGCATTGACTTGTCTGGGCACGGTCGCCGTTATACTAATCAACGCCGCCGATGCCGAGTCAATAACCATCTGACCGTCAAAAGTGTTATAGTACGGGTTCTTGGTTCGGAAATGAACGGTATAGGTCTTGGCATGAGACGTGGTGGCGGAATCTGCCAAATAATACGTATAGAAATTATTGCCGTCCGAAGCCAATGGGCTGAGAAAAGACGTGGAATAGACAGGAATACTATTGCGATAGAAATCAACGGCTTTATTCAGGTCGTCCAACAAGATGTCATAGTCTGTTTCGGACAAGAGAAGTGCTTGAGACGAAACCTGCCCGTTAATATTCGTTCTATGGTACAGAGGAAGCAGATAGGTCGAGTCGTCCGTTATGGTCATGCCCTCTTTCAGATTACGCCATAGAAAACGTTTCAGATGCGTCGCCGTTATACGACTGACGTATAAATCGGTACTCGCCCTGTCGGCTTCTCCCGTAGCGACATCGTTTGCCCTCCGGGCTTTTCGTACCCTCTCCAACAAAGGTAAGGCAGGGTTTTCTCCCGGAGAAATAAAAACATCGGTCAACGATGTACTTTGCTCTTGCATAGCAATATCTATTCCGGCTGATTGACCTGGAGCAAGAGTGAGGTGTTCCGTGCGATAGCCTATGCCGGATATGGTCAAACGCGCTTTTTTCTTCAACTCGGTCCGAAACAAGAAATACCCCTCTTCATTGGTGGCCGTTCCCACTTGTGTGCCCGGAATATAAATAGATATATTCGGCAGCGGTTCTCCCGTCTGTGCATCATATATCTGCCCAACCAATGTACTAAGTTGTCCCGCTACCCGGCAAAAAGGCAGAACAAGGAGGACTAATATAATACCATAACGTTTCATCGGTTAGCCGGGTGATATTGCAGGATAGCCTGCCGTAAATCTTGTATATTCAGGTGCGTATAGATTTCTGTGGTGGTAATGTCTTCATGTCCCAACAATTGCTGAATAATACGCAAGTCCGCCCCGTTCTGTAATAGATGGGTGGCAAATGAATGACGCAAAGTATGTGGCGAAATAGTCTTGTTAATACCGGCTTGAGTAGCCAGTGTGCGAATAATGGTAAAAATCATCATTCGCGTCAGTTGATGTCCGCGCCGGTTCAAAAAAGCATAATCTTCTTGACCCGACTGAATAGTCAGACGACTGCGGTCTTCCAACCAGAAATCAAACCATTTGTCGGCTTCCGGCGAGATAGGTACCAAACGTTCTTTGCTCCCCTTTCCACGAATAAGCATATAGTGTTCGGAACGGAACATATCGTGCAACTTGAGGTCCACCAACTCGCTTACGCGGAGTCCGCTACCGTATAACATCTCAATCATAGCCCTGTTACGATGTCCCTCACCGGACGATAAATCAATCGCATTAACCAATCTATCTACCTCGTCTAACGTCAGCACTTCCGGCAGATGCATCTCTTTTTTCGGCATATCCAGCAATTCGCTCGGGTCATCGTCCCGGTATTTATGATACAGCAGGAAACGATAAAACGAATGTATGCCACTCAATATACGTGATTGCGAACGAGTAGATGTTTGGCTACCCGAAAACTGATGATACACAAAAGCCTGTAGGTCCTCTAATGTAGCATCTTCAACCGCATGTTGAATACCATTGTCGGGGTTGGAAAAAAAATCATATAGTTTTTGCCAGTCCTGTTCGTATGCCAAAACAGAATTAGCACTCAGCCCGCGCTCTAACTTGAGATAAATATGATATTCTTTTTTTACATCCATTATTAGTCGGTATCGTCTATTTCCAAATGTCTGGTAGGAAACCAAGCCGCCACAAAGCCCAATGACAACACAAAGACAATCACCAAGAACAAGTCGGGTATCGCTACATGAACAGGATAAGCTTCCAACACGTATTGTACGCCGTCACCTAATTTGATTACACCCCAATGCTCTTGCACTAAGCATAACACTACGCCCAGGACCAGTCCCAACAAAGCACCTATCGAAGAAATCATCCAACCCTCTAATAGGAATATACGGCGTATCTGCTGTTTATCCGCACCCAAGTGATGCAGCACTTTTATATCGTCGCGCTTGTCTATGATCAGCATGGTCAGCGAACCTATTATATTAAATGAGGCAATAAGCAGAATGAACACCATCAACAAAGCCGTCAACCATTTTTCGATTCGCAAGATGTGAAAAAAGTCCGCCTGTTGCTCATAGCGATCCAGCACCATAAATCGGTCGCCTAATATATTCATTATCTGCTGCTTGGCAGGTTTGACAGGTCCCGCTATCTGCAATTCGACGGCAGTAACCGTGGTAGAGTCATAGTCAAACAAACGGCGCGCAAGGGTCAGGTCAATCAATGCCAAGCGGTCGTCGTATTTAACCTGATTAACAGCAAACACTCCCGACATAAAACACGTATATCGATTAAAACTCTTTTCCGGTGCCATCATGTTTACTACCCCTTCGCGACGGGGAGCATACAGATGAAGCGGTTGCACAAAATGGGCTCCTGCACCAAGTTGGTTACTCAAACCTATACCCATCACCGCGTAATAGAAATCACCTTTTCGCACATCAAACGATCCGTCCACGATAATAGAATCGATATGTGTCAGTTGACGAAAAACGGAATCCACACCTTTCATCTTGGCGGGAATCTGATGGTCCTGAAATTCAATAAGTGCTGTCTCTTCTAATGTTTGTGAAAAGAATTGGACACAAGGCAAAGCCTGAACCTCGCGAAAAACTTCCGTATCAACTTGAAAAGGCGCACCTGTAGTGGACGTAATGCGTATATCCGGATCAAACTGCGAGAACATATTTTCTATCACCAACCCAAATCCGTTCATCACACTCAGCACACACACCATAGCCGCGGTAACGACCATTACGGCTGCCGCGCTGACACCACAAACGATGTTGATGGCATTGTGGGACTTCTTGCCCCACATATACCTCCATGCTATATGTTGCTCTATCGCCATCTAAACCTGCTCAACCTGCTCCCTTACCCATGCAACAACTCATCGATTCGTTCCATCTTATCCAATGTCTCATCCAAATGAAACACTAATTCCGGAATGATACGCAGTTGATGACGTTCCATATTGCCCATTTCGAAACGAATCTTGCCAATGTTCTCTTGTATTTCTGTCATCGTTTCTTCCGATTTGGATTGGGGGAATATACTCAAAAAAACATGCGCTATGGCAAGGTCCGGTGATATACGCACCTCGCTCACGGAGATAAGGACTCCTTTTTTTGTGCGTGCAAAACGCAGGAAAATATCTCCCAAGTCTTTTTGAATGAGACGAGAAATTTTTTGTTGTCTTGTATTTTCCATTGCTGTATATGTATAAACGTTCTTATGCAAAACAAGGGAAAGGAGACGCATCTCTTTTCCCTTTTATGTAGCCTAATAGGATAGACTCAAGTTAAAATTTGTGACGTCCTTCGTCTGCTACGGTCAATTTTTTGCGACCATGTGCACGACGAGCTGCCAAAACACGACGACCATTGGCGGTTGCCATTCTCTCCAAGAAACCGTGTTTGTTACGGCGCTTGCGTTGTGAAGGTTGGAAAGTACGTTTCATATTCGTTATTGTTTTATGTTTATCGTATAATTACACTCTGCCGCTGTAGCCGTTTAGCGGAAAAAGCTTGCAAAGGTACAGCTTTTTTTTGAAAGTACCAAATTTTTTCGCAAAAAAGTGCAAATTTTACTCCGTTTCTTCCTATTTTGAGGGTCTTATTAGCAAGCCTTGCCGTCAGAGCCTAATACATTGATGATCTTATGTCTGTATAGCTCAATCATCAAATCACGTGCAGGACCGCAGAATTTACGCGGGTCGAACTCACCCGGTTTTTCGGCAAACACACGACGAACGGCAGCGGTGAAAGCAAGACGAGAGTCGGAGTCGATATTGATTTTGCAAACTGCACTCTTGGCTGCTTTACGAAGTTGCTCCTCCGGAATACCTACTGCATCGGGCAGTTTGCCTCCGTTGGCGTTGATGATGTCCACATATTCTTGAGGAACGGAAGACGAACCGTGCAATACGATTGGGAAACCGGGTAATTTTTCCATCACGGCATCAAGCACGTCAAATGCCAATGGGGGAGGTACTAAACGACCGGTCTTCGGGTCACGAGTACATTGTTCGGGCTTGAATTTATAAGCACCGTGACTGGTACCGATAGAAATAGCCAAACTGTCGCAACCGGTACGGGTAGCAAAATCAATCACTTCTTCGGGTTTGGTATAGTGGCTTTCTTCGGCTTGGACTTCGTCTTCCACTCCTGCCAACACGCCTAACTCAGCCTCAACGGTAACGTCGTATTGATGGGCATATTCCACCACTTTCTTGGTGAGAGCGATGTTCTCCTCGTAAGGAAGAGAACTACCATCAATCATTACGCTACTGAAACCGAAATCAACGCATGATTTGCACAACTCAAAACTATCTCCGTGATCAAGATGAAGCACAATTTGAGGTTGCTCCCAACCCAGTTCTTTGGCATATTCTACAGCACCTTGTGCCATATAACGCAACAGCGTTTGGTTGGCGTAATTACGTGCCCCCTTGCTCACTTGCAGGATAACGGGGCTTTTCGTTTCTGCACTGGCTTTTACAATAGCTTGCAGTTGCTCCAGATTATTGAAATTAAAAGCAGGAATAGCATATCCTCCTTTGATTGCCTTGGCAAACATCTCCTTCGTGTTTACCAGACCCAATTCTTTGTAACTTACCATAATTAAATTGTTTTTGTATCGGTATTATTTATTTGAGAGTGCAAAATTACAAAGAATTTTTGATATAGGCAAGTATTCGTACTATGAAATATATTTTGCCACACTGACTTGACAAAAATTTGTCTTATTTCAAGCAAGGGTGAACGAAGGGTGAAGCAAGAACTAACGAAGGGTTTTTAGACCCTTTTTTGGTAATTTTTGCATTATCGTCTGACGCTTCATTCACGTTTCGTTCAGAGTTCGTTCACCCTTGCTTTTGTTTTTGGCGTTTGGTGCTCAACCTGCTAAACTTGCTAAACTCGCTAAACCTGTTAAAAAAATTTGCACATATCAAAATTTTTTTGTATCTTTGCAGTCTGAATTAAAAACAAGAACAACATGGGTCTTTTTTCATTAACACAGGAGATAGCTATTGACCTTGGTACTGCCAACACCATCATCATGGTAGATGATCAGGTAGTGGTTGATGAACCGTCTGTGGTAGCTATTAGCGCGTCAGACAACAAGATGGTGGCTGTCGGACGTAAGGCACAGCAAATGATAGGAAAAGGAGGCAATATCATCCGCACCGTTCGTCCCTTGCGTGACGGCGTGATAGCCGATTTCTACGCTTGCGAGATGATGATTCGGGGAATGATTAAGATGATGCCTCATTCATCACGTCTTTTCTCGCCGAGTATTCGAATGGTTGTATGTATTCCTTCGGGCTCAACCGAGGTGGAGATACGTGCGGTGCGTGACAGCTCGGAACATGCAGGTGGACGAGATGTTTATATGATATACGAGCCTATGGCGGCTGCTATCGGCATGGGAATAGATGTGGAAAGCCCCGAAGGTTGTATGGTGGTGGATATAGGCGGTGGTACTACCGAGATTGCAGTCATCTCGCTGGGCGGTATAGTCACCAATAAATCTATCAAGATAGCCGGTGATGATTTCAATGCCGACATCGTGGAATATATGGGTCGTATGCACAATATCCGCATTGACGAGCCCACGGCCGAGCGTATCAAAATAGCCGTAGGAAGTGCCATTACCGAATTGCCGGAACCGTTGGAGGACTTTACCGTAATCGGTCCGAATAAAGTAACCGCCCTGCCCATGCGTGTGCCTATCTCCTATCAGGAAATAGCGCATTGCCTGGAAAAATCTATCGCCAAGATAGAGAATGCTATTTTGCTGGCATTGGAAACGACGCCCCCCGAGTTGTATGCCGACATTGTAAAGCGCGGTATATGGCTGACCGGTGGCGGTGCTTTGCTGCACGGCTTGGCAGAACGGCTCACAGCCAAGATAACTATTCCTTTCCACGTGGCGGAAGATCCGCTGCATTGTGTGGCAAGAGGTACCGGTATCGCGCTGAAGAACACACAGAACTTCAGTTTCCTGATTCGATAGTTCATACTAATCCGCATGCGTAACCTGCTGGGGATCATAGTACGATATAGCCACTTCCTCCTTTTCTTATTACTGGAGGCAGTGGCTCTTTGGTTGGTTACTCATTACCAGTCCTATAGCCAAGCCTCTGTGCTGACTTCATCCAATTCGATAATTGCCGGCATACATGAAACGGAAGATAATATAGGTTCTTTTTTTCGTTTGCACAAAGACAATGAATTGCTGAACAACGAGATTTGCCGTCTCCAGTTAGAAATTCAGACGCTGCACAACCAATTGGAAAACGTTCAGGAAGACAGCGGATATTGTGTCATTCCCGCCAAGGTAATTGACCTGGCCACCAACCAAACGCATAACTATTTGGTAGTGAACAAAGGGCGCAGAGACAGCATTACCCCCGGCATGGGAGTGGTGTGCGGAGAGAACATTATCGGAGTGGTGAGCAAAGTGAATGAACGATTTGCACAGGTTATTCCGCTTATTCACCCGAGATTGAATATATCAGCACGCATTAAAAATAATAACCAAATAGGTTTTACCCACTGGAGTGGACCATCGTCCACCCACGTGGACTTGATGGAGATAGGACGACATATTTCTGTGACGGAAGGAGATACCATCATTACCAGCGGAATGACCGCCACTTTTCCGGAGGGTTTGATGATAGGCGTAGTCGATAAGGTCGATTTGGACGGCGGGGATAATTACTATACCATTCGATTGAAACTAAGTGCCGACTACAAGAGTTTACGGTATGTGCAGATTTTGGACAACCCGATAAGGAATGCTTTAGATAGCCTGCAACATGAATAATGTTTTACGCCATATTGTCCGTTTCGTTCTTCTGTTTGCCCTACAGGACTTACTCTTTAACAATCTTCATTGGTTAGGTATTTGTCACCCGTATGTTTATCTTATCGGTCTGCTAATGCTCCCTGTTTCTTTGCCACGCTGGGCGGAGATGTTAATCGGAACCGTTACGGGACTTGTCATGGACATGTTATGCTCGACGACAGGTGTTCACATGGCTGCCTGTGTGGCGTTGTCGTACGCCCGTCCCTTGCTGATAGACCGTTTTATTCAGGACGCACAGCGTATCAGTACACAAACAGACAGCCAAACAATGGGCAATCGGTTCACCATATTGGCTATTATGCTAATCGCCTTGCACCATAGTATCGTATTTGTCCTGGAGGCATGGAGTTTTGAGCATATCGGATGGCTGGTAACGAGTATTGTTCTTAGTTCACTGATTACGTTTATACTGACATTTTTGTACGATAAGGCACAAAGATGATAAATGATACCTATTATAGGAGACGTTATGTAATAGCCGGAATTGCCGTTGTGGTTGTGGCGATTTATATAGTGCGGCTCTTCGCGCTGCAAATTGTAGATCAATCACGACGCGAGAAAGCCGACAATAACGCGCTTGTACGTCAACCCGTCTATGCGGCACGCGGACTGATATACGACCGGAATGACTCGCTATTGGTCTTTAATCAACCTATTTACGAAGTGCTTGTTATCATGCGCGAGATGGGAGACCGATTCGACACCGTCTCTTTTTGTGAGGCGCTGCATATAGACACGCTTACATACCGGGAACGAATGAAGCAAATATGTGATGTGCGAAAAAACAGAGGTTTCTCCCGCTATACACCACAAGTCTTTATGAGTCAGTTGCAAAAAGAAGATATCAGTCTGTTGCAGGAACGGCTATATAATTTTCCGGGCGTGAATATCCGTAAACGTACCCTGCGCGATTATCGTTTCAACACAGCTGCCCATCTGTTGGGAAGCGTGGGCGAAGTAAACGAACAAGATATAGAACATGATGCCTATTACCATCAAGGCGACTATTCAGGACGGGACGGTGTGGAAAAGCAGTACGAAACGGCATTGCGCGGTGTGAACGGTGTGGAAGTGCTGCTCCGTGACAACAGAGGACGTATATGCGGCTCCTACCATAATGGCGAATTAGACGAAAAAGCCATCGCCGGAAAGAATTTACGCCTCGGAATAGATGTCGATTTGCAGTTATTGGCAGAAGGACTGATTGGAGACAACATCGGCAGTGCAGTGGCTATCGAACCCGCTACCGGTGAGATATTGGCACTAGTCAGTAAGCCTAATTGGGACCCGAAGACCTTAGTGGGCAGACAGCGAGGCAATAATTATATGGCACTGCTGAACGACCCGTCCAAACCCCTTATGAACCGTGCCACGCAGGCTATGTACCCTCCCGGCTCAACATTCAAGACCTTGCAGACCTTGGTGGCTTTAGACCAAGGAGGTATCACTCCCGACACGCGCTACCCCTGCAACGGACCTCAATCAACGCCTATCAAATGTACCCACCACCACGGAAGCCCCGTTGATTTGGGAATGGCAATTGAACAGAGTTGCAACCCCTATTATTGGTGCGCGTTCCGCGATTTGTTGCAAAAGGACGGATATGGCAAGAATAATAATGCCTTCAGGCACCGGTACGAACTCTGGTGTGAGAGTATTATGCGCTTTGGATTAGGACAGACTTTTGACGATTCGGACGTGCCTAACCAGAAAGGCGGATCTATACCTTCAACCAAACTGTACGACCGTTTCTACGGCAAAACAGGTTGGAAAGCAATCACGATACGCTCACTCAGCATCGGACAGGGCGAAGTACTGGTCACACCCCTGCAATTGGCGAACCAAGCGGCTTGTATAGCCAACGAGGGCTACTATATCAGCCCTCATCTATTACATAAAGACAGCACTTATAACCAGCCCGGCAAACGGCACGGAACAGGCATTGATACTGCCTATTTCAAAATCGTAAAGAACGGCATGGAACGTGTGATGACCAACGGTACAGGACGGTGGCATAACGTGCCTAAATGGCATATATGCGGCAAAACAGGTACCGTACAGAATCCACACGGCAAAGACCACGCTATCTTTATCGGATATGCCCCGAAAGATAATCCCAAAATAGCAGTGGCTGTAGCAATCGAAAACGTAGGGTTCGGTGCCACTTGGGCGTGCCCCGTTGCTGTAAAAATGATTGATGCCTACCTGAGTAAACATTTTGCCGAACTGGCAGACGAACCGATAAAAGACGAAAGAGAATGAACCAGCGGAATAATATATGGAGTGGCGTGGATTGGATAACGATTGTGTTATTCCTTGCTTTGGCATTTTTCGGATGGCTGAATATATACGGTGCCGGATACAGTTTCGAACAAACCGGTATCTTCTCTTTCGACAACCGTGCCGGTAAGCAGTTCGTTTGGATCATGACGGCATTGGTAATGGGACTGTGTATCCTCTTAATCGACGAAAAGACCTACGACATATTAGGCTATTGGTTCTACGGATTCACCCTCTTATTGCTTATCGCCACACCTTTCTTGGCACATGATATCAAAGGCTCCCTCTCGTGGATAACCTTAGGACCTGTCAGTTTGCAGCCGGCGGAGTTCGCCAAATGTTTCACAGCCATCGCCATAGCCAAATATATGGGACGATACGGCTACCGCGTTGACAGTTGGCGCGATTTGGTTGTGCCCTGCCTTATGGTGCTGCTGCCAATGGCAATTATTATGATTATGCAACGGGAAACGGGTTCGGCACTTGTGTTTGGTGCTTTCTTGCTGCCTTTTTATCGACAGGGTATGACCGGCAAAATAATGGGTAGCGGAGTACTTGTGGCTATTATTTTTGTTGTTGTGATGAAATGCGGTTGGATTCCCGACTCGGTACTGGACAAGGTGTTTGAACCGCACCAGAAAACACGTATCGAAGTGCTGTTAGGTATTAAAGAAGACCCGATGGGTGCGGGCTATAATGTCAACCAGTCACTCATTGCCATAGGTTCGGGAGGCATGTTCGGGAAGGGCTATCTGAAAGGGACACAAACCAAGATGAAATTTGTTCCGGAACAAGATACGGACTTCATTTTCTGTACCGTAGGTGAGGAGTGGGGGTTCGTCGGATCGGCTTTATTACTGCTCGCATATATGTTCTTTATCTTGCGGCTGATTATGATAGCCGAACGGCAACGAGACACGTTTAGTCGGATATACTGTTATTCGGTGGCAAGTATTTTTCTGATGCACCTCATTATCAATATCGGCATGGTTTTGGGTCTCTTGCCTGTGATTGGTATTCCTCTCCCGCTGTTCAGTTACGGCGGTTCGTCTCTTTGGGGGTTCACCCTACTGCTGTTTATTCTGCTGCGGCTGGATGCTTCCCGCGTGAATAAACTGCATTAATATCTGTCAAGCGACTCGTCTCTATCATAAAGAGCAACACGGCTACAAAACAGGGTATCATATTTCTCCACGATAAGTGGTAAAAATGATACGCTGAATGTTGCCGCATGACAAACATCCAAACTATAGGCACAATTGCCAAAATGAGCAAATAGAGATTAGGCACAATCTGTTTGGGTTTTATTAAGCATATCCAAATAAGTCCTGCCACCAAGATAGGCACATATATAAAAGGTTCGCACAAAAACTCGCCTATTCGCTCGAAAATAGTGGTCCATGTATAAAAATCATCGTCACATCCGTAACTGCGAACGTGAGCATTATGGAAACCGGATTCAATGACATTTAAATCGGTCACAACTGTACCAATCACCCACTTCATAAACCAGAAACCGAAGTAACCCACAAAACAAATTCCCAATAGTAGAGCCACATTTTTGTAGAAACCTTTTTCGCGTTTCGCCAGCATGCAATAAGTTAACAGTGGCAATAGAAGACCTATCATTGGGGCTGTCAATAAATCTATATAGGATGTGGCACAACCCGCTATTAGCATTACTCCACCGGACCACCTTATATCCTCACAGATATGTGGCACGCTTAGCAGTACGATTGACGCTATCAATCCGACAAAATACACCGATGATAATTGAGGCGAGATACCGGCTTGCGGGAAACAGCACAATAATATAGGGAAGCAACTTCCCATGGCGTATGCAATCCCCTTCTTTTGCGACCACAAAGAGATGCACAGCAAAAGTACCAATGACAGCATAACTAAAGTAACTTTACGGATAGTATTCCACGATGCCAGAGCCAACATGGGTCGTAGCCAAAACAGATAGCCATGCCAGTATCGGGCATAATCTCTTACAGGCAAATCTGCCCCTTCTCCGTTCGCTATCTTGTTTAAATCACCAATCGGATCCCCTGTAAACGGGAAATCACAACGCATAACGGACTGAAACGGTTTATCTCGGTCAATCATCATGGCTTCTTCTGCCATCAGCGCATCTGTAAAGTGATCCTGCACCGAATAGCGATTGTCGTTTCTAAAACTCAACAAATCATTAGGCATAGCGAATATTGGGGCAGATTCCAGTGTATGATTACGCACGGGTTCGTTTGGCACAAGTGCCGAAATAACCAATAGCGATACTCCTACAATGAGAGTTCCAACCAAGATGCCACTCCAGATTAAAACATTTTTTTTCATTTCATTAAAAGTTCAAATAATTGTCTGTGTTTTTGGGTAATAACTTCAAGTATAATTCCGCAGAAGAAAAACATAAATCCGAGTAGAGCTAACGTTCCGCTTACGATAAGTGTAGGAAACCGAGGCACTAATCCTGTGGAAAAATAGTCAATAAGTATAGGAACAAAAAGCCCTAAGGAAACAAGCAAGAACACAACGGTAACAGACGAAAAGAAGAGTAAGGGCTTATAGTTGCAAAAAAGACGAGCAATAGTCATCAAAACTTTTAAGCCGTCGCTAAAAGTATTCAGTTTACTTACACTGCCATTGGGGCGGTTGCGATATTGTATGGGAATTTCTTCCAACAGGAAGTTTTTATCCAACGCATGTATGGTCATTTCTGTCTCTATCTCAAATCCTTTAGACATAACCGGAAAATTCTTGACAAACCTACGACTGAATGCTCTATACCCCGACATCACATCTCTCACTTCTGCATGAAAAATCCAGTTAATCAGTTTCTGCACCAATGAATTACCAAAATTATGGAACGGACGTGTATTCTCTTTAAAATAAGACAACGACAATCTGTCGCCTACAACCATATCACCCCCCTTGTTTAGCACCAAATCACACATCTGTCTTGCATTCTCCGCAGGATAAGTATCATCCCCGTCTATCATAATATAGCAATCAGCATCTATATCTCTAAACATAGATCTAATGACATTCCCTTTGCCTTGACGACACTCGTATCTGACGATTGCGCCTGCCTTTAGTGCTATATCATCAGTATGATCCTGTGAATTGTTGTCATAAACATAGATATCAGCCTCGGGCAAGACATCTTGAAAATCTCTAACGACTTTCTCGATGGTTGCACTTTCGTTATAACAGGGTATCAAAACAGAGATCTTCGTGCTATTGTTCATAATCGTATCCCGCGTGAATAAACTGCATTAATACCGGTTTACATCGCGCCCGACGGATTGCCGGATATGTCGCCACCATTGACGTAATTACTTCCCACTTTGGATTGTGTAGGTACCAGAGTAGGACTTCCGTCTAAGATAGCGGCAAGGGCAACGAGCGTAATCTCTTCCGTTTGAGGTTGAAAATATGTTTTCATATTATTTATTATTTTCTGTTTAACATTATTTTACGTTTATCGGTGTTCCCAAAGCATTGTAAGCCGTTTTTTCCCGCATAATAAAGAAGTGTCCTTTGTACAGCATTTTAGCAGGTACATTGGCTGTCTTCATTGTGTTGAGAGATGTTGTTTCGTTATGCATAACAACGCGTGTACGCATACCCACGTGAGCAGGGCTGTTGGGTTTGAGAACGAAGTAGGCACGTAAACCGTTCATCGTTCCTGCCTCTGCCCAATAGAGCGTATTGTTAGCCCCCACGAAAAGGTAGTTTTGGTTGCCAACGTCAAATTGGTAAGGCGAATAGATACCAACAAAGTCCACGTTGTCCGTTTTGCTTGTTTTCGGAGTGGCATTTATCTCAACGTTTTCAAAACTTGGGTTCACCACGTCGTCGTTGGCAGGTTGGATCAGATAGGGCACACCTGCCTGTATGGCACTGCGTTTAGTAAATTCTAAATTAAAATACTCACCATCAATGCTTGATCCTGTCAGTTCAGCAATTTTTGTTCTTTCGCCAAACTTTTCCTCAACCGTGGCAGCATCTACGGCAAACGGCAAGCAGAGGGTATTATAACTGGCGTTAGATAAACTGCGTGTGAGATTGACATCTACGATTTTTGTGTCGTAGAGACTCAACAGTTCGGAGTTGTCAGTATTATCAGCCAAATCCACAGTTACCTTCATTTCTTGGATGTTGACAAACTCTTTCCAAGGATCAGCAGCTTGATAGGCAGCAAGAGTACCCTGTGGTATATAAAGTGTAATATTCTTATTCTGCTTAATGTTGTTTGAGAAAGGATCTCCATTGGGTGTTGCAGGGGGTGTTTGGCTATTGCAAGTGATGCTTTCAAGTTGACTCATATCATTAAAGCAATATGCACCTATACTGCTTATATCTTCTGGAAACACCAATTCTGTTACCAATGACTTATCTATGTAAAGATTATGAGAATGGTAGACTGGATTGGCAGATGAGTTGCCAAAAGTAATGCCACACCATTGTGCGATTGTTCCCATAAAATCGGTGCGCGTGAGATTGGAACAATTATCAAAAGCCGAATTGCCAATAGAAGTAATTGTAGCAGGAAGAGTTATCTGCGTAAGATCTGTTGCACGCAGAAAAGCGTCTCTGCCAATGGTAGTGCATGCACCTTGTTCCGCAAAAACGATGGAGACAAGTTTAGGTCTCCCATAGACGGATACCCCATATTGCCCTCCTTGGTAAGCAGGACAGAACATGCCATCGGGCAAAGCGGTCACTTGAGGTCCTACATAGCATGTGAAACCTGCACCATCCTTCCCCAATTCGTAAAATGATTGATTGGAAGCGGAGCTAGAGGCAGTATAACTTACCGTGGCTTTGATGGCGTTGTAATACAGGGCTGTTACATTGTTGCAATAGCGGAATGCCATAGAGCCAATCTTCGTCACATTTTCGCCAATGATGATGGTTTGAATATCTCCTGCAAAATCGTACCAAGGAGCGTGAGTTGAGTTATAATTGAACATCTCGCCTTCGCCTGCTATTTCGAGCGTGTGCGTGGACCAAGAATAAGACCATGCGAGGTTATCCCCACAGTACCCGGAGAAAGGAATAATGTTCTTGAAAGTCTTCCACGTGGAAGCCGCTTCGTAACTAGCTTTTGCAGCTTCCGATGGCACAAAAAGAGGAATATTCGTAGGGACAGATTCAAAAGTGTTCGCTATTTCTATAGTTGGCGCTTCTACCGCCAATGAAATTATTTCTTGCAAACCTGTACATTTGGCAAAAGCATATCTATGAACATTAGTCGTTGTAGCAGGTAAAGAAATCTTAGTCAGGTTACTCATTCCTGCAAATGCAGCAGTATCAATGGAAAGAATATTATCGGGAATAATAATTTCGGTAGTTTCAACATTATCAATATAGAATTTTTTTGTAGCAGCAGTAGAAGCATAAAATGGTGCAGCAACTTGCGTCGCAAAGTTGATGTTCATCCATTTTTCCAATCCTCCCCAACAATGAACGTTGGCAATAGACGTACAATTAGAGAAAGCCCCTGCTGCAATAGAAGTTACGTTGCAGGGCATATTAGCATTCGTACCGAACTTCACAGTAGTAATATTGGAACACCAATTAAAAGCACTGCTACCAATAGATGTAACCGTATAAGGAATGGTTACACTTGTTAATGCGGTACAATTATAAAAAGCATATTTTTTAATTTCGGTAATTGTAGGAGAATTCTTAAAACCAAGTGAAGTAACTTTGCTTAAAGCTGGCATAGTACTCGTTGTTTTTACCACATATAAGTTTTTGGCATAATACAACGGATTGGCTTTATCATTCGCAAAATCTATACTTGCCCAATCATCTACATACGTTAAAGTCGTTGTGCTACTACTTTTTTGATAATTGACGCGAGTAAGGGCAGAACAATTATTGAATGCGCTTGTTTCAACACGAGTTACTGTTGGTGGAATAGTAATCGTTGCCAAACTGGAGCAACCGGAGAATGCAGAGCCACCGATGGTTGTCACATTAGAGCCAATAGATATGCTCGTTACACTTGAGCATCCACTAAAGCCACTCGCTGCAACTTCAGTTACATTGTAGTAATAACTTCCATTGCCAACATATTCATTAATAGAAAGCGTACCCGAGATAGACGTGTCTTTTGCTTTCACAGAACAAGTTCCTCGATTGGCAGCAGTAGAACCGGTTGCTTTGGCTGCGGTTAAAATCTTATATGTGTAATTTCCAGAGGTCCAAGTATCACCTACCGTATTCGCTCCCCATACATATTGAGAGGCTAAACAAAAGAAAAACAAAACAAACAGACTAAATAAATTTCTTTTCATATACCTAATAATTTATAACATTTCTTACAGAAAGTTTACTAAAACGCTGCAAAGATATACTTTTTTCTTAAATTATACAAATTTTTTACACAAAAAGATTTATTTTTCTTTGTTTTTGTTGAAATTTAACAAAATACGACGGGCAAAATCACTGCAATGTGCCCAACTCTACCGGTTCTTGAGTATGATTGGCATCGTCAAAATGTTTTTGCAGACTATTGAGTAGGGTGCGATTGAACAAGCAACGTTCCTTATCGAAGAACCAGCCCCATTTATTGAAATAACGGCACATATTGACGACATGCACCCACATCATGCGCCAAGAGTGATACGATGCCTGTGCGTGGTCGTGAACAATGGTTACAGCCGGGTAATAAAGCGTCAGGTAATCCCTGTGAATAGTGCGTGTGAGGTCTATATCTTCGGGGTACATGAAATAGCGTTCGTCAAAAAGTCGTGCTTTCAGCACTGCCTCCGTTCGCAACAACATAAAACAGCCACTCAGATAAGGCACATTCATGGGTTTATCATAGCCCGTACACCTTAACTCGTAACGCGCGTTGCGCCTGCGCGTGGTACACGAAGGGAGGAATCGTCTGCCAAACACATCAAAGGGCGTAGGTAAGAGTTTGCATAAATACTGCAACGTCCCGTCGGGATAGGTAACGCGCGGCATTAGACTACCTATTTCTTTATGTGCCTCCATAAAAGCATATAGCAAATCCAAATCCTCTGCCTTAATCCACACATCAGCGTTCATAACCAAATGAAAAGGCGTATGCCAGCGAACAGACTGCCGAATAGCTATGTTATGTGCCCTGCCATAACCCAAATTGGTACCCTTATTCCACTCGTAAGTGACTTTCGGGTTCGACAAGGATTTGGCAGGCTCTCCAACAGGCGAATTATCCACCAGGTAAATCTTACGCACACAACGGGCACGTAATAACTCCTCACACAAACGATTCACCTGCAACCAATCAGGACGATAAAGTACAATCGAGACATTCAGCATAACTATTTCCAGTATTTAATCACACCATTAACAGCCCAACAGGACAAATAGAACAGACTTTTTATCAAACCTAATTTTTCCACATCACGATACACCCTAAACTGGGGTTTAATCATACGCCATTTGTTACTTGTCAAACCCGAGTCTAACATACGATACGAGCCTATAACACCCTGATTACCATACGCCACACCACAATTGCGGAGTATATGCAGCCAATAAATATAATCGTCACGCAAGCAACGGAAATGTTCGTCAAGGTATATTTTCCCATAGGGAACAGTATCATACAGACCGGTCATGCAGGTGATGGAGCAGGTTCGCAAGAGGTCCTTATACGTAATCTTTACCGGTGGAATAAACGGCTGTAGGACCTCCTCATTATGGGCATCGATACGTTTATGGGCACCATAGACCAACTGACATTGACGGGTGTGCATCAGTTTGAGCTGCTGCTCCAGGAACCACGGCTCCCACAAATCATCGGCATCAAGAAAAGCTATATACCGGCCTTGTGCCTGCCGCATACCATTATTGCGGGCAGCGGCACTGCCTTGATTGGGTTGAGTCAATACCAGAATGCGCTTATCTTGCTTGGCATATCGCTCGGCGATGGCGTGACCACCATCGGTGCTGCCATCGTCCACAATGAGCAACTCCCACTCGGTGTATGTTTGCCCCAACACGCACTGTATGGTCTGCTCTATAAACAGCTCCTTGTTGTACAAGGCGGTAATAATACTGACTAATTTATCTTGCATGATGTATTTTATATACGATTATATGATATAGCAGCACGATACGACTCCACATTTTCTTATACAGCGGTCGGTTACTTCTGCGCCAAAGGCTATCTGCATGAGTAAAAACACTATCGTGCCGTCGGTACAAGATATAAGGTGTCTCTATAAACTTAACCCGTCCTGTCATCTCAGCCACCAACCCAATCCACATATCGTGCCCTATCTCACGCGTAGCGGGCATAGGCAAAGCATACGTTAAGACACTGCGACGAAAAGCCATACATGAACCATAATATGAGGTGACTAAGATATTTTTCATTATCCCTTTTCCTGAATGATACAAAGCAAAGAAATTGGAATTCGTGACACGCAAGTCAGCGTCGGTCAACATACAGTTATGGCACACCAAATCATATTGCTTCAACTCCGCCACACAAGCCTCGTATTTACCCGGCAACCACACATCGTCCTGGTCGCTTAAAAAAATATATTCCCCTCGCGCATGTGTAAGCGCGTGCAAAAAATTATCCTTATAATAATGAGCAGAACTGTGAAGTATAGTAATTCGTGGGTCCTGCAACGACTGTATATATTCCGGCGTACCGTCTGTACTGCCATCATCAGATACGATAACTTCATCATTTGTGGCTATCTGATCCAAAATAGATTGCAACTGTTGGGCAATATATTTCTTTCCGTTATATGTGGCGATACAGACTGTGTTCATCGGTGCAAAGCAAAGAAATAACGAATTTTCCAATACACGAAATGCAACAAATGGTGCCATACACGACCATAACCATTGCGGTAAGACAGCACCGCCAAGTGCCATTTGAATGGTATGTCTTTCAAAGAGCAACGATAAGGAACAGCCCCCAACGCATTACCACTGTGCTGCCTGTACCTGACCGTGCTTACAGGTAAGGATACAACAAGTCCGTATATCCGCACAGACAGCCCTATCGTAGCATCGTGCATATATGCTCCTTGGGGGAAGGGAAGACTAATAATTCGCGCTGCATGATTGAACAACATCGTGCTACCTGTTATACAATTACAAATAGCCTGATACTCAACACGCTGACTTAACAGAATCGGACGTATATTGCAGTATTTCCAAAACGAATCGGCTATCATCGTACCTTTCGAGTCCGTTAGCAGTAAATCGGTGTGAACCAAAAGAGGTTTATCCACACCTGCTTGTCGTTCCGTTTCGTGCATCGCCTCTACACTGCGCTCCAACTTATCCGACAGCCACACATCATCTTGGTCGGCAAAAGCGTAGTAATCGGCAGCGGGACAATTGGTCAGCAGATATTCAAAGGAACGCATAGCACCTTTATGTGTCTGTTCATCGGAAAGAAAAAAGATACGGCTATCCTGTGCCATATACTCCTGTATAAGAGCAAGCGTGCCGTCAGTGCTGCCATCGTCTCGCACCAATAAACGCCAATCCGTGTAGGTCTGACCGATAATTGAATCTATTTGTTCCCGCAAATAGCGTTCACCGTTGTATGTGGAAAGCAGAATTTGTATCATTTTATTCCTTTTTTCCTAAGATTAGGATAGTCCTCCTTCCAGTATTTTATTGCTTCTTTCATTTGTCTTTCCTCAAGTTCAGACTGTGATAAATGCTTTCGCTCAAAAACTGTGGAAACGGCATTTGTTTTACTATGCACAGGAATAGTGATATTTGTATAAATAAAGAGTCCTGCATATAAGTAAAGAATCAATGAAAAGAACTGTCTTGGCAATACGTTTTTACGTTCTGATGTATGCAAAATGTGCGCTCCGTAAACCAGTATGAAAAGAATAAAATAGGAACGTAAACGATTGAGCAGAAACCAATAAGCATATAAACATGCGATTATGGCTAAAGCACACCAAATCATCCAATGCCATTTCTTATTTTCTTCTTCAAAGTGTGCGTGGTAGCCGATTAATAGAATCCCCAAGAAATAAATAGGAGCTACCGTCTGTATCATCTGGTGTGCAGACACGTGCAATGCCAATGAGCCTGCTATAGAATCAGGTAATAAATTGATTATCGGTGTAAAAGCAATAGCAGGCAGGATAGCTAAGCCGATTAACAAACTTAGCAATAAAAAATATGAGCGATAATCTACACGAATGTGGTATAAACCATAAGCCATACCGGTAAGGACGACCATAAAAATGCCCGACTTGTGCGATAATGCACACAAAACCAACAAGCAGACAGCCCAAAAATAATGTTTCTTTTCTCCCATCAGCAGAATAATGGTATACAAAAAGAAACTAACGGCGAGACATTGTCGTAATTCATACAACACCAGATTGTAATCCAGCAAAGTTAATAGAAACAGAACCATACATGGGGCGAAACGGACTTTACGCCATAGGCAGAAAACGGCACCATAGTATAACAAAGATATGAATGCCGTCATCATCCAAAATGTCATACCACAATTAGCGCATATACTTATAAACCAACACCATGCCGGCTCTCTGTCCGTTTGAAAAGGATGCTGAAAAAGACTACTAAGAGGTTCTATCAACCTAAACTGAGGCAGATAGACTATAATATCTGGTCCCAAAGCATATTTGGCAACTACCAAAATCACCAATACGGCAAATTGGATACGGGATAACTGCCGACATAGATTAGGCCATCGGAAACAAAATGATTCCAATATGGCAAATGCCATCATAACAATTAATATGAGTGATAAGTAAGTCAGCATTTGTACTCTTATAGCCAAAGAGTTGCAAAGGTACACTTTTTTTCGCAAATACGCAAACAATAGAGGCATAAAAACAAAAAAAGAGTCCAAAACGTGTGTTTTGAACCCTTCTTATGCGCTTGACTAACTTAAGCTTCCGGTTGTGCCTCTTCAGCAGCAGGCTCCTCTGCAGGAGCTTCTTCACCCTTTGCTTCAGCCTCAGCGGCAGCAGCTTCTTGTGCAGCCTCTTGAGCAGCTTCAGCCAAAGCCTCAGCAGCAGCTTTGCGCTTAGCAGCAACAGCCTCTGCCTTTGCCTTGTTAGCCTCAATTTCAGCAGCCATAGCCTTCTTAGCCTCTGCTACTTTCTTGTCAGCCTCAGATTTGGTAATTTGTCCGTTCTTGGCATCTTTTTGGGCTTTCCATGCATCGAAACGCTTTTGCGCCTCTGCTTCATCAAAAGCACCTTTCTTGATACCGCCCTGTAAATGCTTCATCAGCATTACACCTTCCGTCGAAAGAATGAAGCGAACGGTGTCAGTGGGTTGGGCACCAACGTTTACCCAATACAAAGCGCGCTCAAAATTCAAATCAATTTTAGCGGGATTGAGGTTGGGGTTGTACGAACCAATACGTTCAATAATTTTGCCGTCACGCGGTGAACGGCTGTCTGCTACTACGATGTGGTAGTAAGCATAATCCTTATGGCCATGACGGGCCAAACGAATTTTTGTTGCCATTTGTTAATTTGTTTTGTGGGCGATAAACACACGTGTTCGTGCCCGGGTTAATAATTAATGGTATCCCATTTCACGAAATGGGCTGCAAAATTACAAAGAATTTTTGAATTACACAAATAAAAAGTGCTTTTTTCGCGTTTTTTACGTTATTTTTCGGTACAATTGGTGCAAATAGGGAATTTCATTCTATTCACATACACTTGTTTACGGAAACGCTGAAAAGCCTCACCGTGCCAAATAGACCGAAGTGATTGGGAATAGATATTTCCCATTTTATATTGACCAGTTTTATCGAAGCAACACGGAAAAACGTCCCCATTCACCGATATAACACAGCCATGAAAAAGACGACGGCAAGGCTTGTGAACTTGACTGTGAAGCCTATTTTTAGGACGATAGGTGCCGTCCGTTTGAAGAGCATATCTGGAATAGCGTTCATCAGAAGGCATCAGCGGATTGCCGTGCACGTAATCGTAAAACTGGGCTGTCTTGAGTGATAGGCTGTCGGCTCCCATCTGCCGATAACTGCGGCGAAACATGTCCCACTCATGCTCGTTACTTTTCAGCATAAGGCATTGTAACTCAATCTGGGTATGTCCTCCAAATTGATTCTTGGCATTACGTAAACAAACAAGTCCCCGCAAAGCCTGATTAAGACTCCCTCCTTGACGATAAGAAGCATACGATTCTTCGCTCAAACCATCGATGGATACAATGATTTTGTCCAATTGGGCTTGTATAAGTTGCTCTGCCAGCAACGGAGTGAGTGCTTGTGCGTTGGTAGAGGTGATGGTATAGATATGCTCCTGATGTGCCAAACGAATCATTTCCGGCAGGTCTTTGTTTAATAGCGGTTCGCCCTGAAAGAAGAACTGAACAGTGTGTACAAAACCTTGTGTTTGCGAAAGGATATGCCGGAAATGTTGCAGGTCAAGTACAGGGTTGCTTAATGGTAAATTCGACCGTCGGTCGACCGTCGGCAAAGTGTCGGAATCGTGTCGGTTGGCATTCGCCAAACCAACAGGGCATTGCGGACAAGCCAATTGGCATATATTAGCAGGTTCGACGGACAAGAAATCGGGCATGGGGGGAGCGCACGCTATTCCTAAACGGGACAGCACGTAACAACATTCAGCAAGGATATGATTAGCAAGGGATTTTATTGACACGACGCTCATGCCGACCTCCCTCAAAATCTGTAGATAAAAATGTGTTCACTATAGCAAAAGCCTGCTTTTCATCGACATAATTAGCCGGTAAACCAAGTATATTGGCATTGTTATGCCGACGTGCCAAAGCAGCCAAAGGCGTATCCCAACATAGTGCTGCGCGAACACCCTGATGATGATTACAGGTCATCGTTATTCCATTACCTGTGGAACAAATGGCAATACCGAAATCATATAGCCCTTTTTCAATCGCAACTGCCATCGGGTGAGCAAAATCCGGATAGTCGCACGACTCGGTAGAGTGACAACCAAAATCATTGACAAAAGCCCCGTTATCCAAGAGAAAGGTCTCGATGGATTTTTTTAAGTTATAACCGGCATGGTCGCTTGCCAAGGCAATACGAAGTTTGTTTAGTTTATTCATAGTGATTTATTTAATGTCATGTTAATAGGGCACACTTGCTGGCAGATTGTACATTTATGCGTAGTATATGCCACACATTTTCGAGCGTCCCAAACCGTTTGTCCCAAGGCTTGCCCGGGACACGCATCTATACATCGGGTACACTCCGGCGGACAGGACCAAACGGATGTTGGAGTAGATGCAGGCACCACGTCAACGGGTAAAACCAACTCGCCAAGATGAACATAACTGCCCAACGTGCGATGTATAAACTGATGATTCTTGCCAATAAAGCCCAGTCCTGACCGTTCCGCCCAACGGCGTTCTAAAAAAGGTGCGCTGTCGCAAAACTTATTCTGATGTTCAGACGGTTGGCAAAAACCTTTCTCGATAAGCCGTGCTTCTAACTCGTATAGTTTAGACTTGACAGTTCGATGATAATCGTGCCCACTATGTTCATAGGAAAGAACGGTTACCACCACTGTTCGTGCACCGGGCACTAACTGACGAGGGTCATATCTCAGTTCTCGGTTGCGCTCCAGATAGGACATATTGCCATGCAGGTTTTGGCTGAGCCACGAGTCCATAAACCGTGCGTCCTCGTCCAACCGGGAGGCAGCAACCATGCCGCAATCGTCAAACCCGACCTCAATAGCCGATTGTATGAGTGTTTCCTGAGATAGCATCTACAACATTAGCGGTAATGACCGGAGCCGTTTGTGAATTGTCGTTATGGAACACTTTAACCAGATTACCGAACATCAACTGTACGGCTATTGCCAACACAATCACACCGAAGAACTTACGAATCATATACAGCGAAACAGGCTTGAGATACTGGAGAATCCAACGGGTGCCTATCAAAACGACATATAGGAAAACCATACAAATACCGATTGCCAGCAGCAAATTGATGATACTGTAATCTGTGGTGAGCGACAACAATGCCGTAAACGCTCCCGGACCTGCATACATCGGAAAAGCAAGCGGCACCAAATCTCCGGTGGAACCCAAATCGGACATCTTAAAAATAACAATGTCCAACAGCATCTCCAATGCCATCAGCAAAATGACAAAACCGCCCGCTATGGCAAAGTACTCGGGCTTGACACCAAAGACTTTCATCACTCCTTCGCCCAACAGCAAAAAAGCGCACAAAATTATCGTTGAATATACACACACGCGGTCAGGGTGTATTTTGATTCCTTGCTTCTCCATTGAAATGGTAATTGGCAGATTGCCGAACGGATCAATAATCGCTATCAAAAAGATAAAGGCAGAAACAATTTGCCAAATATCCAATGTTCCAAAAAAATCACTCATAGTAATTTGTTTTTTCGGGCACAAAGGTACAAAGAATTTTTGGAATAAGCAAATTTTAGTTTGTTTTTTATTGGGAATGTATCAAAAAATCATTCTCCATCGAAGGGCATGACCCGGCAAAAGGATAGTAAAATTATCGGACGATATTGCTTTGGAGGACGTATGAGCGAAGCCAAGAGTCGATGTTTTCGATGGAGGCGTCAACGTGTTTGCGGACAATCTGACGGCGGTGGTAGATAGTTTGTTTCTGGACATTGAGCAGAA
>JAKSMY010000016.1 GCA_024400275.1 Paludibacteraceae bacterium | reverse complement strand
CCCGTAAAACAGCAGACATATTGATAAAAGGCGTTAATACGCTTTGCTCTTGGCACATGTGAACCTGAGAAATTCATAAAAGTTATAAACCAAGACGAAGCAACAAAAACGTCTATTTCGTGTGTATAGGTCATACCATTATACATACGGCGTAGGCTAGAGTTGCTCGTTTCTGATTATAACTGGCAATCTCAGGGCCAACATGTGCAGGACGAGTAAGCGACTCGAACCTGCGCTTTTTTTATTGTATGTAGTCAATCAAATATAACCGGCAAATGCCTTCTGCCATTTGTGAAGGCAAACTAAAATCTAATCAATTATGACTTGCTGCTCAATGTCTATTTTGCAAGGCAGACGAAAGGAAAAGCTTCAAGATTTAGTTGAGGAGTATAAGAAGTGTCGAAGACAGATCTTATCTGAAGAATTGAAAAACTTTCCTCAACCTCCCGAATGTGTTTGGGGTAATTTCACGGAGCAGAGATTGCATCCTCACCAACGAATGATTGGTTCTAAAAAACTTGCTGTAGTTAATGATGCTATCAAACAGATGGTTGAAACACACAAAAGTTATGCTACCTTTGAAGATTTATTCAATGATGTGGCATCGGTGTGTGTAGGTTTGGTATGTTCATCAAAATATACAATACGCAATATCAATAATTTGCTTATTTATGATATTGCCAAACGCATGGCACTTCATTATGATGTAACTCCAAGTGAATATGTCTATGTCCACAAACCAACATTCACGACCACGAAGAAACCCAATGGTCCTTATGGTGGTGCTGTTAATTTGGGACTTAATGTTGTACCATTAAATGGTATCAATGTCGTTAAGAGAGCCGAAATAATAGCGCGATACCCAGAATTAGAGCCTCTTTCTTCTGCTGAAATAGAAGACTTTTTGTGTATTTATTGTCATGAATTATCAAAATACAAACATTCTTAAAATACAAACATTATGAAAAACGAGATTAAACAAGCCCTTGTGGCTAAGAAAACTAAATTTTTAGTTTTAATGGTTGCTTTCTGCGTCACCTCTGCCCTACGGGCAAGTAACACGATTACTTATACGGCGACGAAGGATTTGAGTGATCAATACTATTTGGGCGTAGGTAAAACAACTTTTGGCTCCGCAATCACCTCGCACACTTTTAGTAATGGCACAGGTACAATTACCTGTAGCGGAGAAATCACAACAATTGGATATGAGGCTTTTTATTATTGCACAAATCTAACCTCTATCACTATCCCAAATTCCGTCACAACAATTGGAAATGAGGCTTTTTATCGGTGCTATGGTTTGACCTCTATCACTATCCCCAATTTCGTCACAACGATTGGAGATCATGCTTTCTATTATTGCAGCGGTTTGACCTCTATCACCATCCCCAATTCTGTCAAAGAGATTCAAGGTCGCGCTTTCGCAAGTTGTACAGGTTTGACCTCTGTCACTATTCCTAATTCTGTCACAACGATTGGAGAATTTGCTTTCTCCTGGTGCAGTGCTTTGACCTCTGTCACTATTCCTAATTCTGTCACAACGATTGGAGTGGGAGTTTTCTCTACGTGCTATGGTTTGACTTCTGTCTCTATTCCCAATTCCGTCACCACGATTGAAAGAATGGCTTTCCATGATTGCTCTTCTTTGACCTCTGTCAACATCCCTAATTCTGTCACCACGATTGAAGATCTGGCTTACTATGCTTGCTCTTCTTTGACCTCTGTCAACATCCCTAATTCTGTCACCACGATTGGACAGTCTGCTTTTTGTCGTTGTACTAGTTTGACCTCTATTGATGTGGATGCTGCTAATACACATTATGTTTCTGTGGATGGAGTGTTATTCAATTATGCCAAAGATACATTACTTCAGTATCCTGCACGTAATCCACGTACAGAGTACACTGTCCCTAATTCCGTCACAACGATTGTAAGTGAAGCTTTCTATACTTGTTCTTCTTTGACCGCTGTCACTATTCCCAATTCTGTCACAACGATTGAAGAATTTGCTTTCGAAGGTTGCCGTGCTTTGACTTCTATTACTTGCGAGGCAACGACACCTCCTGCGTGTGGAAGGGATTGTTTTGATTGGGTGGACATATACATTCCGCTTTATGTGCCTGCTGGTAGTGTAGAAGCATATAAGGCAGCCAATGAATGGAAGAAATTTACGAATATCTTACCTATCGGCAACGAACCAACTATACTGGAAAATCTAACTATAGACCCAAAAATAGGCAACAAGTTCATCTTTGGTAATCAATTGTATATTCGCCGTGGCGATAAACTCTACAACGCTATAGGACTGAAAGTAAAATAGACATCTATTAGAAAACATTATTTGCACAAGGGGAGAGGAATCTCCTCTTGTTGTTTTTGCAGTGTAAATTGGCATATAGACCCTCTCCTCCTTCCAAGTCGCGCTCAGCACATCGTGGGAGCGCCTTCTATCTCAAAAATGAAAAACAAATAACCTCTCAGGTCATCGACAAAAAAAAGAGCAGCCATTTCTGACTGCTCTCATCAACCTCGTTCCAGTGCCTAGAACGGACTCTTACCGCCTTGTTGAGTATTGCCCTTGCGGTAGCCGTTTTGAGAAATCGGTCGCGGTATCTGGGCTTGCGTCCATTAGCCGAACGCGAGGGTCCAGCCGGCATATACATCTGCCATTTGCGGTGCTGAGCCGTTCTTAACAATGGCCATTGCATACGCTCTTGCATAATCTCTCTTTGTCGTTGGCAGGATTGATACTTTACTGCTCCAGTTCTAAACAGGTGCAAAGATAACTTCTTAGAAAGGGGGGCAAGTTTTTTGGCAAAAAAATGCAAAAAAAACATCGCAACCATAAGTGGCTGCGATGGAAATCCTCTTGCGATTTTGTAGTTGATTTGCAGATATGGAAAATTTTTAGTATCTTTGCAACGAAAAAAGAGTTACAGGTCATTATAAAGGCATTGTATCCCTTCGATGGCGTATACTATATCATAAAGGAATCATAAAGAAATAGTAAAGGAATCATAAAGGAATAGTAAAGAAAATGCTCGGAAAAAACATAAACATATAAACGCATAAACGCATAAACACAACACAAAATAAGATAACACAACATAATAACATAACATAAATCATGGCAAAGGTAACATACTTTGATCCTATTGAGGAATTGGACGGGCGATTGACAACCCGAAGAAAATTTGATGAAACAGGTAGAATGTTGGTCTCACGGACTAAAAAACACAGATTACCCAATGGAAAAGTTATTGTAGGCAAGAACGAAACCTACTGCTTACACAAACATGAGGGAGCCTATTCGGAGAGATTGACAGCTCATAGAACGGCCTATAAGGAAGTGCTGACGAAAGCCCATGAAGAACTGGCGAATGCGACGAAGAAAGCGATGTGGGAACAACGCTGGAAAGAGCATTTAGAGCATGTTCGAAAAGGCGAAAAACTATATAGTCAGTTATTCGGTTTTGTAGTGGCGATGATGTGGAAGGAGGGGAAATTGCTTAGAGGACATGATTTGCAGGATTAAATCGTCGGTTTGGGACATGCCATCGTGACCGATTCGTGTCAAATTATGAATGGTGCAGTCGATGTCTTCGTCTATAATACCCTCAGTCGCCTCCGGATAACTATGTTCCATAGCCAAACTTGCAGCAATGACAGCCGTAGCCACACCACTGGTAACTTTGAGGGCACAACCCGGTTTGGCTCCATCGCATATCATGCCGGATATATTGGCAATCATATTTTTGATGGCGTATGTCGTTTCTTCATATTGCCCTCCCTTCAACATTGTAATACCGACTGCGGAACCTGTTGCTGCCACTACGCACCCGCATAATGCAGACAAACGTCCCAACGATTGTTTGATGTAAATAACGGTCAGATTGCTGAGTGTCAATGCACGTATCGTTTGCTCTTCAGACGCACCTATATGGCGAGCATAGAGTAATACAGGAACTGAACAACTGATGCCTTGATTGCCGGAGCCTGAATTGGACATAACGGAAACCATTGCCCCGGACATACGTGCATCGCAAGCACCACTGGTATATGCCAAGATACGTTCAAAAATACCATTGTCGTGTTTTGCCAAAATACGTCCCAAACAGTGACCACACGGATGCTCAAAGGCATATTCAGCTGCACGCAAATTCATTTCTGCTCCGTCTAACAAGAACAGAACATCTTGGGTTTGAACGTTCAGAGCATAGTCATATACCTGCCGGAAGGACGATAACTTGCTCTCTTGCTGATGATTAGTGTCAGATGTATCGATTTGTCCCGTATGCGAACCTACCGTAGTGGATTGGGCCTGTTGGGCACCTTTATGCACCGTAGTGTGAATATACAGTACATCGGGTGCATCGGGTACGATTGATATCCGGATAGGGATTTGTTCCATGTATTCCCGTGCGTACGCTACGGCTTCAGGTGTCGTGTCTCGCAGTACTTCCAATTGCCATTCACTTCGCCCTATTGTAGCACCTAAAGCTACGGCAATGGGAAGACCTGTCATACCTGTATTGGGAATACCAACGGAAAGAGCATTTTTGTAGATGTTTTTGCTCAGTTGCACTTCTATGGCATCGGGCTCAACGCCTAATTGTTCCTTAGCCCGTGCAACACACAAAGCAACGGCAATCGGCTCCGTACAACCGATAGCAGGGATAACTTCGCGGTGCAAGATGTGTAAGATGGGGTCGTTCATAGGTATAGAGATTAACGAAGTTTTTGCCCTTGTAATGTGTAGAGATGACTACCGGATTTCAAATAAAACATACCTTGATGTACGTATTTAACAAAGGACACGTTGTTATTATATTTGGGCAAATCAGTCGGCGTAGGGCTCATGTGTAATAAATAATAAAGGGCATTGCGAACCAGATTGAGTCCGTCTTCCGTAATGTCCGCCAAACTAAATTCGGATAAACCCATCATCAGCATTTTGTCCCGTTCCACGATAGCATCGGCATTATGGCACGTTGCCAAGGTAGATACGTTGTCCAATAGCCAAGAGGACATAGTGGCTACGCCTTTTCCGCTACCGACCTGACTATATATGGTAATGGGAGAAGTAAGTCCATTGAAGATAGGGTGGCTCGTTTCGGTAATTGTTATGTCTGCATAGGCGGTATTGGCAGGCGTACACCAATTCCATACGGTGTTCTTACACATAAACGGTTTCAAACACAAAAACGGAAGGTTGGTATCTTTTAGCGATTGAGCACCGATGGCAGAACTGCTTGGAACAGGGCTAAGAATAACCGCCTTGCAACCACTTAGATCTAAATAATCGGAGGCATCTATCGTTTTGATATAGAAGACGTTATCTGCCTTCAGAAACTGTATCAGTTTTTTATCGGCAGCCGCCCCCGGTGTTGTAACAAAAGCTATTTTGATACCGGTGGTGTCCTCCGGTTCCGGTTGTGGTCCGGGGTCTGGAATGACGGGTTCTCCAATTTCATACTCATAACAACCTAAATCCGGTGCTTTGCCATAATAGATATAGGTCAATGGCGTGCCACGGTCCACCAAAGGAGAGGATTCCAACGGATGCAACAAAGTCCAATCAGGCAAAGATCCATCTTGCATACGTGGGGATAAGATAACGGTTGTGTCTAACGAAGCGAATGTGTTAGCAGCAGGGTGTATGGCATCGTTCCAAGAGTTATATTCGTTGCGTAATACGGTCTGGGCACGATAACTTTCAGAACCACGGCTATTGTAGGAAAGGTTATTAACCAAAACGTTTTTGCCATATTTGGTAGTGAAACCAAAATTAGCACCGTTGTCATAACCTGTGCAATTGTAAAATTCCATCTGTCCGTCATCGTTATTTTGGTCAAATCCCTTTACACGGTTGGCAATCGCCAAACAGTGGTGTACGGTAACATCGTGTTTGGAGTAATTACCGCCTACTTTGAAGCCGTTTCCGTTGCCGTTATTGTAGTAGTGCTCCAAAGAACATGTCTTGGTCTCGCCTGTTTTCGTCGTGACGGTAATAGGCGTTTGGAATTGGTCGAACCATTGTTTATCGGTCTCATAGCGGGCATGGTTTCGCATATCGTAATACTGGGGACCATTCTGATAGCAGATGCAATTCTCGATAATTGTGCCGGTACATGTTCGGTCGAAAAAGTCCCAGCCATCGTCTGAGTTATTCCACGAACGGCAACCGATGTAGTGATTGGGGGCTCCTGTATGCTGTTTATCGGCAAAGCCGTCAGCGTTGCCGCCAAAGTCACACGCTGTCAAACCGCCTAACTCGTAGTCAAAATTATCGTGACTATCGCAGTTAATAATCAGGTTATTACCGCCTCCCTTCATTTGACAGCCTGAATCGGCGGAACCATAGATGTCTAAATTCTCAAAGCGGCAATAAGAACCTTCATTATATAGGTTATTCTTGCCTGAATAACGGAGGGTAAGGTTTTTAATATGAATATAGGTTGATGTTTTGGAAATCTGCAAACCACGTGTGCCATAAGAGACCTTTCTAAAGTCCAAAATAGCTTGTTCACCCGGGTAACCGCTAATAACAAGCATCTTGGATTTGGTACCATTGTAGTTGAGTGTTGTCTTCTGTAAATCATACTGCCCACCCAATAGGTATAAGGTATCACCGGGTAAGGAAACACAGTTCAACCCTTTGCTGAACGAGCAAGGTGTGGCATACGAGTTGCCATCACCTGTGCCGGTAGGCGAACAATAATACGTGGCAGCGTGCATAGAACTAATGCCGGCAACAGATAAAAAAACAAATAATAGGCGTTTCATAACGATGAACTTTTGCAAAAATGAATTTTAAGTCGTAGTATAGTTAAGAGTTTTAACCAACGGGGTACGTTGCTATACCGAATGATATTAAAAAGTTGTTTTTGTGCCAATACATTAAACTTTGAAGTGGTGGAGTGGGGATTGCAAGTGTAATTATAACCAATATAGTGTATGAATTGAATTTTGGGTTGAGTACCCCAAAGCGACAAGGAGAATATCACATCTTCGTAAATCATATCAGTGGGGAAACAAAGGGCGTTCTCTTTTAACCATGAGGTGCGATATAGTCGCATGCATGGAGATGTGAATTGATAGCGATGGCGAGGGAGTTTTTGCTCCAATATATTCCCTTCTATGTTTACCCTACGATACCCGGATTGCACATAATCAGCATTTTCAATAGCAGCAAGGTGTTGTGCGATGAAATCATTATCCAAATAGTCATCTGCATCTACAAAAATGAGGTACTCACCTGTGGCTTTTTCTAACCCCCTATTGCGTGCTGCTCCCTGCCCCTGATTGGTTTGATGAATGAGCGAGAAACGTGCGTCAGCATCTACAAACGATTGGGCAATTTTGCTGGATTCATCGGTAGAACCGTCATCTATCAAGATAACCTGCAGGTCTTGGTAGGTCTGCATTTTGATAGATGTTAAACACTGTGCCAAGAAAGGCGCAGCATTATAAATTGGCACTATGATGGAGCAAAGTTTCGAATCCATGGGCTAAATATTGTCGGTTGAACAAGTCTTTATTTTGAATGGTTTGGCGGGTATAGCCGTTTTCTTTCCACTCGTGGTATTTCTCTACGATAAATTGCTTGATTTCATCGACATTTCTTGCGGCTATTCCTATGCCTGTTTCGGTGATTAGTCGTGCCAAACTGTCTTCGTCGCTGGGAACAAGCAGCAGAGGTTTCTCCGTGCCAATCGCTTCAAATACTTTCGTACCCAAAATACCGTGTTGCTTGTGTTTGGGTGGGCATGCCAATGCTACCAAGATACTGCTTTGTGACATGATGTTATTCAATTGGGAACGGTCCACATAAGTATGCCAATGCAGATAATCTTGTGCGCCATAGTGTGTTGCCATTCGCGAAACGGCAGATTCCATGTGCGGTTCGGCATAAAAATTGACTTGTACCTGTTGGGGCGAGATAGTACCTGCGTTATGCAACTCCCCGATGGCTTGCAACAATAGTTGCGGCTGGCGCAAACTCAGTTTGATGATGCGACCAATATATGCAATGGAAAAAACCGGTGTTGGACGGGCTTCAAAGTGCATTTCTGCCTCATCATATCCGTTGTAAATCAAGTGTACGGGTGTATCTGTTTGTGTACGCAACCACTCGCAATGCCACGGAGAAACACTCACGACGGCTTTCGCGTGTTGTAGCACACGGTTGCGAAAGCGGATATTGTGCGTTTCATACAATTTGGCAATACATTTCTCAATTCCTAATAAGTGTGGCAAAGTTGTCGTGAAATAGGGTGTGTCTCCCCATTGCTCCGCAATATCCCGCAAATCTACGACATACGGAATATGCCATTTGTTGCTTAAAAAACGGGCAGTCCATAGCGGGAAATAGTAATACGACGAACAGAGTATGACATCGAATTTTGCCGATGAATACTTGCGATATAATTTCTTACCAAACTGCCTATCTGACCAGCGAAACAGTTTGTCCAAGAGTAAATGGCAGATATATTGCCACTTGGAGGAATAGGTGGGTATCGTACCTGCCTCTAATACACATTCGTGCCCTTCCGCTATCAAATAGCGGTAAGTCGCCGTTACGCGTGGGGCGTAACTGGGAGGAACAATAGGATCACAAATGATTAGAATGTGCATAGTATATCTACGATTTGTCGGGCGGTAGTGCCACTGCCGTATTCTGTTATCTCTTGTTGGGGACGCCGCACATTGTTTACTGCTGAAAGGATGCGGTGTATATCTGTTCCGACCAATGTGTTCCAACCTGTTTGCACTGTTTCTACCCACTCTGTTTCTTCTCGCAAGGTAATACACGGTGTACGATGGAAATAAGCCTCTTTTTGTATGCCGCCGCTATCCGTCAGAATGCAGTACGCGTTTTTCTCCAAAGTTGCTATGTCTGCATATCCTACACTGTCAATTACTCGGATATTGGTGGCTTGTTGAAGCAGTCGCTGCAATTCGGGATGTGCGGATATGACTTTTTTGGTACGAGGGTGCATGGGCCAAATGATGAGCCGGTTCAATAGAGCAAGGGCTGTTAGAATACGTGCTAAACACTCTGTTCGGTCTGTATTCTCGGCACGATGGATAGTGGCAAGCAAGTAAGGCGTAGAGACGGCTAACCGGTCTAAAATGGAGGAAGATATCAAACCTACCTGCATTGCAGCATCGTACATAATATCTCCTACTTGATATACGCGTTGTGTAATGCCCTCTTTGTGAAGATTGTCCACTGCGGTACTTGTTGGACAAAACAGCCAATGTGCCAATCGGTCGGTTTCTACGCGGTTGTGTTCTTCTACCATATCTGTAAAACTCCTCAAACCGGCTTCTATATGGGCAATAGGAATCTCGCATTGGTTCGCCGCCAATGCACCGGCCAAAGTAGAGTTAGTATCTCCATAAACAACCACGATGTCAGGGCATTCCTTTTGGAGAATAGGTACGATGTTTTGCACCATTTCATCGATAGAAGTACTGCAACCAAGATGCCATGTAGGGGTCGGTATTCCCAATTCGGTAAAAAAGATGTCACTCATTTCGTAGTCATAGTGCTGCCCTGTATGCAAGATTTTCTCTTGAATAGGGCAATCTTCTGCTTGCCGTTGCTTAATCGCTTGACTAAGCATGGCTGCTTTGATAAACTGCGGGCGCGCTCCTATGATAGTGATGATTCTCATTGTAGTAGTTGCAAAATCTTCGGATAAAGTTGACGGTGATAACTATTATCGGCAAAGACCGTATTATGCCATAACAGATTAACCTCTCCGTTGAATAGGCGTATTTTGGATAGTAAATCTTCGGCATAGGTAAGAGCCTCATCTTCGTCTAAGTTCATATAATTGCTATTGCTGAGCGTGCAGTCCATAATGGTAAGAGGGTGGAGAGTAAGTGATGTGAGTTTCCGTGTAGTTGGATTTATCCAACGCACGGGACAGGTGGTCTGCAATCGAAATCCTGCCCGGTCAGGGAATGCCATTGTATAATCGTCGGTTACTCCAAAGTCCACCAGTTGCTGCATACGTTTAATCGAACAGGACAGATAATGACTGCGATGCAGTTGATAATTGATGAGTGGGCAGTTATGCCGATATGCCAAAGAAGCATTTTCGTATGCGCTGGAATGGAGTCCAAAATGAAGGCGTGATCCTATACTCATCCTATACTCATCGTATACTGATTGCAAGGCAGAATTATGGGCCAATGAGTATTGGGGATAATCCAATCCACAACCGGGTGTGTCTTTCACAAAGAAGATGACATCTGCTTGGGCGATTTGTCTATCTTGCTCCATCATCCAAGGGAAGGTAAAAGCCGGATCGTTATGAATATCATGTAATGATGCCAATACTTTTCTCCATTGTCCTCGTGCTATTCCACCCACTGCTCCACGCAGATGGCGGTAATAGGCAATGGTATCGATGTCATGCGTCAAGTTGATGGCAGAAAAATGTTTTTCAGGCACAGGAAGGCACAACAACGTTAGCAATAATTGGCTGTATTCATCGATAAGAGCGTGTTGTAAACGGTTGTCTTGACCAAGGATTGAGTAGGTCGCTAAGAATCGCCCATATCGGTCACGTTGGTCATTCAGCAGTTCCTCTGCCCGAGAAATAAAAAAGAACGTGTTGTAAATAAGGTCTGTATGAATAACATATCGTCCATCAGGTAGTTGCTCCACTTGTGGCGGTTGCATGTCAGGATAATGAAGCGGCTGTGCCAATCCGTCTCCAAGAATGATAACTGAGTTATTGGGAAGAGAGGCTGACTCCGGGCAATATGCTACCTTGCAAGCAGCATCGTCATTGCCACGTAGCAGAAAATGGATAATATATTTTACAACCTCTTCCATGATTAGGGCTCAATGGCGGAAAGAAGCAATTGCTCCAGTTTTTTGGCTTGCAACGAAGCATCAAATGAGTCTTTGTTTGTGACTTCTTGATGGGTAAATTTATTTTGTTGCCATTCTTGGTAATGCTTTATAATGAAATCTTTAAATTCTTCTGTCGATTTGGTACTGATTCCTAAATTTGTCCTTTGTATAAACTCGGGTATCATACCATTCGTGGCTGGAGTGAAAATGACGGGCTTTTCACATCCGAGAGCCTGATAAAATAATTCAGATTGCCAATCGTTCTGCTCCTTATTATGAATAAGCAGTATGACAGATGATTGTCGAATAGCGTCTCCGAGAATCTCGTCAGGCAACATACCATGATAGGTGGGGCGAACAGATGTGGCGAACTTGTCCGTTGTAACCTCGTTAGAGTAAAATAGCCATTGAATATCAGGAAGTTCATCTTTCATTTGGCGCATAACTTTATGAATTAAAGTCCTATTTTGCATCATGTCCAAATAGCCAAAATAGCAAACTTTAAAGGTCTCTGACTTGATATCTTCATGATAGAATTTGGCAGGATCAAATCCATTGTTGATTATCTCGATATGAGGATTGATAGCACGGATAAAATCTGCATGATTTTGGGATATGGTAGATACACTGCATGCTCTCCGAAGAGCCCGATTGCGTCGATGAATATACAATTTTTGCTGGCAATATAAAAGTGGCGAGTTCCACCAACATATATCTCGGTATTCTGTAGAGTCTAATTCTTTAATGCTGTACAAATCAGCATGCAGAGGTAGGTGCAGCCATTTTGACAAGAAAGCGGCGGCACCCAATGGGAAGCATGAAGAAGTAGAGCACATAATTACGTCAAAATGCTTTTTACGTATGTTCCAAAGCACCTGCAAGGCAAACTTGCGCTCTTTGTAGTTGGTGAACAAGGAATAAAAGGATATCAACAACCATTTGAAATAACTTTGGTTGTAATTTCCTATTTCGTGGATTTTGTATTTGTGTTTAAAATCCAAACTATCCCAGGGTTCGGTATAGACTTCTACCTGATGCCCTTGTTGCGTGAGATAGTCACATTGATACCTTAGACGTGCATTCAAATAAGGAGCTTGGAAAGCGCTTGATAAAATCAGTATATTCATTTTTTTAATATTTAGGATTCTGAAAGTATTTCCCATTCATACATTTTTTGTTCAATCAAGTGTTTGATATGTTCGTATTTTTGGAAGTTTTCTTGGGTTTGATTGACAGGTTCTGCCAATAATGTTTCTATTTCTTTTTGTTTTGTTTCCAATTGGGCTATTTCGGCTTCTGTTTCGGTAATTTGTTTCTCTTTTTTCCGTCGGGCTGCGGCCATGGATTTTTGTTCTTCGTAAGACTCCTTTGCCGTCTTGACTTTGTCTCCACTCGTTTCGTAGATGTTTAGAACCGGCTCTTGGTTGTTCTTTTTCTCCAATTCTTGCAAAGAGACCATTTTCTTTGTTCGGAGGAAATCATAAATGCCACCGATATGTTCGCGAACTTGTCCTCCTCCGAATTCATATACTTTTTCTACCAGTCCATCAAGGAAGTCACGATCATGGCTGACGCAGATTAGCGTTCCGTCAAAATCTTTCAGGGCTTGTTTTAGTACGTCTTTTGATGGCATATCCAAGTGATTGGTCGGCTCGTCCAATATCAGCAGGTTGCATGGGGAAAGCAACAAACGAATCATCGCCAAACGACTGCGTTCCCCACCGGATAACACTTTTACTTTTTTCTCCGAAGCCTCTCCGCCAAACATAAAAGCACCCAATATATCACGTATCTTGGTGCGTATGTCGCCAACGGCCACATAATCAATAGTCTCAAATACCGTTTTTTCGCCATCTAATAGACTTGCCTCGTTTTGTGCGAAATAACCGATATGTACATTGTGCCCTATTTTGAGCGTACCAAGATGGTCTATTTGGTTCATAATACACCGAACCAAAGTCGTTTTACCCTCGCCGTTTCGTCCTACAAAAGCCACTTTTTCTCCTCTTCGGATTGTCAAGTTGATATGAGAAAGAACAGCGTGGTCTGCTTCGGGGTATGTTTTCTCCAAATCCTCGATGATAATGGGAAAATCACCACTTCTTGGGGCAGGAGGAAACTTAAGTCGAAGTCGGCTTGTATCTTCCAAATCAACTTCCAAACGCTCTAATTTATCCAGTTGTTTGATTCGGGACTGTACTTGCACGGCTTTGGTGGCTTTATATCGGAAACGCTCGATGAAAGCTTCCGTCTCTTCTATCATTTTTTGTTGGTTGAGATAAGCGCGAACTTGTTGTTCATGTCGTTCTTGACGTAAAGTGACAAATTGGTTGTAAGGCACGTTGTAGTCGTAGATACGCCCCAATGTTATTTCAATAGTGCGTGTGGTGGCATTATTGAGAAAAGCTCGGTCGTGACTGACCAATAGTACGGCACTTGGTGATTGGGCAAGGAAATTTTCAAGCCACTGAATAGATTCGATATCAAGGTGGTTGGTCGGCTCGTCCAATAATAATAAATCCGGATGCCGAAGCAGAATCTTTGCCAATTCAATACGCATACGCCAACCTCCGGAAAATTCGTTGCATGAACGATCAAAATCTTTACGCTCAAACCCTAACCCGATTATGGTCTTATCCATTTCAGCAATGAAACGGGCTTCATCGTCTCCCTCAAAGACCGTCATAACTTCCTCTCGAAGGGTGCGATTATCGTGAAAGAGCATGACCTGTGGCAGATAACCGATGGTAATGTCATTATCCATAGCAATATGACCGGCAGTAGGTTCATATTCTCCTGCCAACAAACGCAGCAGAGTTGTTTTGCCGGCACCGTTCTTACCCACCAAAGCGATGCGATCTTTCTTGTTAATTAGGAAAGATATATCATCTAAGATGGGTTTAGATGCAAACTCGATACTGATATGGTCAATGCTTATCATAATGTTTCAGATATTGTCCTGTGTAGGATTGTTGGCATTCCATGATTTGTTCAGGAGTACCTTCGGCTACGATGTATCCTCCGTTCTCTCCACCTTCCGGACCGAGGTCAATAACATAGTCGGCAGCTAAAATAACTTCCGGGTTATGCTCAATAATGAGAATGCTGTGCCCGCGTGCAATAAGACTATTCATTGCTTTTAGAAGCACTTTGACATCGCTCAAACTCAAACCTGTGGTAGGTTCATCAAAGATAAATAGAGTAGGCTGCCCATTATCTTCGCCCAAGAAAGATGCCAATTTAACACGCTGACTTTCTCCACCGGATAAAGTGGAAGACGACTGCCCAAGACACACATAACCCAACCCGACATCTTGTAACTGTTGCAAACGGCGTACAATCTTTGCACAGCGTTTATCCAATACAAAGAAATCAATCGCCTCATCAACAGTCATATTCAAAATGTCATAAATAGATTTATCCCGGTAAAGTACGTCCAACACATCGCGTTGAAAGCGTTTGCCGTGACAATGTTCACATGGTAATACCAAATCCGCCATGAATTGCATTTCAATGGTGACTGTTCCCTCACCTTTACAGGTCTCACATCGTCCGCCGGGGGTGTTGAATGAGAAATGGGCAGGCGTGAAATGCAATTGTTGGGCTAATTGTTGGCTGGCAAATAATTGACGTATCTCATCGTATGCTTTGATGTAAGTAACAGGATTGGAACGTGTGGAACGGCTGAGTGGATTTTGGTTTATGAATTCCACGTTTTTGATGGCTTTAAGCGAACCTGCCAAGGAACCGAAATCTCCGGTATGGTCAGCCACTCCGCCATAGTATTTTTTCAATGCCGGATAAAGTACTCGACTGACTAAACTGGATTTGCCCGATCCGCTAACACCGGTAACAACGGTCATAACATTAAGTGGAAAACGTACAGTCAGGTTCTTAAGGTTATTTTCCGAAGCCCCCTGCAATTCGATATAGTTATTCCAGCAACGCCGCGATGTGGGAATGTCATAATGTATATCTCCCCAATGCGGAACACCTTCATAAACTATCTGCCCACCCAACTGCCCTGCTTTGGGACCGACTTCAATCAAATAGTCGGCTGCATGTTGTATATCCAAATCATGCTCTACCACAACAATGGTGTTTTTTATGTCTCGCAGTTCTTGCAGAGCATGAATAAGCCTTTCCGTGTCTCGTGGGTGTAGTCCGATAGATGGCTCGTCTAATACATATAGCGACCCCACCAAACTGCTGCCCAAGGATTTACTGAGGTTAATACGCTGACTTTCACCTCCGGACAATGTGTTGGCTCCACGATTGAGAGTCAAATAGTCTAACCCTACTTCGCTTAAGAAATGTAGTCGCGCTTTGATTTCCTTAATCAGCGGTTCTGCCGCTTTTTGGTCTGTTCCGCTGAAGGTCAGTTGGTTAAACCATATCGTCAATTCGGATATGGACATTTGTACAAGGTCCTGGATGGTCTTGCCTGCCACCTGAACATACATTGATTCTTTGCGTAACCTCAATCCGTAGCAGTCCGGGCACACGGCTTTCCCTTTGTAACGGTTCAGCAAAATACGATATTGCATTTTGCTATATTGTTTTTCTTCTAATTCTAAAAAGAAACTATTTAACCCCTTGAAATAGTCGTTTCCGGTCCAAAGTAGCATCTTCTGCTTTGGTGAGAGAGAATAATAAGGCTTATGAATAGGAAAGTCGAATTTATCTGCTGAAAACACCAATGCATCATTCCACACATGCATTGTCTCACCGTGCCAGCAGGCGATAGCCCCTTCGTAAATAGACTTGCTTTTGTCTGGAATAACTAAGTCAATATCAATGCCCGTTGTGTTGCCAAACCCGTTACATCGCGGACAAGCTCCCATCGGATTGTTAAAATCGAAAAGGTGCTCACAGGGTTCAAGAAACGTTATTTCGTCTGCTTCAAAACGTGTGGAGAAAAACTGTTGCTTGACTTGTCCTTTATCGCTTACGGAACATAAACAGCACTCTCCTCGTCCTTCAAAGAAAGCTGTCTGTACGGAATCGGCAAATCGATTGGAGGTGGCTTGTTCGTGATCTACTATAATGCGGTCTATCAACAGATACCATTCCTTCGATAGTGGTTGTGAACTGTCCCACTCGGATATGTAGATAGTGTTTTGTGTGTCAGTGTTGTATAAACGTGAAAATCCTTGTTCCTGCCAGATAGCCATCTGCTCGTTCCACGTTCTTTTATCGCCTATTATGATAGGTGACAAAAGCCAAAGACGAGTCTGTAAAGGCAGCTGCTCCATTGCCTTTACTACGTCTGATATGTTGTGACGCTTGACTTCAACCCCGCTCACGGGCGAGTAGGTGTGACCTGCGCGCGCGTAAAGGAGTTTTATATAGTCGTATATTTCCGTCACGGTTCCTACCGTAGATCGGGGGTTACGGGAAATCGTTTTTTGTTGAATGGCAATAGCGGGAGGTATCCCTTCTATCTTATCCACATCGGGCTTTTGTATGCGACCGAGAAATTGCCGCGCGTACGCGGAGAGACTCTCCACATATCGACGCTGCCCTTCTGCATAGAGCGTATCAAACGCCAAGGACGATTTCCCCGAACCGCTGACACCGGTAATAACCGTCAGCTTGTTGCGAGGAATGGAAACGGATACGTTTTTCAGATTATGTGTCCGAGCACCATGAATATGTATAAACGAGTCCCCCACGATGTGTTATTTATGCAAGAATTCATCGGCCATTCTGCGTACTTTTTCTTGTAACTCAGGAGTGGCTAATGCTTGCGTTTCAGAGTCTAATTTAGGAATACGAATTTTGGTTCCAACAGGAATAATCTCAGGATTGGATAAGTGGTCGCGATTGGCATCGTAGATAAATACCCAGAGGTCTTTTTTGCCGTAGTAACGGTAAGCCATCCAAGCCAAACGACTATCTTGGTGCATTTCTTCAACGGTGATAAATTCTGTATATTCAGGTTGAATTTCTTGGGGCTTTTCTTCCTTTTGTGATTGCACTTCTTCCTGTGATACTTCTTCTGGTTGTATTTCTTCAACGGGCACCTCCGATAGCGTGTCTTCGTCCGGAGTGTCGATGCGAATAGCAGGAAGGTCTGTCAAGTCGTTTGGAATCTCGTCCTCCATTTCTGCTTCTATTCGTAAATCATTCAACCATTTTTCTATTCTGTTTTGGAAGAAGAATACCAAACCAAACAGTAGCAGTATAAAAACAATAATGGTAATAAGGGCGGTCAGCCATAGACGTTCTTTCGGTTGCTTGTGCTCTTCTTTTTGAACCTTATTGACAGGTATTTGATAATCAGGAATTGTTGTGGTAGTAACAATCGGTTTTTGTTCCTGCTTTACAGGCTCAACCACAGGCTCTGCCTCAACGGGAGTTTTTTGTGGAGCCTGTCCTATTTCGCCAAGTATATCCACTATCTCGTCTGCTTGATTGCTAAGCTTTTGTATAGGATCGATACCGCTTTGTAAACGGGGTGCGGAGGCATTATTGATAGTATCTTCCATACCTGATGCCATCGTGTAAGTGAGACGTTTCGTCTCAGGCAATACAATAGCTTCTCCGGTTGTTACGTTGACGCTCTTGCGAGGTTTCATCGTCTTTAAGCGGAATGTACCTAAACCATTGATATGAAGGTCTTCGCCTCTTTTTAATACTTCAGTCATCTGATTGAGCCATGTGTTAAGAATCAGATTGACTTCTTTTTCTGTCAGATTGGTTTGTCGGGCAACAATTTTCTTAAGCTCTACCCATGTTAATTTGTTGTTTTCCATATAAATCAAAATCTTCAGCTCTTTCGATTATTACATTGATAAAATCACCTGTTTGTACGGTTGGTGAAGCATCTTCTTTCTTGATTAGTGTTTCGCAGTCCACTTCGGGTGAATCATATTCTGTGCGTCCAACCCAATAACCGTTCTCTTCTCGGTCAATCAGCACTTGCAGTGTTTTTCCGACTTTGCTTTGCTGTATCTCTGCTGATATTTGTTGTTGGATAAGCATAAGTTTGGATAATCGGGCTTGCTTGACATCGTCGGGAATATCATCAGCATAGTGTTGGGCGGCAAAGGTTCCGTCTTCCTCACTATAGGCAAAAGCTCCCATTCGCTCAAAGCGCATTTCCTTTATCCATCGGCATAACTCGTCAAAATCCTCCTCTGTTTCGCCTGGGTGTCCAACCATCAGGGTTGTCCGTATATGTATATCGGGTACGCGTGCGCGTATAGCGGTCAACAGGGTATTTTGCTCTTCGACGGTAATATGCCTACGCATTTGAGAAAGCATGTGCGTGGTGCAATGTTGTAGAGCAATGTCTAAATAGTTGCACACATTCTTATGCCGTGCCATAACGTCTAACAATTCCATAGGGAAATCGGCAGGATAGGCATAATGCAGTCGAATCCACTTAATACCTTCAATTTGCGCCATTTCATCTACTAATTCCGGCAACGCATGTCGTCCGTACAAGTCCAACCCGTAACTACTCAAATCTTGGGCGATAACGTTTATTTCTTTCACTCCTTGGTCCTTCAGCCAATGTACTTCCTCTAATATATCTTCTTTGGAACGGGAAATATGTTGCCCTGTAATCAAAGGAATGGCGCAATAGGAACAGAATCGGTTGCAACCTTCGCTTATTTTCAGATACGCTGTGTGGCGTGGTGTGGTCAGGTGGCGCAGAGCTACCTGACATTCTTTTGTTTGTCCTTTCTTTTTCGTTATTTCATCGACTAAATCGAGATAATCAAATTTGCCAAACCATCGGTCCACTTCGGGTATTTCTTGTTCCAAATCGTGCAGATAACGTTGGCTTAAACACCCCATAACGTACAACGAGTCAATCTTTCCTGCCGTTTTGCGGGCAGCGAATTGTAGAATAGTGTTGATACTTTCTTCTTTGGCATCTCCGATAAATCCGCATGTGTTGATTACGACAATACGACCGGTAGGCTTTGGGTCATCGTGAAAACAATGGTATCCTTCTGCCTCCAATCTTGCCATCAGCCGTTCCGAATCTACAAGGTTTTTCGAACAGCCAAGCGTTAATATGTCTATCCGTTTAGTTGCCAAGGTCACTGTGGAATTTGATACGTACTAACCGAACATGCAATTCGTCATAATAATCTTCGCCTAACTCTTGCATGGCCAATTTGATATTATCGTTTTCTGCGTTTTTGAAATAGTCTATTATTTCCTCCTTTTCATCGGGGTCAACCACTTCGTCAATAAAGTAGTTTATATTCAGTTTGGTGCCGCTATACACAATGGCTTCTATCTCCTCCAACATCTCGTCCATAGACATACCTTTGGATTCCGCCAAATCGTCCAGAGCCACACGGCGGTCAATGGCTTGAATAATACTTATCTTACGGGTTGAATCCTTTGCTTTGGTGCGGAAACGCAGGTCTTCGGGACGGATTATCTCGTTTTCATCGACATATTCTTTGATTACTTTCAGAAATTCTTCTCCGTATCGTTTGGCTTTACCTGCACCTACGCCGGGTATGTTTTGCAGCTCCTCAAATGTAATAGGATAGGATGTTGCCATAGCTTCCAAAGATGGGTCTTGGAAAATAACGAAAGGCGGTACGTCCAGTTTTTTGCTGAGTTTCTTACGCATATCCTTCAAAATGGAGAACAGCACTTCGTCGGCAGCAGCGGAACCTACGATGGCGGCTTCCATTTCCTCGTCTATGTCCTCGTCGTGTATCTCCAAGGGTACATCAAAATGAGCCGGGCGTTTCATCCACTTCTTGCCATCGGGTGTTATTCGCAGGTCACCGTAGGACTCAATATCTTTTTTGATGTATCCTGCCAACATGGCTTGACGGATAATGGCATATAGTACACTCTCGTCTTCGTCTTCCGCACAACCGAAGTTTTCCAATTCGTCATGGTGATAAGAGCGTACGGCAGAGGTGTTATTGCCGTGCAGAATATCCACGATATGTTCAACGTGGAATTTCTCGCTCAACTGTTGAATGGTTTCCAAGACGATACTCAAAAGTTCGCTTTCATCTACCATACGGTATTGTTTCTTGCAGTTATCGCAATTTCCGCAATTGTCCTCTTCGTAATCTTCACCGAAATAGTGTAATAATAACTTGCGTCTGCAAATGGGTGATTCTGCGTAACTTTGTGTCTCGAATAGCAGCTGATTGCCGATTTCCTGTTCTGCTACGGGTTTGCCTTGTTGGAATTTGCGTAAACGTTCAATATCTTTGGGTGAATAGTAGCAAATACACTGTCCCTCTCCGCCGTCTCGTCCGGCGCGACCGGTCTCTTGGTAGTAGCCTTCCAACGATTTGGGTATGTCATAGTGTATCACGAACCGCACATCGGGTTTGTCTATACCCATGCCGAAGGCTATCGTAGCCACGATTACCTGACATTTCTCCATCAAGAAAGCATCTTGGTTGGCGGTACGGGTAGCCGCTTCCATACCGGCATGGTAGGGGAGGGCGGATATGTTGTTTACGCGCAATGTCTCTGCCAAATCCTCCACTTCCTTGCGTGCCAAACAGTAAATAATGCCGGATTTTCCGTTCATGGAGCGAATATAGCGGATAAGGTCTTTATCCACATCGTCTGTCTTGGGGCGTACCTCGTAGTATAGGTTAGGGCGGTTAAAACTCGACTTGAATACTTTGGCGTCCAACATGCCGAGGTTTTTTTGTATGTCATGTTGCACTTTGGGAGTGGCGGTGGCGGTTAGGGCCACAATAGGTGCACGCCCTATGCGCTCGGTCATTCCTTGTATATTACGGTATTCAGGACGGAAATCATGACCCCATTCGGAGATACAGTGCGCCTCGTCCACGGCATAAAAACTGACCTTGATACCTTGCAAAAAATCAATGTTCTCTGTTTTGTTGAGGGACTCCGGGGCCAAATACAGCAGTCGTGTCTTGCCTGCGAGTATGTCTTCTTTCACGGCGGCGATTTCCGGACGGGACAATGAGGAGTTGATGAAATGTGCCACTCCGTCTTCTTCCGAATAGTTACGCATTGCATCTACCTGATTTTTCATCAGGGCAATCAGCGGACTGATAACAACGGCAACTCCGTCCATTAACAAGGATGGTAATTGGTAGCATAGACTCTTCCCGCCCCCTGTGGGCATAAGAACAAATGTATCATTACCATTCATAATATTCATTATGATAGCCTCTTGGTTTCCCTTAAAGTTATCAAAACCGAAATTATACTGCAACGCAGCAATTAGTTCTTCATGTGTAATCATTGTTTATACCAAATGATGTCCTTTAAATCCAATTTTAGTGCAAAATTAAGTAAAAATATTGACATTGCCAAATTTTTTTTAAAAAAATCTTCAAAAAAGTTGCAAGTGTCGAAAAAAAAGTGTAATTTTGCAGCCGATTTTGAAACCTGATAATACATGGAAAAACGCGATTTGTCTTTCGGACAATTATTTAATTTAAGTTTTGGTTTCTTTGGAGTTCAGATTGCTTATGCGCTTCAGAGTGCTAATATCTCCCGTATTTTTGCTACATTGGGTGCTGACCCCCACCAATTGAGTTTCTTTTGGATTTTGCCTCCGTTGATGGGTATGCTTGTGCAGCCGTTGATTGGTAAGTATAGTGATAAGACTTGGTGTCGTCTCGGTCGCCGTATGCCTTACCTTATCGTAGGTGCGCTAATTGCTGTTGCTGTAATGGCATTGCTGCCCAATGCGGGTAACTTTACATTCGCACAGAGTGTTTTCCTCGGATTGAATGCGGCCATGTGGTTTGGCTTGTTCTCGCTTATGTTCTTAGATACCTCTATCAATATCGCCATGCAACCGTTTAAGATGATGGTGGGCGATATGGTCAACGAGAAGCAGAAAGGTACGGCTTACGCTATTCAGTCCGCTTTGTGCAACGCCGGTTCCATTTGCGGATATATCTTCCCTATTTTCTTTACGTGGATTGGTATTGCCAATACGGCTGCCGAAGGTGTTATTCCGGATAGTGTTAAATGGAGTTTCTACGTAGGCGCGGCTATTCTTATTCTGTGCGTTTTATATACTTTCGCTACGGTCAAGGAAATGAATCCGGAGGAGTATGCGGCTTTTCATGGACTGCCTTCGCCAAACGAGAGTTCGGATATAGACCAAAGAGTATCCAAAGAGGAGCCCACTTTTATTAGCCTTTTGATAAACGCTCCTTCTGCTTTCTGGACGGTGGGTTTGGTGCAGTTCTTCTGCTGGGCTGCTTTTATGTATATGTGGACATACAGCAATGGTGCTATTGCCACACAATGTTACGGCTGGGACGGTTTGAACTCGGCTTCTGAGGCGTTCCAGACTGCTGGTAACTGGGTGGGTGTCGTCTTCTGCGTTCAGGCGGTTGGATCGCTCCTTTGGGCAATGGTGCTTCCTCTGTTGGAAAAACACTTTAATAACAAAGGTGCGTATGCCATTTCGTTGTTGGTCGGCGCGTTGGGCTTTGTTTCTACCTTGTGGGTCAGCAATCCTTATGTCTTGTGGATTAGTTATTTGTTGATAGGTGCTGCATGGGCTGCTATGTTGGCTTTGCCGTTTACTATCTTGACTAATTCGCTCAAGGGTGAGAATATGGGCTATTACTTGGGCTTGTTTAACTGCACGATTTGTTTACCGCAGATTGTGGCAGCCTTGTTGGGTGGTGTACTCCTTAAATATATATGTGGAGGTGTCCAAGTCGGTATGCTGGTTGTTGCCGGTGTGTTATTGGCTTTGGGTGCTGTCAGCGTGATGTTGATTAAGGAGAAATAGCATTTTGATAACATCTTTCGCTTTTTCCGAACAAAACGTTACTGAAGGGGTGAACGGACTCGCAACGAACGGTGAACGAAGGGTGAACGAACGGTAAAATCAGCGCACAAAGTATCAAAATGATACAGAATAACAAAAATTGCTATCATATTGATATTTGGTAAAATAAAACAAGCAAATAATAACTAAAACTCTAATAACAATGAAAAGAAAACTACTATTTTGTACAATGCTTGTAATAGCCATTATGTCGTCTTGTAGAAAAAAATACGATGTAATGGGTGTAATCACGCCTTCGATGGATAACAATATCGTTGGTACGTATTCGTGGATTGCTGTTGATACTGTTAATTTGCAATCTACGATTATGGAATATGCGTTGTTAAAAGAAGGTCAAGGCAATTTCTCGTATTTTAAATCTGGGAATGCTATCCCTCAAGAATTTTCGGAAATGCCATTGACATGGTCTAGAGGTGGATTTATTGACCACAATGCTTACATCTCAATGTCTATTAATTTGCAGAATGGCGTAGTCAAAAATCCCAAATGGAGTTCGCTTACGTTGTTCTTTGGAGATTCTCTTTTTGTGAAATCGAATAAAATATCTTCCACGAAAAGTATCTACTCTGATTTTTCGAACACAAATTGGGAACGTTCAGATTCTGTTGTTTTCCAGGATATACAAGTCCAAATGGTGAAATATTTGGAATGGAATCAAGCGAAAGGGAATGATAGTTATCTGACCACAGAGGAGATTGCTGCCAAGAAGGAATATTTTGCTCAGCCGTGGGTTAGAGACACAATTAGGTGGTTTAATGAGACATATCAAAAAAAGGTTCCTGATACAATTAAAGTTACTACTGCAAAGAAAGGTGATAAATTCCTATGCGTTTTTTATATAGGGACAGAAAAGGTTGAACAACGTCTTGTTCCTACATATTTGGCAGATGCTAAAACAACAACCAGTCAGTTCCATTTTGACCTTGATGATTTAATACATTCGGGTGTTTATTACTACCACTATTTTGAACAAGACTCGGCTCATTATTTGAACCCGACTGCTCCGCAAGCAAATGCAGTGGATTCGTTGTTCCAATTCAACATCACAGGTTGGTGTGTTGGTAGTCTTGTTAGCTCAATGTCTTTCGATATTATTGCTCGTGGTAACCTGACGTGGACATATTGGAAAACCACTAAAGGTGTTAAGGAGGATGTCTTTGATCGGTCTGTGGCTGATACAACGTTGATATTCTCGTTAACTCAAGTGTACAAAGGAGATGAGGCAACTCTCAATGGACTTAAACACCATTTTGTAAAATAATAGTATCAATCAGTAAATCGTTATGTCAATGAAATACAATATAATGAAAAACAATTTCTTTGTGGCAGTTCTGAGTATGTTGACTTTTGGCTGCACGGCTATTTATGCCCAAAGTATTACAGGTGTTGTTATAGACGGCACAAATGGTGAACCAATTATTGGTGCCAACATAGTAGAAAAAGGTACTACCAATGGTACCATTACCGACTTTGATGGTAATTTTGCGATTACTGTGCAGTCGGGTGCTATTCTACAAATCTCGTATATCGGATATAAATCACTCGAATTACCTGCCAAAGCAGCCATGAAAGTATCTATGTACGAAGATACTGAAGTGTTGGAAGATGTTGTGGTCGTTGGTTATGGTACCGTCAAGAAAAACGATGCTACCGGTTCCGTTACGGCTATCAAACCCGATGATATGAACAAGGGAGTGCAAGTCACGGCAACGGATATGTTACAAGGTAAAATCGCCGGTGTGAATGTGATTTCTAATAGTGGTGCTCCTGGTGCCAAAGCAGAAATTCGTATTCGTGGTGGCTCGTCTTTGAATGCCAGCAATGACCCGCTTATCGTTATTGATGGATTGGCTATGGACAACAATGGTATTCAAGGTGTGTCTAACCCGTTATCTATGATTAACCCGAACGATATTGAAACATTTACTGTTCTCAAAGACGCTTCTGCAACTGCCATCTATGGTAGCCGTGCATCAAACGGTGTCATCATCATTACTACCAAAAAAGGTGCATCGGGCTCCAAGATGAAAGTCTCTTACGATGGTAGTATAAGCATAGGTACGCTTGTAAATAAGATGCAAGTTCTTACTGCTGATGAAATTCGTGCTTATGCTATCACATCGGGACAGTCAATGGCGGATAATAAGTATCTGATGAATGATGACGTTAATTGGTACGATCAAATTTTCCGTACATCAGTTTCTACTGATCATAATATATCGCTGACTGGTGGCTTCAAGGATAAAAACTGCGATATGCCCTATCGTGCATCAATTGGTTATACACTCGATAATGGAACTGTGAAAACCTCCCAAATGCAGCGTGTTACGGCTAACTTAAATTTAAGTCCTTCTTTCTTGGATAAGCATTTGACATTCAATATCAATGCCAAGGGAATGTACATATATAATCATTTTGAACCGGGGGTTTCTGGTGCAGCGCTTGATATGGATCCTACTCGTCCAATATATTCGGATGGTAATTTAACAAACATATTTGGTCAACAGGTTCCTGATATAACAAAGAAAGAGTTAGATGAACATTGGGATGGCTATTTTCAACCTCTTTCGTCTTCTACAAATGCTGCTGGCCCGTATGATGATTATGGTTGGATGTATTCTCTGCGTTCGTCTGCAAATCCACTCGCTCAATTCAAGCATCAAGATAGTCGTTCAAATGCAGGGTCGTTTGTTGGAAACATAGAAGCCAATTATAAAGTGCATGGCTTTGAAGATTTGCAGTTGCACGCTAATTTTGGTGCCGATTATTCATTTGGTCGTACCAATTCAGATAATAGCGTTTTGGGGTCTGCAAGCCATTACACTGGATGGCATGGATGGGAAAAGAAAATGAAGTATAATTTACAATTCAACTGCTACGCACAGTATGGTCATGATTGGGAAGAGGCTCGTCAGCACTTCGACATCATGGCTGGTTACGAATGGCAACACTTTTACAATGAGTATAACAAATCAGGAGCTGGATATTATCCGTTGACTAATATTCAATGGCCAGGGCAACCTGCTTATGCACAGGTTGGCGAAGGTAAAGGTGAAAACTATTTGGTTTCTTTCTTTGGACGTTTGAATTATGTGGGTTGGAATCAATTGATGATTACCGCTACCATTCGTGGTGATGGTTCGTCTCGTTTCTCCAAAAACCACCGTTGGGGCGTATTCCCATCTGTGGCTGTGGGTTGGAAGATTAAGGAAACCTTTATGCCGGACCAAAATATCTGTAATGACTTGAAACTGCGTCTTGGTTATGGTATCACCGGTCAACAAGAAGGTATCGGAGATTATTCACATTTACCATCTTATACTCAGACATCCGGACACGTTTCATATTATCCGGTTGGTATTGACAATTGGGCTGTTGAAGATATGAATAGTAAAATTGTTCCGCAAGTGTTTGACAAGGATAGCAATATGCTTTATGTCAGTGATCGTCCAAATGCTTATAATGACAAATTGACTTGGGAGAAAACAACGACATACAATGTAGGTTTAGATTTTGGTTTCTTGAATAATCGAATCAGTGGTAGTGTTGACTATTACTATCGTAAAACCACTGACTTGTTGAATAATGTTACCGTGGCTATGGGGACCAATTTCCGCAAGCATGTGATGTCTAATGTCGGTTCTTTGACCAACCAAGGTGTGGAGGTCTCCTTAAATGCTGTCATCTTAGACTATGGCAAAAAATTCAAGTGGGACTTTGGGTGCAATGTAACATGGAACGAAAATAAAATTACCAAAATCAATGGTGAAGATGACATGATTGACGGCAATGGAACTGCTGGATCCGGTATTGGAGGTAAACATATCACAAAATATGCCGTTGGATATGCAACAAATTCGTTCTTCTTGTATCAGACCCAGTCTGCTTACACAGAAGAAGGCAAAAAATATTGGTATATTGTAGATGCTAACCATGATGGAGAAATCAATACAGCTGACCAAGTGCTGTTGAGAAAATCTCCAATTGCCCCTGTTACAATGGGCTTCCAAATGAAATTCCAATTCTATGGATTCGACCTTGGTATGTCTTTCCATGCTAATGTTGGTAATTATGTGTTCAATAATGTTGTAGCTACTCGTTTAGCTACAGTTTCAGTAGGAGCTCTCTCGCGTGATGGTTATTATAAAACTTTACCTGCTGCCGTATTTGATACATATTACAACGATGCATACACTACGACTATCTGTAATAAAGATGGAACACCATCTACCTTTACGGAATATGATGTAACGGATCGTTTTTTGGAAGACGCTTCTTTCTTGCGTTGTGATAACATTACTTTAGGCTATAGTTTCACTACAAAAAATAGCAAACTGTCTGGTCGTGCATATTGCACAGTCAGCAATCCTTTTGTGATTACCAAATATTCAGGATTGGATCCTGAGATTGGTTCTTATGGTATAGACAATACCATTTATCCTCGTTGTATGACTACTATTTTGGGTATCAACTTACAATTCTAAAAAATCCATTATCAGCGTTCAACTAAAAATTAAACATTATGAAAAACGTTAATAAATATTTATTGCTTGCTGTAGCTGCTTTCTCTTTGACTGCGTGTGTAGATGACTTGAATACAAAGCCGATTGATACACATTCCTCTACTTCGTTCAACCAACAACGAATGTTTACGAAGTGTTATGCTACTCTTGGTCTGATTGGACAATCTCTTCCAACGGAAGATTCTGATGTGGAGGATATGGATGCTGGTACTTCGTCTTTTTACCGTACCGCTTGGTATTGCAATGATTTAACGACAGATGAAGCATGGTGGATTCATGACGACGAAGAGTCTATTCAGATTCGTTCAACTTCATGGACGGGTAATAATGCTATGGTGCGCGGCATATATACGCGTATGAACATAGACGTAAAATACTACAACCATTATATTTCAAACGCATCTACAAGCACTCAAGATGAAAAATATTGTATGGCAGAGGTTCGTTTCTTACGTGCGCTTCATTATTTTTACATTATGGATATGTTCTTGTACGCGCCTTTTTGTATTAGTGAATCGTCTGATTACCCACATTTCAAACCGCGTCATGAGATTTATAAGTGGTTGGTGTCTGAGTTAAATGAATTGATTGGCGAATTACCGGAGAAACGTTTGTCTTTGTATAGAGTGGATAAATGTGCTGCACAACTTTTATTGGCTCGTGTATATCTAAATGCTGATGTTTACAACAAGTACAATCCTACATGGACTGCTAACTCGAATGAAACTTGGAAAAGAGCAGCGGATATGGCAGATATGGTTATAAACAATTCGAACTACAATTTATTCACTGGTCCTGCATTACCAACTGATTCTGATTTCGTTTATTCCACATATCAACAGTTGTTTATGGGAGATAATAATCGTCCAGATGTTGCTAAAGAATTCCCATTGTTGATATACCAAGATGGTGTTTATTGTCGTTCCTATGGTGGAATGATGCTAGTTTCTGCTATGCGTGATAAAGGTATGACTGCATGGGGAACAGAGGAGCAATGGAATTGTATACGTACTTCACCAACGATGGTGGATAAGTTCTTAAAAACAGCGGGTTTGAGCCGTTCGGAAGCTAAAGCAATTAAATTGGACGAGTATCACATGCCTGCTCGCTTAGGTGATGATAGGGCCATCATGTGTTCGTATGCTCCTGGAACAGATAAAAAAGAATTTGGATTGAGTGGCAATCAAACGCACGATGATACAAAATATTTTTATGATTGTTGGGCAGCCCCAAAATTTACAGCGGTGTATTCCACAGCCTCTTTGCCTTCTTTGTCGCCTCGTCAGGACGCTACATGGCCGGATAACGATATTCCTTTGTTCCGTGTGGCGGAGGCATATTTGATTAAGGCAGAAGCGATGTTTAGACAAGGTAATATAGGAGAGGCAAAAGATCTTATAAATAATACAATTAGAAAGCGTGCTAATGCAGGAGATCTTGTAGAATTGGATGAAGAGACGTTGTTAGATGAATGGTGTCGTGAGTTTTTCTTTGAAGGACGACGTCGTATTGATTTGATAAGGTTCGGGCGTTTTTATGGACCGCAATCTGACCAATATCAATACAATTGGGAGGGACGTTTGCAGACAAATGATAATGCTCCTTTCGTATCTGGTTCTGATGAGCATTGGAATTGGTTCCCAATCCCATCTGAGGACAAAATGGCAAATCCTAATTTTAGAACTGATGTAATGAATGATAAAAATAATCCATTCGCTTCTCCTTATGGAGACGGATATTCGTTTACGGACTAAAAAGTGCATTGATTGGCTTGTTTAGACAAGCAATTCAATTGCATTAATAATATTAACAATTAATCTATTTTCTTATGAAAAAACTATTTTCATTTTGCATTGTTGCTCTTATGAGCGCAAGTGTGCTTGCAGATCGTTCGACTGTTCCGAATCCATCGAATCTGAGTAGTTTTGATCCTTCTGCTAATGTTGTTTTATGTGTTTATTTCGATGAACAAGTATGTAATGATGTCATTCTAATGGGTGATTACAATGATTGGAATGAAAACTCAGAAGCTACTGTAAAAATGCGTCCTTTGGAAGGATTTGATGGTTGGTATGTTGCTGCCGTTGCTCCAGATGCCGCAGGTGCTGACAAAAAATTTAAACCGGTTCAATTGAAAACCGATGGCTCTTTTTCTTGGGATTTCCAATGTGGTCCAAAAGACGCATGGGTGAAAGCAAATGCTGCTGGTGCGGATTTGGATATTCAAGAAGAACTCGGTGGCGCAGAATGTGGTTTGCACTATAAAACGGCTGGAGCATATATTTACTATTGTACTTATTGGAAAGCACATAATGTCCCATGCTCTGAAACTAAGGATTACACAATTAAGGTCTATATACCTGAATGTGAATACGTAGAAGATGTTACAATTGGTGGTGGTTTTGATAATTGGGTAGACATTAATCATTCAATGGATTTTGATGTGGATCAAGATGGAAGAGTATACTATTACTTTACAATGAAAGATCAACTTCCTGGTATTGCATATAAAATTAAAGCTGGTGAAGGATGGGGAAATCAAGTTGAAGAATTAAATGAGAAAGGTGAATGGGCTGTTATCAATGGTGGCGGTGACTTTCATCTTGGAACAGATGCCGAGATTATTCACGATTGGAGTGACCCTGCTAAATATCGTTGGCAAACATGTCAACCCGCTGGCGAAGAAGTTGAGTTTACGGTTACGGTGAAACTTCCGGAGTTTTGTGATGAGATTGCTTCTTATGCCAATCAAGTTAAAGTCATTGGAGAATTTGATAATTGGGCAGGTACTGATATGACACTTGTTGAAGCTGGTGTTTATTCGGCAACCATTATTGCAAAACGAGGCACTGCTTACAAATATAGAGCTGGTAATTCATGGGATGTAGAAGTTATGCAGAGTGAAGGAAGTGGTATGGCTGATCTTCACTTCCCAGCAGAAGGTACTACTGTGAATGATGATTGGAGCATGTATTTCTGGAAGGGTTGCCCTGCTCCCACACCTCACTATAAAGATTATAACGCATGGCAGATTAAAACAGCAGCTACTAATTGGGAATTCGTAGAGATGACAAAAGTTTCTGACGGAGTGTTCGCAGTTGATATAGAAAGTTGGATAAGTAACGGCTTTAATGTGACTGCCGACACGAATCCTATCAAGCAAGGTTGGTATCCTGCTGATGATCCCGCATTGACTATTGCAGAAGGTGTTGCAGAAGGTGACAAAGTTACTGTTACTTTGACTGTTGTAGATGACGAGACATTGACATTGAATGTAGCTAAATCAAGTATTACCGGCATGGAAGCAATTGAAGCTGCTCTCGACGCTGATGGTACATATATCATCAATGGCCAAATGTATATCAAACAAGGTAACAAAGTTATCAACGTATTGGGTTTCTAATCCCAACGGGTACTTTCTCTATTCTTTCTCAATAGAGTAGTTTACTTAAACGAAAAAGAGGTCTTCGGATCTCTTTTTTGTTTATCTTTCAACTTTCAACTAAAATACTTCTCTAAACTCTGAACTTTTTTGCACTAATATTTGCAAATGTGCAAAAAAAACTGTACCTTTGCAGTCGAATTCTGATAAATAAGTCGATTTTTTGTCGCTTTGCTTATGAAAATTCAGTGAAATATAATCTTTTATGCAGACACCTTTAGATAAAATAGGACGCGTTCCATTTGGTTTGGCAGAACTGGCTACGTTGTATCCTCATATCTCGGATATTAAGGAAAAAGCACGTAGATTGGAAATGACAGGACGAATAATTCGCCTTAAGCAAGGACTATATGTGCGTAGTCAGGCAGATATGGAAAAACCATTGGCAACCTATTTGGTAGCGAATCATCTTAATGGACCTTCGTATGTATCCATGCTGACAGCGTTACGTTATTACGGTCTGACACCGGAGGGGGTCTATATGGTTCAATCCATGACTATTCATTCTTCATGCGAATATCAAACACCTATTGGGTGCTTTACGTATCGTCACGTAACACCTGAATATATGCGGTTGGGAATCACTATGCAAAAAACGGAGGATATAGCCTTCTTAATGGCTACAAAGGAAAAAGCATTATGTGACCTTATGGCAACTACCCCACATCTCTCATTGCGGTACATGAAGGATATGAGGACATATTTGGAGGAGGATATTCGTTTTGATATGGACGAGTTAGATAATTTTAATATTGATTTATTGCGAGAAATTGCAGCGGTATCGACTAAGCCGGTGGCAATAAGAACGCTAATTAAATGGTTGAGTTATGAATGATATTTTTGAATTAATGCTGAATGAACATAAGGCGAAGGATGAATTAGGAGAAAGAAACGCCTTATATGAAACAATGCAACAAGTTGCTTTAGCCGGTCTGTATAGAGGTGGCTTCTTTAAGGAGGCCGCTTTCTATGGTGGCACATGTTTACGACTATTCCATGGACTTGGTCGATATTCGGAAGATATGGATTTTACGTTGGTTCATAAGAACCCCAATTTCCGTTTTGAGGATTATTTTCCGTACATTGTGGCTGAAGCTAAGGCATTGGGGCGTGAGATAGAAATCAAGAAGAAAGACAAGGTGAATTTTGGTAGAGTAGAATCGGCATTCTTAAAGGATAATACAGATGTATATAATTTGAAATTCCAAACAGAGAAAACATTAAAAATCAAAATAGAAGTAGATACCAATCCACCACTTGGCTTTGAAACAGAACAATTGCCTATGTTACTGCCGTTCTCTTTCTATGTACAATGTTTGTCTTTGCCGTATTTATTTGCAGGAAAAGTACACGCACTCACGTTCCGTCAGTGGAAAACACGTGTAAAGGGACGTGACTGGTACGACTTTGAATGGTATGTACGTCATCGTATCCCTTTGAATTGGCAGCATCTGCATGATCGTATCTTGGAGTTCACAGAGGAGGATATGATGTTTGAAGACTTTGCAACATTATTACATGATAAGTTGCAAAATACCAACATAGGGGATGTTAAGATAGACGTGCTCCCATTCATTATGGATAAACGAGAATTAGAAATATGGTCCAACGATTATTTCGTATCGTTAATCAACCAAATCAAATGGCAATAATCAATAATATTATGAAACAAATGGATTGGAAACAGATTTGGTTAGGTATTCGTACCTACGTGCTGAATAAATATGTGCTTACTCTGCTGATTTTTGCCGTAATCTTTCTTTTCGTAGGTGAACAGAGTTTGATGAACGATATTAAACGGGGGCACCAGATTCACCAAACGCAACAGGAAATAGAAGCGTCGGAACAGGCTATCATAAATGCTCACAATAAACTGAATAGTTTGCAGCATATCGACAGTTTGGAGAAATATGCCCGTGAGAAATATCTTATGCACAAGGACAATGAGGATATTTACTTGGTGGAGGAGGATTAACCTACATAAGGAACAACTATGATTGATAAACTGGTAAAAGAACATATTATTCTTGGTGTGGATCCGGGCACACTATTTATGGGATATGCTTTGCTGCATACTGTCGGACAGAAAACGGAAATAATCACGTTCGGTATCAAAGATGTGCATAAAACAGAAGACCAATATGCACGTTTGCAGCAGGAATTTTTCTTCTTGCAGGAACTGATTGACCAATACCACCCGACCGAGTTGGCGATTGAAACGCAGTTTGTGGATAAGAACCCGCAGACGATGATTAAAATCGTGCACGCCCAAGGCGTAGCAATCGCTGCCGCATTGAGCAAGGACCTTCCTATCAACGAATATAGCCCGCTGAAAATCAAAATGGCAATAACCGGCAACGGACACTCTTCCAAAGAACAGGTGGCAGGTATGTTGCAGCACTTCCTCAAAATACCCGATGAGCAGATGCCGAAGAAATTAGATGCCACCGACGCGCTGGGTATAGCCTACTGCCACTTCTTGCAACTGGGATTGCCCGTCAAAGAAAAAGGTGCAAAGAACTGGACAACCTTTGCCAAACAGAAAGGACTGACAGACAAAGATTTAACAGGACCTAACCAAAAACTCTTGGCTGCCTTGAAAGGAAAAAAATAAACAAAAGATTTGCGTATATCAAAAAAAAAGTGTACCTTTGCACTCGAATTATAACATTATCAACCCAACCCCTCCACTCTAAATAATAACGGGGTCCCCAAAGAACTTGTTCGTATGGGGAGAGTGGAGGCCCAAATCGCCCGCTGATTGAACATAGCAGTATCAGTCCTTGCGAATTTGGTGCCGAACACGATTATGGCTTATAAAATTTCTGAAGATTGTATCGCCTGTGGCACCTGTAAAGATGAGTGCCCGATGGGAGCTATTTCCGAAGGCGATCATTACAGCATTGATCCGGACATTTGTGTTGAATGCGGCACATGTGCGGATGTCTGCCCAAGCGGCGCAATTTCCAAATAAATTGCTCAATGTGTGTAAAAGCCGACTCGATTGAGCCGGCTTTTTGGTATGTTTAGAGACACGAATAGCATTTTTTTGAAAAAAATGTCAAGTCGAGTTTGCAATTTCCGTTTTTTTTTTGTATCTTTGCAGCGTGATTGAGAAAAACAGCAAAAATTAGGTATGTTAGAGAACTTTTACAAAGCCCATGACTATCTGGTAGAGCATGTCCATGTGCCCATTCGCCGCCAACTGATGGACGAAATCAATTGGAAAGACCGCTTGATTGCCATCAAGGGTGGTCGTGGCGTAGGCAAAACAGACTTTCTGTTGAGTTATGCCAAGGAGATGGCGGAATTGGAGCCGGAAAAACGCCGAGAAATCTTATATGTGAATTTTAACAATTTCTATTTCACGGAGCATTCTCTATATGAGTTCGCCGGTAAGTTCGTGAAAGAAGGCGGCAGAACGTTGTTGCTGGACCAAGTATTTAAGTACCCCAATTGGTCTAAAGAATTGCGTGATTGTTTCTTCCACTATACCAATTTGCGTATTGTTTTTTCTGCATCACCGGTTATGCGGCTGATAGAGGGGAATTCGGATATCGGACATATTGTTAAAATGTATAACCTGCGGGGCTATAGTTTCCGTGAATACCTGAATATTAAAACGGGCGGACAATTGCGCTCTTACACATTGGAAGAATTGCTGAAGAATCACGAGGAAATAGCTGCACGTATCTGTAACCGTGTCAAACCGCTATGGTTCTTCAAAGAATATCTGGAGCAGGGTTATTATCCCCATGAACCCGCAGAGTGGAACTACTCGGATAAGGTGCTCAAACTGATGAACATGATGATAGAGGTAGATGTCCTGCTGGTGAATAAGATAGAAGTGGCTTACCTGAACCGTATTAAGAATTTGCTGTTCAAACTGATGGAGGAAGTGCCGTGCGGATTGAATATCAGTCGATTGGCAGAGGCTACGGACACCAGCCGTTCCACAATCATCAACTACATCAAATACCTCAAGGATGCTCGATTGCTGAATTTGCTCTATGTGGAGGGCAAACAGTTCCCGATGAAACCTTCCCGTATCTATATGCAAAACACCAATCTGTGTTATATGCTTCCTACGCGTCAGCCCGATGACCAGGCTATTGCAGAAACGTTCTTCTACAGTGCCCTGCATGGTATTCACAAACTGAATGCGTGCGAGACGGCATCGTTCTTGGTGGATAAGAAGACACGCTTTGACGTGTTGGCACATACCCCTAAAAATCCCGGCTTCCGCTATGCCGCTATTGCCGATATGGAGATAGGCAAGGGTAAACAGATACCTTTGTGGTTATTTGGATTCTTATATTAGCAAATTCCTGGTAGACTAGTTATCCTAGAAAACTGGAACTATTCTTAAACAACAATAACAAAAGTACAAACAAGATGAAAGAAAAAAAATTCATGACTTGTGATGGTAATGCGGCAGCAGCGCATGTAGCTTACATGTTTACTGAGGTTGCTGCTATTTATCCCATCACTCCGTCGTCGCCTATGGCAGAGAACGTAGACGAGTGGGCGGCTGTTGGCCGCAAGAACATGTTCGGAGAAACCGTAACAGTTCAGGAAATGCAATCTGAAGGCGGTGCTGCCGGTGCAGTACACGGTTCGTTGAATGCAGGTGCCTTGACTACTACCTTTACGGCATCTCAAGGTCTGTTGCTGATGATTCCGAATATGTACAAGATTGCCGGAGAACTGATTCCGACCGTATTCCATGTTTCTGCTCGTACGCTGGCAAGCCACGTGTTGTGTATCTTCGGTGACCATCAAGACGTGATGGCATGCCGTCAAACCGGTTTTGCTATGTTAGCAGAAGGCAGTGTACAAGAGGTAATGGATTTGGCTGGTGTGGCTCACCTCAGCACAATCAAGAGCCGTGTTCCGTTCCTCAATTTCTTTGACGGTTTCCGTACCAGTCATGAGTATCAGAAAATAGAGGCTATGGATATGGAAGACCTTCGTCCGTTGGTGGATATGGAGGCTTTGCAAGAGTTCCGTAACCGTGCTTTGAGTCCTATGCGCCCTGCTATGAAGGGTATGGCGGAAAACCCCGACGTCTTCTTCACGCATCGTGAGAGTTGCAACACCTATTATGATGGTGTGGCTGACATCGTAAGCGACTATATGGACAAAATATCCGAAATTACCGGCCGTAAATACCGTCCATTCACTTACTATGGTGCCCCCGATGCCGAGAATATCGTTATCGCTATGGGTAGTGTCTGCGAGTGCTTGAAAGAGGTGATTGACTACGAGGCTGCCAAGGGCAATAAACTGGGTATGATTAACGTACATCTCTATCGTCCTTTCTCACTCAAATACTTGAAAGAGGCTCTGCCTGCATCGGTTAAACGTATCTGCGTTTTGGACCGTACCAAAGAGCCGGGTGCTAACGGAGAACCTCTGTATCTCGATGTAAAAGATGCTTTGCAAGAACTTGGTTTGGGCAGTATCCTCGTTGTTGGCGGTCGCTACGGCTTGGGTAGCAACGATACTACTCCTGCTCAAATGTTGGCTGTATATGCTAATTTGGCAATGAATGAGCCCAAGAACCACTTCACCGTGGGTATCAACGACGATGTAACCTTCACATCTCTGCCTGTCGGCGAAGAAATCGCTATGGGAGGAAAGGGCATGTTCCAGGCTAAATTCTACGGCTTGGGTGCTGACGGTACCGTAGGTGCTAACAAGAACTCGGTAAAGA
>JAKSMY010000015.1 GCA_024400275.1 Paludibacteraceae bacterium | reverse complement strand
AATAGCGGGGTAAAGGGTTGCAAAGGCATGCTTAAACCTCCAATCGATGAGCACATAATCCGGCTGTTTCTTTTCCAGCAAAGTCATTACTTCGTCAATAGTGGCATATTGCGGGAAACCGATTGTGTGCAATCCTTGGGAGTAATAATAGAAAATTTCCGGTTTGCGACACATCACTACCGATTCTTCGGGAAGGTTCTTCTTACACCATTCTGCTGCTTCAATGTATTGCTTCCGGGACGGACTGGTAATGGGCTGCCAACACTCGGACTTGGCAACTTGACGGTAATAGGTTTGCGCCTTGATATAGCGCGGAATCAGAATGCCTAATAATATCAGTACTCCTATTATTGAAATGAACTTCCATTGTTTCTTCCATTTGGAATGGCTGTCCGTTTGAACCAAATCGTAAATACTGCTGCATAGACCTAAAAGTAAGAGCGGTATCGTGGCAACGAAATAGCGTATACCGGCATACTGTTCGGGCCAAACCATAAGAACGGCAAAAGTGATTCCCACAAAGAGCAACATAAAGTAACCAATCGCTCCCAAACGTGCCAAACCGTAGATAACGAGTACAAGGAGCGATATACCTAACACCCAACGACCGGAGGTGGTCATTTTTGTATTACCCAAGACTGCATTCGGAATATCGTAGGTAATATACAATTTGGTATTGTTCTTGACACGGTCTGCCCAATCGTTGAAGGTAGTCATTTTTTCTCCTTCCGGCTTTTTCAGAAAATCTCCTATATAGTCCGATTGAAACCCGGGAACGACCTTTTCATTACGGATACCCCAAGCTGTCTTAGCTATCATAAACGAACCTAAAATAAGGATTCCGACAATGGCATATTTAGTTATAAGGGGCCATTCATAAGTCTTGCTTTTCAAGCCCTTGATTAGGAAGACCACGGCAAAAGAGAGTGCCCAAATACAAGCCGCCAAAATGAGCGATATACCCATCGTACGGACAAAATAGGTGTAGGCAATCAAAATCAAACCGATGACGAGATACACCCACTGCTTCCACGCGGATCGGGTGAAGAGCTGCCTATAATCAATGAGCGTGAAGATGAAGATGACTGCCATCGTGATAAAGAAATACAACATCTCGCTCATCATCATGGTCGCCCAACGGAGCAATTCAGCATGACAAGATGACAAAATACAGACGGCAGCCGCCAAAAGACTGCTCGAAGTGGCTTGCACAATGAGGTAGAAGAGAATAAGCAAACCCAAGAACAGCAATACCCCGTTGGCTACCTTCATCGCGTGGATATTATCCGGCCAGATGTGCATCAACATAGACATAAAAACCGGATACCCGGGAGGAAAATGCATATGTGGCGTTAACTCCGGACCCATAGTATTGGAATAACCTGTGCCCTCATATAACGATTGCGCCAAAGAGAAGTAATAGATATTATCCCCGTTGAGATCGGGCTTTTCGTCAAAAATACGATGGTAGTTGACAAAGAACACCGCACCTACTATAACGAGCAGGACGAGGGTCATCGTACTACGAGAGGATAATATAGATTTGATAGATACCATAAACTCCTAATTAACAAAACGATACTTAAGTAAAGTCCACAACGCTATCACGCCGTCCTTCCATTTGATTTTCTTTCCTTCCTCAAAAGAGCGGGGAAAATAGTGAACAGGTACCTCCCGGATGGAATAACCTAATTTGGAGACTTTGGCTGTAAACTCGGGACAGAATTCAAATCCGGTGCAACGGAGGGTAATCGATTCGGCTGCACGACGGGTAAACATCTTATAGCAAGTAGATTCATCCGTGAGGTGAGTGCCGTAGAGCAAATTGGCAAACAGGGACACTATTCGTCCGCCATGATAGAAACTGTTATACGAAGGTTTATTATTGTGATTTAAGAAGCGACTCCCGTAAACCACCTCGTATTCACTCTCCAGAATATAAGGCAGCAATGTGGATAAATCTTTTGCCCGATATTCCAAATCGGCGTCCTGCACAACAAAGATATCTCCTGTAGCTTCCTGCAGGGCTTTGCGTATAGCGGCACCTTTTCCTTGGTTGGTCTGCTTGATATAGCGTACAGGAATATCCGTATTCGCCTCTTTGAACGCAAGAACCTGCTCTTCCGTAGTATCTTCGGAACCGTCATTGACCACGACAATCTCCATCGTTAACCGGTGCATGAGAGACGGGTCACGAGCAACAGTGACCAATTGACCAAGGATGAGGGAAATCGTTTTTTCCTCATTATATGCCGGCATTAAGACGGACAAAGTCTTATAAGGAGTGGCGTTGGTCATATTAGAGAACTATGCTATTTTCATTACATAACTATATTGACTATTCTGCCGGGAACGACAATAACTTTTTTGGGAGCAGCACCGTTGAGGATGCGTGCCGTATCGGCATGCTCCAAGACTGCTTTCTCCACGTCGTCCTTGTCGGCTGTTTTGGGCATTTCGACGGTAAACTTAACCTTACCGTTGAACTGGACAGGATATTTGATATTATCTTCCGTCAGGTATGATTCGTCGCATACGGGCCATTGGGCATCAATAACGAACGATTGTTCGCCACAACGGTGCCACATTGCCTCGGCTATATGCGGTGCATAGGGGGTGATAAGAACGGCTATGGAACGCAGTACGGCACGTTTGTTGCAACGGAGTGCCGACAGTTCGTTCTGCGCTATCATAAAGGCAGGAATAGAGGTGTTGAACGAGAAGTTCTCAATATCCCACGTTATTTTCTTAATCAGTTTATGCAGGCTCCGCAATTCGTCGCGTGTAGGTTGGTCATCGGACAGGTTTTCGTACATGTTCCAAAGTTTACGCAGGAAACGATGTACGCCGTCTATGCCGTTGGTATCCCAAGGTTTGGACATTTCCAACGGACCAAGGAACATCTCGTACAAACGAAGCGTATCGGCACCGTATTGCTCCACTACATCGTCCGGATTGACCACGTTGAACATCGATTTGGACATTTTCTCAATCGCCCAGCCGCATATATACTGTTTTTCAGCGGGTGTGCCGATATAGGGATTGTCGTTGTCGGTTGTGCCGTCCGAATAGACGAACTGGGCGTTTTTATATTCGGGCATCCAGTTACGGAAAGCAGCGATGTCAAGTATATCGTTGTGAACGATATTGACATTGACGTGGATAGGCTGCACCTTGTCCTTGTATTCGGGGTTGTTGATAAGGTTGTAGGAGATATAGAGATTGCCTGTAGCTCCTTCGCCTATATACCGATAGACAAAGTTGGAGCGTCCCTGAATCATACCTTGGTTGATAAGTTTTTGGAAGGGCTCGTCCTCGCATACATAGCCGAGGTCATAGAGGAATTTATTCCAGAAACGGCTGTAGATGAGGTGTCCTGTGGCGTGTTCGGTGCCGCCGATGTACAGGTTCACCTGTTTCCAATAGGCATTCACGTCCTTATCGACAAGGGCTTGGTCGTTATGGTTATCCATATAGCGGAGGTAGTAAGCCGAGGAGCCGGCAAAGCCGGGCATGGTGTTGAGTTCCAGCGGGTAGCCTTTGTATGTCCAGTCTTTGGCATTGCCTAACGGCGGGCGGCCGTCTTCGGTAGGTTTAAAGTCGCTTACTTCGGGCAGGGTGACGGGCAGGTCTTTCTCGTCCACGGTATAGGGCATGCCGTCTTTGTAATAAACGGGGAAGGGTTCGCCCCAATAACGTTGGCGTGAGAAGATAGCGTCCCGCAGGCGGTAATTGACCTTGACGCGTCCTATGCCTGTGTTGGTGATGTATTCCTTCATCTTGGCGATGGCTTCTTTGACCTGCAATCCATTCAAGAAGCCGGAGTTAATCATTGTACCTTCTTTGGCATCAAAGCTCTGCTCGCTGACATCAGCACCCTCAATAAGCGGTATGATAGGCAGGTTGAAATGTTTGGCAAACGCATAGTCGCGACTATCGTGTGCAGGAACAGCCATGATAGCCCCGGTGCCGTAGCCGGCAAGTACATAGTCGGATATATAAATAGGTATCTCGGCATTGGTTAGTGGGTTGATGGCATACGAGCCGGTGAAGACACCTGTCACTTTGCGGTCGGCTATACGTTCGCGTTCGGTACGGTGTTTGCACCGGTCGAGGTAGGCACCTACTTCGGCTTGATGGTCGGTTGTAACGACGCGAGCCACATATTCCGATTCGGGAGCGAGAACCATGAACGTGACACCATAGACGGTATCGGCGCGTGTGGTGAAGATGGTGAAGGGTTCGTCTTGTCCTTTTATCTTGAACTGCATCTCGGCTCCTTCGGAGCGTCCGATCCAGTTACGTTGTGTTTCTTTAAGAGACTCGGTCCAGTCGATACGGTCTAATCCTTCGAGCAGTCGTCCGGCGTATGCGCTGACGCGCAGGCTCCATTGACGCATGATACGCTGTTCCACGGGGAATCCTCCACGAACGGACAGTCCTTCGGATACCTCGTCGTTGGCTAAGACGGTACCGAGTTGCGGGCACCAATTCACTTTGGTGTCGCTCAGGTATGCGATACGATAGTTCATCAGTCGTTCCTGTTGCTCTTTCTCGGTCAGCGTAGCCCAAGTAGGGTCGGTTTGTTCCCATTTATGTATGAGTTCGGAGATAGGACGTGCTTTCTGCAAAGCCGTATCGTAGTACGAGTTGAATATCTGAATAAAAGCCCATTGTGTCCACTTGTAGAAATCGGGGTCGCAGGTCTTTACTTCACGATCCCAGTCGTAGCAGAAACCTATTTTCTTGAGTTGCTCAATATAGCGGGCTATATTCTTCATGGTGGTCACTTCCGGGTGTTGTCCGGTTTGAATAGCATATTGCTCAGCGGGCAGTCCGTATGAGTCAAAGCCCATTGGGTGCAGGACGTTAAATCCCTGCAAGCGTTTGTAACGAGCATAGATGTCGCTGGCTATGTAGCCGAGAGGGTGTCCTACGTGCAAACCGGCTCCGCTGGGGTAGGGGAACATGTCTAAGACATAGAAGGGCTTTTTACTGCTCTTGTTACTTACTTTGTAGGCACCGGCTTTGTCCCATTCCGATTGCCATTGTTGTTCAATCTCTTTGAAATTATAATCCATTATAGCAATTTTTTGACTTGTGTATAGACATTTTGTGCGGTAAAGCCAAGTTGTTCGTCCAGTACTTTATAGGGTGCGGAGAAACCAAAGCTCTCTAACCCCCAGATAGCACCGTTTTCGCCTACGAGACTTTCCAGTGTGCAAGGCAGTCCGGCAGTCAGTCCGAACCGTTTGATACCTTTAGGCAGTACGATGTTTTGATATTCCTTGCTCTGCTGACGGAATAGTCCTTCGGACGGGGCACTAACTACTTGCAGGCGAACCCCGTCTTTACGTAGCAGTTCAGCACCTGCCATCAACGTAGCCACTTCGCTACCGGAGGCGATTAAGACTATTTGAGGATTCTCGTCCTGTGATACGATATAGGCTCCTTTGCGGAATCCGTCCAAACAGGTGTTGGGTACGGCGGGTATATCTTGTCGGCTTAAGATAAGTGCCGAAGGTGTTTGTGTGTTCTCAATGGCTGTACGCCAAGCCATTGTTGTTTCTTCGGCATCGGCAGGGCGCAGTACTAACATACTATTTTTGCCGCTGTGGTTCTTGAGTTTCTCCATCAGCCGTATTTGTGCCTCTTGCTCCACCGGTTCGTGGGTAGGACCGTCTTCACCCACGCGGAAAGCATCGTGGCTCCAGATGAAGATAACGGGTATTTCCATCAGGGCAGCCATTCGGACGGCAGGTTTCATATAATCGCTGAAGACAAAGAATGTGCCGCAAGCAGGAATGATACCTCCATGAAGCGCCATACCAATCATAATGCAAGCCATAGTGAGTTCGCTAACTCCGGCTTGCAGGAACTGACCGGAGAAATCGTCTTTCTTGATGGCAGTTGTTTTCTTAAGGAAACCATCGGTCTTGTCCGAATTACTAAGGTCCGCACTACTAACAATCATATTGCCTATGTTCTCTGCCAAATAACTGAGTACGGTGGCACTGGCGGCACGTGACGATGCGCCTGCTTTTTGCTCTATTTTACTCCAGTCGATACAGGGTGTTTCTCCGGACATATATGTCTCATACAGCCGTGCGTCAACGGGGTTTTGACGTTCCCAATTATGATAGGCGGCATAGAGGCTGCTGCATATCTCATGCAGTTCCTGTTTCCGTTCTCCGTACAATTGTGCCACTTCGGGGAATATAGCGAACGGTTGTTCGGCTTTTCCGCCCAAGTTAGTTATTGTCTTATCGAAATCGGCACCGGCTTTGGTGATGGGTTGTCCATGTGTGGAGCATTGACTTTCAAACGACGAGCCATCGGCTTGTACGCAACCCTTACCCATGGTGGTATGACCTATGATGATGCTGGGGCGATGGTTCTCCTCTTTGGCTTTCAGCAGTGCTTCACGTATAGCGTCGGGGTCGTTGCCGGGAATCTCTTGTACGAACCAGTTCCACGCTTTGTATTTACGCACCACGTCTTCGGACGTTACAACGCTGCATTTGGTAGAGAGTTGGATATCGTTGCTATCGTAGAACATAATCAGATTATCCAATCCGAGGTGTCCTGCCAATCGTCCGGCTCCTTGTGATATTTCTTCCTGTATGCCTCCGTCGGATATGAACGTATAGATAGTGGGGTTGTGCACCGCCCCGAAGCGTGCGTTAAACCATTTGGCGGCTATGGCAGCTCCGACAGCATAGGTGTGTCCCTGCCCTAAAGGCCCGCTGGTGTTCTCAATGCCACGGTATATATTGCGTTCGGGGTGGCCGGGGACGACACTTTGCCACTGACGCAGGGTTTGCAATTCGTCGGTGGTATATTTGCCGGCAAGGCATAACTGCCCATACAGCATGGGTGCCATGTGGCCGGGGTCCAAGAAGAAACGGTCGCGAGCCTCCCACGCAGGATTCTCAGGGTCATAAACTAAAAATTCAGAAAAGAGAACGTTAATAAAGTCGGCACCTCCCATGGCTCCACCCGGGTGACCGCTTTTAGCTTTTTCTACCATAGCAGCGGCAAGAATACGTATATTATCGGCTGCCCGGTTCATTATGTTTGTTGTGTGTTTCATATCTATCAAACAAGGATTCGATTAAAATTTCCAACCAATGTAATAATTGACCCCCCATTGTGTATTAGACCTATATCCGAAGCCCGGCACGTAGTAAGGAGTTGGGTTGTCACCGGCTTTGCGAGTGAAGAGAAGTTTAAGACGTACATACCAGCCCATCATCAGTCCGCTACACACATTGACTTGGCAACCGCCCACCACTTCACCCCAACATTCCGTTCGTTTGAGATTGGTGAAATCGGCAGCGGGAGAGGGCCAATAACCGTCCTGGTCAGGTATATTCTTGAGGTCGTATTGCTGCATAGCCACGCCCACGCGCACACCCACCACAAGGGCATTTAGGCTCTGAATGTTTTTCTTCAGTCCGTTGATGTCCATTCCGACTGTGCCCCAACCGCCTTCTCCTTTCCAGATAGCGTCCAGTGCACCTAATTGTCCCTTGGCATAACCCATCTCCAAAGTGGGGTAGAAACGATTTTTAAGACGCACGTTGAGTGCCATCTCAAAGGTTTGAAATTCGCCTTTGGAACTGATGTTATAAATAATAGGATTTAAGATGTCCAATTTCAGGTTTACCCCCTGGAAGATAGCGGAATCGCTATATATCTTCATATTATCCACGTATAATCCGTCTTTGTGCATAACGCTATCAGGCACGTGTACTTTGGCATTGACGGCAGTTATGGATAATAACAGAGGTAATATGAAAATAAGACGTCTCATCGGTGTTCCCGAATAAAATGAATATTGGTTTTTCCTTCACGCGTTATGGCATCATTTACCACGTCAATCGAATCAATCCAATGGCGTGTATGGTCAATGTGCGAGATGGCGTGGTGATAAGCGCAGCCACATTCCATGCTGACAAAAATCTGATTGCTGCTGTAGTGCGTGGTCAGCGTATCGGTCAGCCCATGATAGGTCAATGTATAGACCGTACTATCGGCATCATGGCGCAGAGGGAGTGTCGTTTTGTCCACGGCTTTACTGTTGTCGTACAACACGCTGTCGTTGCCTACGCCTTGTACGGTAAGGCTATCCCATACGGTCTGCACCTGCTGTTTGCCGTATTGGTCGGTATAGTGCTCCCTCAATTCCCCGACCAGTCCGACTGTCATAACGGAACGGCAGACGGTGTCGGGTTTGCAACTGCACAGCAGAATCAATAGCGTACTATAGTAAAGAATGTGCTTCATGCTTTAAGTCATGTAAGGCTATTTCGTGCGGTGTATCACCGTTCTGGTGGTAGGCTTGAATAAGTACTTTCATATAGTCTAATCCTGTGCTACCGGGTTTGATTTGGATTGCCATTTGGTTCACAAAGGCTGCCATTTCGTCGCGGGCTAACATAATTCTATCCCACAATTCGTCGCTGACGTATATCTGTTGGCTCATGTTGTGGTCAAATTCCAGACGGATACGTTGCAGCAGTTCGCGCTGAATATCCGTAATGCTTTTGTTTATCCAGCCCGGGTCGTCCATCATCTCTTTGAGCATGGCTTCCGGTTCGGTACGTTCCAACAGGAGACTCAGGCGTTCGTAGGCGCGCAAGCGAAGAGGCGAAATGGCTTTCCGGCTCTCTGATTTGAGCTCAAAAAGACGTTTTTTCTCCTCTTGGCGATACGTCATGTGCTGCATTCCCAGTAAACCGAGGAATATCAGCGCAATGACGCTCACGACTAATATGATGATGCTTGTTGTTCCCATTACTTTTCGATTTTTCGATGTTTATCGAATCATGTCGGCTCCGAAGAAAGGTTGCAGTGCTTTAGGAATACGTATACCTTCCTCGCATTGGTTATTCTCCAGCAGGGCAGCCACGATACGCGGCAAAGCCAGAGCCGAACCATTGAGGGTATGGGCTATCTGCACTTTCTTGTCGTCCTTGCCACGGTAGCGGCATTTGAGGCGGTTGGCCTGATAGGTGTCGAAATTAGATGTCGAACTTACTTCGAGCCAACGATGTTGCGCCTCGCTATATACTTCAAAGTCGTAACAGATAGCGGCAGTGAAACTCATGTCGCCTCCGCACAGGCGCAAGATACGATAAGGCAATTCTAATTTCTTGAGCAGACCTTCCACGTGTGCAAGCATCTCTTTATGCGAAGCGTCGCTATGTTCGGGCGTGTCAATACGGACTATCTCTATCTTGGAGAACTCGTGCAGACGGTTCAGACCGCGCACGTCCTTGCCGTAACTGCCGGCTTCGCGACGAAAACACTCGGTATAGGCGCAGTTTTTGATAGGCAGTTGGTCCTCGTCGATGATGACATCGCGATAGAGATTAGTTACCGGCACTTCGGCGGTGGGAATGAGGTAGAGGTCATCTACTTCGCAGTGGTACATCTGTCCCTCTTTGTCGGGCAGTTGTCCTGTTCCGTAACCGGAGGCGGCATTCACGACGGTAGGCGGCATGATTTCGGTATAACCGGCTTTGGTGGCTTCGTCCAAGAAGAAATCAATCAAAGCACGTTGCAAACGGGCACCCTGACCGATATAAACGGGGAAGCCGGCACCGGATATTTTGACACCGAGGTCAAAGTCGATAAGGTTGTATTTCTTGGCGAGTTCCCAATGAGGCAGTTTGGCATAAGCGGGTTGTGGATCTTCGTCAGCCGGCCAGTCTTTCAGGGAAATAGCGTTTCCGTCCCGTGTGAAAGCTTTGTCATTAGGCTGGTTGATAGACTCCAATCCCTTACCGAAGTTCCAGCCACCCACTTTGACGGCGAGGTTATCTTCGGCACTCTTGCCTTCGGGAACGAGAGTGTAGGGGACGTTGGGAATGGTGAGCAGCAGCAGACGTTGTTTCTCCTCTGCATCTGCCATTTGCTGTTCGTATTGTTTGATATTTTCTTTCAGTACGCCTGTCTGGGCTTTGGCCTGTTCGGCTTCGGTTTTTTGTCCTTTCGCCATGAGCATACCGATGGATTTACTTATTTGGTTCATTTCGGCAGAAGCTGCATCTTTCTTCTGTTGTGCTGTTTTGCGCTCTTGGTCGAGTGCGATAACCTGGTCGATGGCTTGTTCAGCTCCGGCGAAATGTTTTTTGTTGAGACCGGCTACAATGGTAGCCTTGTCGTCATAGATTTGTTTGAGTGTTAACATTGTATAATTAATTTACGAAGTATCGTTTTTTTGATTCGTTGCGAGCGTTACGTGTATGTGCGCGTATATATGCGCCCGCGTGCCTAAACACAACATTCCCCCGCTTTAAGCGGAGGAATAAAGTGTTATTTACGCTTATTTATGCTTCAGCAACAGGTTGAATGCTGACGTAGCTTTTGTCGTTGCGTTTGCGGGTAAAAGTTACAACACCGTCGCAGAGTGCGTATAATGTGTGGTCGCTACCCATACCCATATTAGCACCGGGGTTGTGGACAGTACCACGTTGACGAACGATGATGTTACCTGCCTTTGCGAATTGGCCACCCCAAATTTTTACGCCAAGACGTTTGCTTTCTGATTCACGGCCGTTCTTAGAACTACCGACACCTTTCTTATGTGCCATAATCTAATCCTTTCTTTTTTAGACGTTCTTAAAGAACGATTTCTTTAACAATAACATTAGTCAAATCCTGACGATGACCATTTAATTTTTTGTAGCCTTTGCGGCGTTTCTTGTGGAATACCAAGATTTTCTCACCACGGCATTCGTTGTCAAGAATTTCGCAAACCACTTTGGCACCCTTTACATAGGGAGCACCTACTTTAAACTTGCCTTCGTTTTCAGCGAACAGGACTTTGTTAAATTCCAGAGTAGCACCTTTTTCGCCCTCTGTGCGGTTGATGAACAGCTTTTTACCCACTTCGGCTTTGAATTGCTGCCCCATCATTTCTACAATAGCGTACATTATTATTTATGTTTTAAGTACGACGGGTAGGCGTCCTAATGTCTGTGCGCTGCTGTTAGAAACTCATACGCTGCATAGGTACTTATCGAGCCTATTCCGCAAAAAATCGTGCAAAGGTACAATATTTTTTTTGAATATGCAAATAATTTAAGAGAAAAAGTGATATTTGACATAAAAAATTACAATTTATTTGCATAATTCATTTTTTTTTTGTACTTTTGCACACTTTTTTCGTGTATGCGTATGACGCGTGTGATAAAAATATGGTTTACGGTGATGATGTTTCTGCTGGGTGAGGCGGGTTGCTTGTACGTGTCTGCTGCAGAACATTATTTGCGATTGGGTGCGGATGCCGGATATGCCCGCAATATGGCGCAGACCAACAGTAATGGCGCAGCCGGAGGCATAGATTTCGGTTACCGTATGGAGCAGAACCATTTCTTGTTAGATGTGGGTTTGGGCGGTCAGTATTGGTTCTCAAGGGAGCGTTTACAACCGAAGACGGAAACGCAGCCTGCCGTGGATAACGAAGGAGTGAATTATACCCGTTATACCACATGGTCGGATCGCGATAATGATATGCACCGTGCGTCGGTTTCGCTGCCGGTGATGGTGGGTGGACAATGGTATGACTTTTATTTTCTGGTTGGTGCCAAAGTCAATTTGACGCTTTGGGGACAAAATCAGGAAAAAGGTTTATATTCGGTGGCAGCAGGTTATGACCGCTATATGGAGCTGCTTCATTCGTTGCCCCAATACGGTTGGGTGACCGATGTCCCTTATTCGGGAGATGCTCAGAAAGCGGATATGGAATTTGATCTTCGTTTGGCTGCAGAGGTGTCCTACAAGGTGGCTTCTTATCGCAAGCGATTATTGGAGACTGCCTGTTATGTGGGGTTATTTGCGGAGTATGGCATTTTGAATCCGAAGGGATATACACCTTTTGAAGCCGGAGTTCGGGTGACGGTGCTGTGGCAAATGCCCAAACGCCCGAATTGTATGTGCGATAGACATTGATTGTGAAAATTAGATTCAAATGAAACAAAGGTATATACATATATTTCTTTTTTTGCTGGTGTTACCCTCGATATGGGCAGCTCAGATAACAATGGTTGATTTGCCTTATCTATGCGATTTCGAGAATGAGACAGAGAATGCCAATTGGGTTCTTAATCCGTCAGTAGAAACTATTATTACCAATAACCGATGGGTGATTGGTTCGGCTGAGGCTTACACGGGAAATAAAGCCATGTATGTATCCAATGACGGAGGAAATGCATGTTATTACGCGAACACCAATAATGTGCTACTTGCCTATCGGGATATTACGTTGGATGCCGGTGATTATGACGTAGCTTATGACTGGAAAGGTACGGGTAACGGCAAGAACGGTTATTTGAAAGTGGTGTATGCCAGTCGTCCCACCAGCGGTATCAAGTGTTTGGGCAACAGTGCGGAGCCGACGTGGGTAGGAACAGCCGTTCAGTTGATGGGAGCGAATGTCCAGCTCAATGCTGCGGATAATTGGTACCATGTCCAGTCCCGTATCACTATTCCTGTGGCTCAAGCCAATAAAACAACCACTCGTCTTTTCTTTGTATGGGTAAATACCGATGCCAAGGTGGATTCGGTAAACACGTCCGTCGTGGTGGATAATTTCCAATTGGCTAAAGCGTCCCCGAATGATTATCCGACCAATATCAGCGTCTCTACATCCTTGGGAACGTCCGTTATATCATGGGAAGGTTCCGCCGCTTCGTACGAAGTGCTGTACCGCAAAAAAACGGATAACGAGTTTACTGCCCTGGAAGTAAAAGGCAATACGGTGTCTTTGAAAAATGTTGAATACGGTGCGTACGAGTTCTGGATATGCGGTGTGAACGGTGAAGATAAGACCGTTTATACTGTTTTCCCGTTGGTATATATTTACGAGACGGACTGTTTTGATGCGTTGAATATGTACAATGCCTCGTTTGAATACGGTTCATGGCAACATGCGTCCGGTAAGAACCCACAAGGCTATGAGCGTGTTGATTTCGGTCCTGACGATATACGCAGTAGGCATACTACCCATTTCGATACTACGGAGATAGACCCCCGTACGGTTATCCGTCAGGGACGTGATACGGCATATTGCCTGCATACGGTGCCAACGGGTGAGTTCGGTTCTATACGTCTGGGTAACTGGAACACGGGCAGTCAATATGAGTCTATTACATTCCAGTATAGCGTGGAGTCCAATTCCAATGCCGTGCTGATTATTCACTACGCTATGGTGTTGGAGAATCCTGACCATACCGATGTTTCGCAGCCCCGATTTACGTTGGACGTATTGGACGAAGACGGCAATCCGATTGATACCAAGTGTGCATCCGTTGATTTCCATGCTCCGACATCTCAGGAGATGCTGGATCCGGAAAAACGCAAGATATGGCATGAGAGCACATGGGAGGGAAAGCGCGTGGATTGGCAGGAATGGCGTACGATAGGAATCAGTATGGAGGAGTATATAGGTCGTACGCTGACCATTACGTTGACTTCGTATGACTGCGACCAAGGCGGTCACTTCGGGTATGCTTACTTTATGCTAAATTGTTCCCGTTCGGACGTAGATGGTTTGCCTTGGGGCGAAGGTAGTACAACACAAAAGTTCACTGCCCCGAAGGGCTTTGCATACGCGTGGTTTAACCGGATAGATAAGCAATTCCGCGATACCTTATCCAAAGAGCGTGAGTTTTACGTGCAGGAATCGGATACCAATACCTATTTATGCCATGTTACATATCCGACGAATGCCGAGTGCGGTTATTGGTTTGACGCATCTGCCAAACCGCATAATCCTGTTGCCGAGTTGGATTGGAAATGGACACCCAGCAACTGCGTCAACGGGTTTACGTATTGGAACCGTTGCCACATCAGTTTGACCAACCAACAAACGGGTGAAATAGAGCATCGTTATGATAAACAGGTAGAACAGTCGTATCTGTCGTTTAACGGTTCCGAATATACTTTGTTGGGTTACCCGCAGGAAGGTTTCTATGTGCCGGCTCCCGATGAGGGCGGACAGTACGAGTTGTCGGTGTGCACGGGTGTATATGTGAATGATGAATTATTTGCCGATACCGCTTATTATACTGTCGTGGTGCCTGCTATTGCCCCTGTAGAAACCCATCAGTATGATAGTATATGTCAAGGAAGCGATGTTGAATTTCCGAAAGGATCGTTTATCCACCGTAGCGTAACGGGAGATTACTACGACAGTTTGAAATCGGTTGTGACGGGTTGTGACAGTGTGGTTATTTTGCACCTGTTGGTTCATCCTTTCGTGGAGACTGCCCTATATGATACGATGTGTATCAACGGACAGTATGTATTTGGCGACATGGTTCTGACCAAGGGTGGAGATTACAGTCAGATATTTACCAATCCGGCCACGGGGTGTGACAGTATGGTGACGTTGCATTTGGAGCAAGCCAAGCATCCTGTTTTTACTGGAGAGAGTGAAGAGATGTGCTTTGGAGAACCCTATATGCTGACTGTGCAGAACGCATCTACGGTGGATAGTTTTGCCGTATGGGTACAATGCCGCAAAGATACCCAACGCTATGTGTATAACGGCCATCAGGACGTAGTGACGGCGGTGCTGCCGAATGACGCTTTCTCCCCCGGACTCTGTACAATGCATATCCAAACCTTCTTTGCACAATGCGACACGTTGACGGATACGCTGAATATGGTGGTTAATCTGAAACCGTCGTTGGTGGTGGAAGCACGTTTTGACGATGTGCTGGTATTGCTGAATGAGCAGTATAACGGAGGCTATTCTTATGCTTCGTATCAATGGTATAAAGAAGGGAAAAAAATGAATGGCGCAACGGAATCGTTCTATGCCTTGCCGGATTCGCGTATTAAGGACGAGGTATATAGCGTACGAGTTGTGCTGTCAGACGGAACCCCCTTGTGGATATGTCCGTTCACGTTTGCGGAGCTGAAAGCCAAAACAGATATATCAGATGTTCTAGAGGATGTAACGTCTGCCCAAAGAGTGCTTTATAAAGGAATGTTATATATACAAACCGGAGGCGTGTGGCACAGTGTGTTAGGTCAACCGGTAAATAAAATCAAACAAAGATGAGGAAAATTTTGTTATTAGCAGGAGTTTTAGCCGCCGCGACGGTAGCGCATGCTCAAGTATCGTCTTATTTATGCGGCTTTGAAGATGAGTCGGAGAATGTCCAATGGCATTTGAACGAGCCCAAGAATGAAGAGGCGGAATGGCCTAATCTATGGGTGATAGGCACTGCGGATAAATCGGAAGGCGAGCACTCGTTGTATATATCCAACGATGGTGGTGCCACAACCAATTATTCCGGTGACTTATCGCGTATAATGATTGCATGGCGCACCTTAACTTTGGAGGCAGGTATGTATGATTTTGCCATTGATTGGAAAGCAATGGGAGGCAATTTGGCTAAATCTAATCTGCGTGTGGTTTGGATAGCTGAGAACGATGTTGATGATAAATTTTTATGCGGTTTAAATTCCGAAATAGAAAGCAGGGCATGGATTATGGATAATACCTTGACATGGGATGCCGGATTTATGCTTGGCGAAAGTTCTATCTGGAGACATTCGTTAGTGTCTCTTAAATCTGACGGTAAACCTCATCGCTTGGTGCTGGTATGGCTGAATGACAATACGGCTCCTATAAAAGCTCCGGGGGCTTGTGTGGATAATATACAGATATGCCGCAATGACTGTGGCAAACCGACCAATCTGCAAAGTATAACCTTGGGACAAATCGCCCAATTGTCGTGGAGTTCGTCGGCAGAAGAGTTCAATTTGCTGTTACGTCGTATTGACAATAGGGAAGAGTATGCAATGTCGGGTATTAAAGCCAAGTCCGTCATGATGCAGTTACCGGCAGGTGCGTACGAACCTTTTATGCAGGTTATTTGCAAGGGAGATACCAGTGTATGGTATTCTTTCCCTGTCTTGTTCAGTTACACGGCAGTCGGTTTTAACTATCTGAGTTTGACGAATGACCGTTGTTTCTATGCCGAGGACACCCCGTCAGATTGGCATGATGTGGATTTGCCCGGCGTATTGAAACCGGGACGTATAGATAAGGGTTTCTTGTCGGTTGAAAGCCGGCACACGATTCATTATTACCCGGACGAATTAGATGCCCGTACATACAATAGTATAGATGTATATGGTAATCCGGCACCTCCGTTGCATACGGTACCGGAAGGTGAGATAGCATCTGTTAGAATTGGAAGTTGGGAAGAATTGGCGCGGGTGGCACGTATTGTATATGATTTTACGGTAGATTCCACCACAACAGGTACGTTAATGATTAAGTATGCTTTGGTGCTTCAGATGTCCGGTCACGAAGAGGCTGCCCGTCCGCGTTTTACGCTGAAAATAGTAGATGCGGTAACGGGTGAAGAAATCAATCCTTGTACTACAGTTGATTTCTCCGCCAAGACAAATGCCGAAGGGTGGTATAATGTACCGGTAGATGGCGATATTACGAGTGATAGAACGGTTTGTTGGCGTGATTGGACCACTGTCGGCTTGAACTTGAACCAAGTACACGGCAGGAAAGTGCGTGTTATTTTAACGGCTTTGGGTTGTACGGCTGAAATACACTATGGCTATGCGTACTTTACAGCTTCGTGTTCCACCGGTCAAATACAGGGTATTCAATGCGGTGATACACCTACGGAACAATTTATTGCTCCTGACGGATTTAACTATCGCTGGTACTTGAAATCAAATCCGAATAATACATTAAGTACGGAGCGCATATACGATGTTGATTACCGAGATGACCGCGAGTACGGAGTAGATGTTATCTATAAAACAGATGATAAATGCGGATTCACACTATCTGCATGCGCCATTCCCCGTTATCCCATACCCGATGTGGACTATAAAGTTATTCGAAAAGACTGCAAGAACTATATTTGGTTCATCAATCGCAGCCATATCCGCACGCGCAATTTGCGTACAGGTGAAATTATTGAGACGAACATTAAACCGGAAGCGGTGTTGTGGGATTTTCAAGGATTGCTGCCGGATAGTGTTTCACAGGATTCTATTCCTTGGAATCCTCTATTGGAATTGCCAAGTGAAGAGGCTGATTATCACTTTACGCTGAAGGCTATTGTCGGACTATGTGACAGTACACAACATTTTTATATCCATGTGCCGAAAGCTGCTCCCGATTCAATTGTGGAGGAAGTGCAGTGGTGCGAGGGACATAAATATGTAGACAGCATGGGACGGACGTTCCTGAAAGATACTACCGTTATAGATCGCGGGTATAAGAATATGGCTGGTTGTGACAGTGTCCATACGTTGTGCTTGCGTTTTGTCAAAGCCATTCGTGACACCACAAAAGCCGAGATAGCGGAGGGAGAGACGTATGAATGGCAAGGACGGGTATATACCACTTCCGTATTGGATTCGCTTCCTGCTCTGCCCGCAGCGTCAGGGTGTGACAGTATCAATTATTTGCTTCTTAAAGTGAATGAACATTTGGCTATGGAAGTAACGTCGTTCAATACCTTGTGTAATGAGAATGATACACTATATATATATATACATGCGCGTGCGGGTGAGCCTAACGCTTACAAATTATTCTTTGATGAGCATGCCAAATCTGTTGGCTGGAAAGATCAATCCGATACATTGCTTGGAACGACTGAATATATTGCAGTGCCGATGAATGGAACTATTCCCGCAGGCTGGTATGCTTATCAATTGCAATTCAAGAGTGCCAAGAATGGTGACTGCACAGTGTATGCAGAAGCGATGGTTCCTTATTCGAATACACTGATTCAGCAGCGTTGGGACGATGTGTTGGGCATACAAAATGAAAATTACAATGGCGGTCATGTCTTTACTGCTTTCCAGTGGTATAAAGACGGTCAGCCGATACTTGGTGCCGTTAATCCTTACTGGTTTGAGCAAAATGGGCTTACCAAGAGTGAATATTCCGTTATGCTGATACAGGAAGGTGAGTCAAAAGGCGTGATGACATGTCCGTTTATACCTGACACGGTACGACAAGACGAGTCTGCTGCACAACGTAAGTATATGATAAACGGGGCATTATATCTTAATATTAATAATCGAATCTATAATGCACAGGGTCAGTCTGTGCAACTATAGAGTAATAGTTAACTGATTGTACAACAAAAAAAAGATTGCTTATGAAAAAGTTTTTTACTCGTGGTCTTTTGTTAGTAGCTATGGTGCTGCTAAGTATGACCGGCATGGCACAAAAGTTTGTGTTAAGCGAAAACTTTGAGCTCAATCAAAAGCCAGAAAAATGGACAACGGCAGGTCAGTACTGGAAATTCCAGAACGACGAGGCTGTATTTGAGGCATTGATTGAAAATGGTGCGGACACTTTGTTTACACCATTGGTCAGTCTCGGTGAGTTGGATAACCAACCCACGGTGACTATCACGTATCGCAACATTGCGAACGTTGAAAAGGTCAACACGTTGAAAGTGTTGTACCGTTCTGCCCAGGAGGGAGCATGGACCGAATTGAAGGTTTATGAAGCCGCTACTGAGGGTTATGTGACAGATGCACTTACTCTGCCAAAAGATTTGGAGAATGTGCAAGTAGCATTCGCAGGTGCCTATTTAGGAGGTGCTGCCACTGCGTTGGATTTTGTCAGCATTGCCAATCGTAAAGAGGCCGTATTGCCCACAGGATTGCGCTATGAAGATTTGAAACCGACCAGTTTGACCCTATGGTTTGATCCTTGTACAAGTACGAAATTCGTGCAGTACAATATGAAGATAAATACGAAACCGATGACGGATATGTCGCTCATGGGTGACGTGATGGATGTCGTAAATACCGGTTATACTGATGAATTTATAGAAGTAGATGGTCTTACTCCCAATATTTCCTATTGGTTCTATGTACAATATGACTGCGGTGACGGCGATTTGTCCGAGTGGGCTGTTCTTGAGTTCAGAACTCCTTGTAGTGAGATAGCTGCTCCTTATTTTGACGATTTTGAGAATGGTTTAGATCCTTGTGCTACGATAGCAGACGATGCTACGAATGTCAGTTGGCTTACTACTATCAGTACGGAGTATCCCTACAATTCGCAACATTCCTTGCGTTTTGCCAACAATCCTAAGTTCTATAGCTATTATTTCTTGCCTGCTTTAAACGATGATGTCAAGAAATATCAAGTATCCTTCATGGTTGCTTCTTCCGACGCATCTACGGCTTGGTCCCGTGACATTACTGTGGGTGTGGCTACTTCACAAACCGGCAATGACTTTATGGAGCTGAAGACTGTCAGTCTGCCTCAAGGCCGTAAATGGGAGAAAGTGACTATTTCGTTGGCAGGTTACAAAGGTGACGGCAAGTATATTGCACTGCGTACGGGTAACGCTACAATCAAGAACATGATTTTTGTGGATAATTTGAGCGTGGAGCCTCAATCTGCTTGCCCGATGCCTATGTTCGTTACCGTTTCAGAGATTGCTTCTTCATCCGCCCTTGTTGAATGGGTGGAGGCCGGTGCTGCTTCTGAATGGAACTTGATAGTTGCTACCCGTCCGGTTGCTAACCCCGACGATTTTGAACCCGATGAAAAGAAGGGTGAGTTTGCAGGTTCGGTTGCAACCAATCCTTATACAATGACCAACCTGTTGCCATCTACTTCCTACTTCGTATATGTGCAATCGGCTTGCGGATCAAGCGAATGGACCAATGTGGTTGAGTTTAAGACCAATAAAGCTGTTAAGTTCCCTTATTTTGAGGACTTTGGTAAGTTAGAGCCTGAATTGTACAATCAAACAATCGCATTGCCCAATGGCTGGGTAGGTGGCGATCGTATGATGAATAAGTTGGCAACTTCTACCTACGACAAACCTTATTCGACTACATCTACCACCTATTCTCCACGTATTGACAAGACCAAAGATCATACCGATGGTGCGTATGTGCCTGCGTCGCTCTTGTTGAAGGGTACGTCTATCTCGTCGCCTACGGCTACTTCCGGCGGTTATTCTGCCTATGTTATGCTGCCTGCTCTGCCGGTAGAGAACCTACAAGACATGGCTGTCACTATGTGGGTATATACAACGGCTGCCCAAACTGTCAAAGTGGGTGTGGCTAAAAAGCAGAATGCCGACCTGCCACAGGGCCAGCAATTCACCGAGGGAACCAACGTTACCGAACTGAATTCGTTGGAAATCACTACCAAGAGTGAGTGGACCAAGGTTATTTTGCCTCTCAATCAATACAAGGCCGAATATGGCAAGTTCATTACCATTTATCTCTATCCGGGAACTGCTACCCCGTCTGTTTATATCGACGATATAGCCATTGACTATGCTCCCGATTGCTTGCCGGTGGCTGAACTTAAGTCAGAGGCTATCAGTTTTGACTCTATTCATGTCTCTTGGCGCGAACTGCTCAAGGCTACCCAATGGAAGGTGAAAGTGAGCACCGCTGAGATTGACCCTGCTACACAAGACGGCGATGTTAAAAATTTCACGGCAACCAAGACCGACCTCGATTTGGATGCTCTCACTCACAACACTACCTATTATGTATATGTAGCTTCTACATGCGAGGGAGCCGAGTGGCAAATGACATCGGCTACTACCGATCTTAAGGTGGGCTTGTCTGTGCCTTACTACAACGACTTTACCGATGAACCGGTAGGTGCTACTGCTACTCGTGGTCCTATCGGCTGGTACTTGGGCTATACTTATCAGGAGACATGGACGACTTCTACCTATGTGCCCTATTGCTATAACTCGGCTATGAGTAAAGCTCCCGCAGATGTTGTTAAACCGTATCTGTATTTGACCAATACGACCTCTGCTTCTTCTCAATTCCCCTATGCCGTTATGCCGGAACTGCTGAATGCCGATGTCAAGGATTTGGTGCTCAATTTCTATGGGTATTACAATAGTGCAACTACAGGGGCGAACTACGCTGTGGCAAGTGATAAATCATACTATGGTGTACTCAAGATAGGTGTGGTAAACAATCCGAAAGACATCAATAAAGATGATAAATTCACTAAAGTTACCGAAGTGGCTGCCGTTCGTTGCAAAGCGGCTCAGACTCCTGAGTTGATGACCGTTAGTATGGCTGATTATCAGGGTGAAGGTAAATACATCGTCTTCTATCTTGATTCGGCTAAGTACAACTACATGGGTATTGACAACCTCAGCATTACCCTTTCTACTGCTCCTCAACAAGTTAGCGAAGTGGCAGTGAAGGAGATCACGGCTACAGGTGCCACTGCTACGTGGAAAGAGAACGGTAAAGCCACCAAGTGGAACGTACGCGTCTTCTCTACTGCTGTTGCCGATCCCGATGCTGCCGACTCGGTATTGGTTGTTAAATACGACGAAGTAACCGCAATGTCTCAAGCCATCAGTGGTTTGCAACACTCGTCACGCTATTTCGTTTATGTACAATCTACCCAACAGACAGGTTTAGGTAAGTGGTCCACTGCCGCTGATTTTTGGACAGAATGTGGCAAACGCTCGTTGCCTTATGTCGAGAACTTCAACGAGTTTGATCATGGTTCTACCTCGCTCAACACCTTGTCGCCTTGCTTCATGATTAATGATGCAACACTGGGTAATAACTATGTGAAGACTGGTCAGGCTACTACGAGTACTACCTCCGCTACCGGTCCCGGTACCACCTATTATTATGTGGATCACACCTATGGCAACGATCCTTCCACCAATACATTCTACATGTATGCAGCCAACAATAAACTTGCCTTGCTCGTATTGCCTGAGGTAGAGGGCGATTTGGCTAATCTGACCATGCGTTTCTATGGTAGTTATGCTTCGGCCTTCTCTGCTACATCTTCCACGATGGGTGGTGCTGTAGAAATTTGTATTATGAATGCAGATGGCAGCTTCACCTCTATTCAGTACTGCAAGTTGAGTAAGGCGAAAGAGTGGGAGGAGTTCAATATCACCTTCCCTGCTGACATTCATAGCGGCCGCATCGCCTTCCGTATCGATAACAACGCGGATTGGCGTAAAGCTGTGGGCAATACCTACTCTGGTAGTGTATCTTGCTATATGTACATTGACGATATCACCGTTCAAGAGATTCCTCAATGTCAAAAGATTTTAGATGTGTCAGTTGGCACTATCACCGATTCGTCAGCCGTTATCTCTTGGAAACAAGCCGATGACGAAACTGCATGGAATGTGAAGGTTTCTTCCAAACCTTTGACAGATCCTGAGACCGAAACGGCTGATGCTTTCTTTGGACAAACTACTGCAAAGAGTCAGAAAGTAGAAGGTTTGTTGGACAACACGACCTATTACGTATATGTTCAATCCGTCAACGATGCCAAGTCTTGCACCGGTGAGTGGAGCAATGAAATTTCTTTCATTACCAAGTGCAAAGCGGTTGCTTTCCCATACTACGAGAACTTCGAGGATTATGCCGATGAGCAACTTCTGCCTTGTTTCACTTTGACGGGCAATGTTACCGATATCACTTTTGCTAAAGCAGAAAAGGTAAGTACTTATCCCAATTCTTGGGACGGTATCTCTCAAATGACAGCTCGTCTGGCTCAAGTGGACAAAGCCAACAACAACTATTTCTCGTTGCCATTGATTGCCTTTGATGATGTACGTAAGGTGCAACTGTCGTTCAAGGCTGAACCACAAACTACCGGTTGGCAATATTGGGAGGTAGGTGTAATGTCCGATCCCGATGATCCGACTACTTTTGTGGCAATCAAAAAGGATTCAATTGAGTATGTCTCTGGCACTCGCCAATGGGGTGACTTTATGTACACCTTCGAGAAATATCAAGGTGACGAGTCGGGAAATATAGGTAAATATATCACCGTTCATGTATTGCCTTACAAGAACGCTTCCGGCACGGAATATGCAGGCATATTGTTCTTAGATGAAATCACTGTGGGTGAGTTGATTACTTGTCCTACTCCTACGATGCTGAAAGTAGATGAGTTGAGCAACGACACAGCCAAGTTGTCTTGGAACTCCGATGCCGAGAATACGACTTATCGTGTTCGCGTCTTTACGGCTGTTCCCGAGGACATAGATGCCGCTGCGTTTGTGGCTGAAACGGTTTCGGACAGTACCAGTGCTATTGTCAAAGGTTTGGATGGCAATAATCTCTACTACGCATACGCCCGTATGGAGTGTGGCGAGAATGACAATAGCAAGTGGAGTTCCGTTTGCACCTTCCGTACCGATTGCAACCCTGTACAGGCTTTGCCTTATGAGGAAGGTTTTGAGGACCAGACGACAGGCAACACACCGCTTTGCTGGAGTGCTGTCACTTCAACGTATGTACCTTCCGGTGCTCCCGGTTCTTCTGCTACTACGCTCAAAGCATCGATTAGTACTACCTATAAGAAATCAGGTGCCGCAAGTATGTCTATTAGTTATGGTGAAAGTAAGTCTGCTCAGGCTATTTCGCCTGCTTTGGATGTAACCTCTCTCAAAGATGTACTTCTGTACTTTGATGCCTATGCAACTGCTGATGCCACACTCACTATCGAGGCATTGGAATCTGCTTCAGAAGACGCTGAATATATCCCGCTTACACAGGTTAATGTTGCTAAGAGTAAGTGGACCTTCTATTCGATTGACTTAGGTGAATATTACACTTCTGCTCAACCCTACAAATACATCCGTTTCAAAGCAGGTAAGAGTACCGTTTATTTGGATAATGTAGGTTTCACTACCGACAAAAACAAGTATTTCCCTGTTGCTGAACTGAAAGTTACCGGTGTAGGCGATACATGGTTGGCTTACTCGTTTGAAGAACCTACCGACATTTCCGAGTGGATGGTAGAGTATGGTCCTAAGGGCTTTGAGCCGGGTACAGGTACGCCAAAAGTACTTTCTGCTACTGAAGATACCATCAAAGGTCTCGCTCCTAACACCGAGTACGATATCTATGTCAAGGGCAATGTGCCTGCCGGTCAATTCGCAGGTCCTTTGGCTACTGCTACATGTGGTGCTGCCGCTTCTCTGCCCTATATCACCGGCTTCAACGATGGTGCCGATTGGGTATTGATCAATGCCATCAACGGCAAAGATTATGCCAATATCTGGGCTATTGACGATGCTACCAAGTGCGATGCAACAGGCGACAAAGCCCTCATGATTCAGCACGATGGCGAATATGCTTGGATAGCGAAGTATCCCAATGGCGATATAGGAACATCCTATGTTTGGGCTTACCGTACCATCAACTTCTCCGAAGTAGGTACCTACAAGGTGAATATCAAAGCCAAATCACAAGGTGGCTTAGATGGCGGTAGCGATGCACTCTACGCAGGTCTCGTTCCTGCCGGCGCTACGTTCAGTGCCAACACCTACAAACGCGTGGATGGTACTGCCGGTAGTGCTAACCTTGCAGCAAATGAGGCTTACAACGAATTTAACTTCATCACGAAATTGATGGGTACTACCTCTTTCGACTGGTACGAGACCAATATCGATATCACGACTCCGGGTCTGTATTACCTTGTATTCAAGTGGTACAATGCTGCTGCTTACAAGCCCGGTCAGCCTGCCGCTATTGATAGTGTGAAGGTAGAAGAAAGTCCGTATTCGGAGGTGAAGAACTTAGAACTCACCTATTTGGATGGTGAAAAGGCTTCCTTCCAATGGACAGCCGGTAAATGCAAGGACTTCCAAGTGATTGCTTCTTACTACGGCGGTTCACCTCGTCCACATGCTATGGATGCTGAAGACAAATTGGTGAATCAGTCTGTTCAAGGCACGCAATTCACCTTGGATAACCTGCTGCCGAACACTACATATTCGTTCTATGTACGCACGGTTTGGCCCGAAGGTCTGTTCTCCGCTTGGCAGGAAATTCGTTTCACTACCACTTGTATGCTGGAGTCTGCTCCTTATACCGAGACCTTTATTGAGGCTCCTGTTTGCTGGCAACTAAATGGTGCTACTGCTACTACCAAGAGTTTCTTTGATAGCAGGTTGGGTCAGACTAATGCTGATGCCGAAACGCTGACAGTCCTATCTACAGCAATTGACAAAGTGATTGTATTGCCTGAATTTGATATACCTATTCAGAAGATGCAAGTAGAATACGGCATGTGCAATGGCACGAGCCTGTCTACAGTCACTTGGGGTGTATTGGACAACAATTTTGATGTGACTTCGTTCCGTCCTATCAAGATTGTGCCTACTCAATACAAAGCAAATTCCACAGGTACTTACACAGATAATACCTACGAAACCTTCAGCTTCATGCTTAATCTTGTTAAAGAGACAGGTCGCTTCTTGGCATTCAAGACCGATGTGATTACGTATATCGACTACATCACTATTACGGAGTTGCCAGATTGCATCACACCTCAACAAGTGGAGATTACCAATATTACCGAAAATGCCGCTACCGTCAACTGGTTGGCAGGCACTGAGGAGGCTTGGGATATCCAAGTGGGTAACGAGATTATTCCTGTTACGGAGAATCCTTATACGCTCACCAATCTTGAGCAAGGTACCGCTTATGCTATTTCTGTACGTGCTAAATGTGACGAGCAAAGCTTCAGTGAATGGAGCATGCCTGTTACCTTCATGACTGAATGTGGTGTGAACAAGATGCCTTTGTTTGAGGACTTTGCCGGTTTGCAAGCCAGTGCTCGTGCAGAATTACCTTGCTGGGACAATATGCTTTCCGATAAGGCTATCGAATCTGTCTTCAAGGGAGAGAGTGTACTCTACACGCCGGTTAAAGCTACATACTACAATTATTTGTGGACCAGTTGCTGGCTCTCTAAATTGGGTGATGTGGATCAATTGATGTCTTGGGATTATGTATCTACTACTACCCAGAAGTGGTACAAGTGGATGGTTGCTCCTCAATACGAGATAGAAGGCAGTGCCCAACTCAGTTTCGATGTACGTCTATGCAACAACGAAGGTGGCAAACCACAGAAAGATCCTGTTGGACGTTTCTTTGTGGCTATCTCTACCGACAATGGTGCTACTTGGAAACAAGAAGATGCTACCATCATAATGCCGGAGGAAATGGATTCTGTCTATACCACCAAGGTGATGGATCTGAATAAATATCAGGGACAAGCCATCCGTGTTGCGTTCTATCACGAAGGTCTGTCAACCAATATAGCAAAGAATTCAACCTATATTGTGATAGACAACGTCAGCATTAACTGCACGGATACGTATAATTTCAGTGATGATGCTTGTGCCGAGTATGACTACGAAGGCAATGGCTTTACCATCGCTAAGGAAGATTTGGCACCTGCCGGTGAGAGCAAAGATTTCACTCGCTTTGCCAAGAATGTATCCGCAGGTTGCGATAGTACCGTTGTGCTTACGCTGACTACCCACAAGGCGGCTACAGAGACCGTGTACGAATCTATCTGTCGTGGAGAAGTATTCTCCTTCGGTCCGTACGAATTGACAGAACCGAATCCTGAAGGTACGCCGTATATGATTACCGGTCAGACTGTCTATGGTTGCGATAGTACTATCTATCTCTATCTGACGGTTAACCCATCGGATACAGCACAACCTGTTTTTGTCCGGATTACGGAAGACCAACTGCCGTATAAGGTGGATGAGTATTATACCATTCCTGAGGGTACGCCCGTCGGCTCGTTTGTCAATGTGGTTAAACCCGATGAGAACAAATGCTCGTTCAATTCGTACGATGTTACTATCTCTGCCGTTCCGACAGGAACAATTCCTGTTCGTGATGCAATAGAGTACTTAGACGTTTACGATTATACCGGACGTTTAGTTACCACATTGCGTAACCTGACTGAGTCGGTACGACTTGCCGCACCTACCGGTGTTTATCTCTTGCGGGGCAAGATGGTTTCCGGTGATGCTGTTGTAGAACGTGTAGTGGTTGAATAATCAACCTGTATTTCGGATAGCCCGATTGGGTTCGGGCTATCTGTCTAAAGCGAATGCCGTAAAATGAAAAAACAAATTGTCGTCATAGGATTGTTGTTGATGGTGCTGGAGGTTATGGCTGCACCGATTACAAAAGAGCAGGCTCTTACGGTTGCTCGGCAGTGGTGTACTCAGACGGGTGCGCCTGCTCGCCGCATGACGGCTGCGTCTAATCAACTGACGGTGGCAGATTCGTCTGCTGCTTACATAGCGGTTAACACGCCTTCAGGCTTTGTTCTTGTGGGGGCAGACGACCGCCTTCAATCGGTGTTGGGATATAGCAATCGGGGAACGTTTGCCCCTGCTAACTTACCTCCTGCTTTAATGGATTTATTGGATAGTTACAATGATGACTTGGCTCAGTTGTCGCAATCTCGGATGGTTGTACAAAAGGAACTTGCACGTGCGGCATCCGATAAGTCTGTCCTTCCTTTGTTGAAGTCAACGTGGAATCAGAGCGCACCTTTCAACGATTTGGCTCCGGTTGTGTCCTCCACCGGTTCGCGTGCTGCAGCAGGTTGTGTGGCTACGGCGATGGCTCAAATTATGTATTATCATAAATGTCCTATTCAAGGAAAAGGTTCACATTCGTATTTATGGGTGTGTAAAGAAGTGCATTCTTATTCTGCTACGCTTTCTGCTAATTTTGGTGCTACAACCTATGCGTGGGCAGATATGCTGGATAGTTATAATAAAAATCATACTGCCCAACAGGACGCTGCGGTGGCAACGTTGTTGTATCATTGCGGAGTATCTGTCAATATGGGTTATGGCGAATCCAGCGGAGCCGTTACTGCTTTAGTCCCTGCTGCTCTGAAGAACTATTTTAGTTACGATGCCAACTATCAACGTATTCAGAAAGTAATGTACCCCATAGACTCGCTCAATGCCATCATACGGGCTGAATTGGATCAAAAACGTCCGGTTTTGGTAAGTGGACAAAATACGGAAGGAGGTCATGCTTTTGTGTGTGACGGGTATGATGTGAGGGATTATTTCCATATCAATTGGGGATGGGGCGGTTCGTCGGATGGCTATTATCTCTTGTCTGCCTTGAATCCCCGTCAGCAGGGCATTGGTGGAACGTCACGCGGATATAACAAGGGTACGTCTTTCTATATTGGTTTACAACCTGCCGGTGCTGCAACAAAATCTCCAATCCCGCAAATGGCAGCCGATAGCATACATGTGGACAAATCCAAACTGGCTCGTACCGGCACGTTTACAACGTCTGTTTACCGTTTGGAGAATTTTGGCTTAGACGACTTTTCGGGTAATTATGGTTTGGCTTTATACGACGAAGACGAAACCAAACTGATATCCGTATTATGGCAGAGTGATAACTATCAGTTGAGGGCAGGCTACCATCGCACCACGGTGGCTTCTATGGATAAAATTAAGATACCGGCCACTATCCCGAACGGTACGTATCATTTATGTGCCGTATATCGTAATGCACAATATAGTTGGATGCGTCTGCTTTGTACGCAGGATGATTATTATAAAACGGTCTATCTATCCTCTTCTTCCATCGAGTTTTATGACAATAACGCACCTGCCGAGGTGGCTTTGACTGCACCTATTTCGTTCCCTAATCCGGATAGCGTTCCTGTAACGGGTGCCCCTCTTTCGTTCTCGTTAAAGAACACGGGAGGTACATTTAGAGGCGAGATAAGTGCCCGCATTTATAAAGGGGCGTTTGCAAAAGGACAGTACGAGTTGATGGATTCTGTGGTTATTCGCCGGAATCAAAAGATTGCTTCTGCGTTGCAACAGGTGTTTGATGCCAATTTGCTGGTTGATACGGATTATAAGATGAAACTCTGTTGGCGGGCCAATGACCGTGACTCATGGCATAATTTTACACCCGCTGATTATGCTACATTAACATTCCGTTTGTATGATCCGAATCCTCCTACGCCTACCGGGTTATTCAAAACGAATCAAAATATGATGCACCCGATTATTATTGATAAAGGGCGATGGATTATGATAATAGATGGTAAAAAATATACTATATTAGGTCAAGAAATACATTAAGATAATGCAAAAGAAGATTTTATTATTACTATTGGCAGGAAGCAGTTTACTGGGTTTCTCGCAAGACACGCGTCATATCCTTTCCGGAGAGATTGGATTAGGATATTCATCATTGCTGACCAAATCGGATTGGGGCAAATCGTCAGGATTGGTTGGCGGTAATCTGCAAGTCGGATACGAGTTGCAATACAACCGTTTCTTGTTTCATACCGGTTTGGAATTTGCTTCTGTCAATTCATTGTCTAAGTTATCGGATTTTCGTTTGCCGGACGCACCTTATCAGTTGGGCATGACGGAACATTTCCAATTTACCAATTACAAAGAAACGGCTTTCTTGGGGCAAATCAATATCCCGGTTATGTTCGGTGGGTTGTTTGCTGACAGATACTATTTCTTGGTGGGTACTAAGATTGGTGTGCCTGTTCTGCATAAATCTTCCATTCAAAGTGACGTTAAAACGTATTTGACCGACGAGATGTTGATTGGCCAGTTGGAGGAGGCTCGCCCGCATGACGCTTATGCTTCTAATGAAAAGACCAAATCCGATTGGAAGTCTGCGCTTCCGAATGTCCAGTTGTCTGCCGAAGTGGGTGTAGTGCTTAGCTCGTTCTCTGATAATCAACGGCGTGCAGGCAAAAAGCCGTTCTTTTATCGCCTTGGTCTGTTCTGCGACTACGGAATAACTTCTTGTGGCAAGAAAAATTTTGATGCTCCTGCCGGTGCCGTTCCTCCGCGGGATATTGCGCTCAATCCGTTTGTCGGAACATCGTCCAAATTGAATAGTTTGTTGGTGGGTGTCAAGTTTGCTGCCCAATTGCAGCTGAATGAGCCCAAACAAGCCGTACAGCCAACGTACTTGGATGTTACGGTTAAAGATGCCCGTACCGGCAAAGCCCTTGCCTGTGCCTTAACGATTAAGGACGAGGCCACCCAAAGGGAAACAAAGGTGGAAATGCGTAATGGTGCCTATCATAAAAAAACACGTATGGGAGCATTCATCGTTGTTGCTTCAGCCAATAATTACTATCCTGACACATTGTCGTATATTGTTTCCGAAGCGGCTGATAACCAACGTCTGGATTTCAAATTGAACCAGATTCCTGTGCTCAGTTTTGTTGTTAAAGACGCAAAGACAGGTTCACCGCTGGCAGCGGAAGTTAGTTTTATCAACGAGGCTACCGGACAAACGTGGACTACCATATCCACATCTTCTAACGGACAGGGGACCGTTACACTGCCTTTGCAAGGCTCTTACCGTGCACACATAGAAGTACCCGAGCATTTTGCTTACACGGCACCGGTGGAGGATATTTATGGCAAGTCGGTTTATGCTTTGGAGCCTATCATAAAAAAACGTGTTATTGTATTGCATAATCTCTTCTTTGCTACGAATCAAACAACTATTTTGCCGGAATCGGAGTCCAGTTTGCAGGATTTGTATGAACTCTTGAACGAGAATCCTGAGATTCGTATCCGTATCACCGGCCACACGGACAACGTGGGTTCGGAGCGTGATAACCAAATCCTGTCTGAGGGACGTGCCAACAGTGTTCGTCAGGCTATGATAGATCGCGGTATAGACGGTACACGTATCGAGGCAACCGGTAAGGGAGAGTCCGAACCGATCGCTACGAATGACACGGAAGAAGGACGTGCACAAAACCGTCGTGTTGAGTTTGTTGTCTTGTAAGATAGTGAATTATAGACAAAAAAGCGGCCATCAAGCCGCTTTTTTGCATTTTTAAGTGTCTTTTTCTTGCATATTTGCTAAATTTTTTGTACCTTTGCAGCGACATTTAAGGGTCTGAAAAAAATAACGGACGCAATCGGCGTCCACAACAATCAACTAACTTTTTATTTTTGCAATGAATATTGTTACAAAAGAAATCGCTTTGCCGGATGGCCGTGTCATCAAACTGGAGACCGGTAAATTGGCAAAGCAGGCTGATGGTGCGGTTATGGCTACCATTGGCAACACGATGATTTTGGCTACTGTGTGCAGTGCCAAAGATGCAGTGCCCGGTACGGATTTTATGCCGCTTACCGTGGAGTACAAAGAAAAATTCGCTTCCGCAGGTCGTTTTCCGGGGGGCTTTACACGTCGCGAGGGCAAGGCTTCTGACTACGAAATCCTGATTGCCCGTCTGATTGACCGTGCATTACGTCCTTTGTTCCCTGCTAATTACCACGCAGAGACGTTTGTTAATGTCACCATGTATAGTGCTGACGGTGTCGATATGCCGGAGTCTATCGCCGGTTTGGCAGCAGGTGCCGCTTTGGCTTGCTCGGATATTCCTTTCGAAGGTCCCGTCAGCGAGGTGCGCGTGGCACGTGTGAACGGAAAAATGGTTATCAACCCCACATTTGAGCAATGCGAAAATGCTGACCTTGAATTGATGGTGGCTGCTACGTACGAGAATATCATGATGGTAGAGGGCGAGATGAAAGAAGTGCCCGAAAGCGTGATGCTGGAGGCTATCAAAGCTGCCCACGAAGCTATCAAACCGCAATGCCTCGCCATCAACGAGATGATGAAAGCATACGGCAAAGAGGCCAAGCGCGAATATTGCCACGAGGTAAACGACGACGAACTCAAGCAGGCTGTTCATGATTTCTCGTATGCCCGTGCTTATGCTCAGGCTACCAGTGCCGATACCGACAAACACCACCGTGAGGATATGTTTGCACAGATTTGCAAGGACTTCAAGGAGGAAAAACTTGACTATATGCAGGCGCGTGCCGAGGCTATGGGTATTGATGTTGATGAAGTGGCTGCTATGGTGGACCGTTATTATCACGATGTGGAAAAAGAGGCTATGCGTCGTGCCGTCTTGGACGAGGGCAAGCGTCTTGACGGGCGCAAGACTACCGATATTCGTCCTATTTGGTGCGAAGTAGGTTACCTGCCCGGTCCTCACGGCTCCAGTATTTTCACGCGTGGTGAGACCCAGTCGCTTTCTACCGTTACACTCGGCACTTCTCGTGATGATAAATTGGTGGACGAAGCCCTTATTCAAGGCTCGGAGCGTTTCCTGCTGCACTATAATTTCCCGCCGTTTGCTACCGGTGAGGCTAAGGCTCAACGCGGCGTAGGTCGTCGTGAGATAGGTCACGGTAACTTGGCTTGCCGTGCGCTCAAGAATATGATTCCTGAGGATTTCCCCTACAGCATTCGTATCGTTTCGGATATCCTCGAGTCCAATGGTTCGTCTTCGATGGCTACCGTTTGCGCCGGTACTCTTGCTTTGATGGATGCCGGTGTGCCCGTTAAGAAACCGGTCAGCGGTATCGCAATGGGTATGATTAGCGAACTCGTAGGCGATAAACTGAACTATAAGATTCTTTCTGATATATTGGGTGATGAAGACCACCTTGGCGATATGGACTTCAAAACGACCGGTACGCGCGATGGTCTGACTGCTTGCCAGATGGATATCAAAGTGGACGGTTTGAGTTATGAAGTTTTGGAGAACGCTCTTGAACAGGCTCATCAGGCACGTATGTATATCTTGGATAAGATTTTGGAGACGATGCCTGCTCCGCGTCCGGATCTCAAGCCTCATGCTCCGCGTATTACCACGTTCTATATCCCGAAGGATATGATTGGTGCCGTGATTGGCCCCGGCGGTAAGATTATTCAGGGTATCCAGGCCGAGACAGGTGCTGTCGTTTCTATCGATGAGGACGAAAAGGGCGGCAAGGTCGAAATTGCTTCCAACAACGGAGAGGCTATGGCAGCCGCTATGGCTAAGATTAAGGCTATTGTCGCATTGCCTGAAGTGGGTGAGACGTACGAAGCCACCGTCAAGAGTCTTATGCCTTACGGCTGCTTTGTAGAGTTTATGCCCGGCAAGGAAGGCTTGCTGCATATTTCCGAAATTGATTGGAAACGTTTCGACACAATGGAGGAAACCGGCATAAAAGAGGGCGATAAAGTCATGATTAAACTTATGGAAGTGGACGAAAAAACCGGCAAGTTCAAACTTTCTGCCCGTGCCTTGAAGGAGAAACCCGAAGGTTATGTGGAACCTGAGCGTCCGGCTCGCCAACCTCGTCAGGACCGTGGTCCGCGTCCGGAACGTAGAGGTCCGCGTCCTGAACATCGTGAGAATAAAGAAAATAACTAATTCACATAAGGAGTCCCGCTTGTTTTGGGACTCCTGTGTTCTTAAAGCCTTATAATTGCAAACATTACTATCTTATGCGTAAATCCCTTTTTCAAGAATTGGTCCACATGACCTTTGTCAGTATATTTATTTATGCTGCGCTGTTTCTGCTGTTGTGGTTGGTGGAGTGGTCACACCCCGAACTCAAAGGAGAATTTTTGCAGTGGAATAACTTGGCGTTTATTGTGGGTATTCCTGCCAGTATATTCGGCACGGCGTATGTGCTCACTATCCGCAATCCCAAGAACTATCTCGGTTTTTATGTGGGAATAGCGATGTCTTTTCTGCTCAGTTGGCAGTTCTTCCTGCAAGGTAGTTACGATATGGTGGCGTTGTATATTCTTGTCTTTGTCCCGTTCCAGATACGTTCTTTGGTAGTGTGGCGCAAGGATATGGGGCAAGAACACGACAAGGAGGCTTTTATGCCGGCATTTTTGAATAAGAAATATGCTACGTTCACGCAAATCATAGCCTCTTTGATTGTTATTGTGGACTATATTATTGTCACCAAGTGGGTTAATCATGACGGTTGGGGCGACAGTTTCGGTGTCAAATTGGCGGGTGCTTGCACCATAGCATCGTCTGTATTGGCAAATTTCTGGATGATATATAAAAAGAACGATGCGTGGTTATGCTGGGTGTTTTATTGCATTGCCGGTATTATCCTGTTTGTTTTGATAGGCAATATCTTCTCCATCGTCCTTTTCACCGTGATGTTGATAGTCAATATGAATGCCCAAATAGCGTGGCTTAAACTGACGGGGTTGGACCATTTCGGATGGATGGGCAATAGGGAACGTATTGAACGTATGCTGGAGCAGCATAATAAACTGCTTCTTCAGCGTGATGGTCGTCGTGAGATAGTTCTCCAGCGTCAGGAGCAGTGGTTGCTCAAGCAGTTGGAGCAGAACCGTATGCGCCAAAAAAATCTGCTGACGCAGAAAAATGCCATTACGGTTAAGTTCGGACATATTGTAGATGTGGTTAACCGTCGCATTTTCGACGGCGAGATAGAGATTCAGCATGGCAAGATTACGCGTATCACCGAGGCTGTAGTGCCCGAGAGTGCTACGTATATTTTGCCGGGCTTTTATGATTCGCATATTCATATCGAGTCCACTTTGCTGGTGCCCGAATACTATGCCCGTTTGGCGGTGGAGCAGGGTACGATAGGTGTTATTTCTGACCCGCACGAGATAGCCAATGTCTTGGGTGCGAAAGGGGTTGAGTATATGATTGACAACGGTAAGAAAGTCAATTTCCACTTCCATTTTGCAGCTCCGTCTTGTGTGCCGGCTACGCCCTTCGAAACATCGGGTGCTGCGCTGTCTGCCAAAGACATCAAGGAACTGCTTAAACGCGAAGAGATATATGGCTTGGGCGAAGTAATGAATGTACCCGGCGTGCTGAACAAAGACCCTGAGTTGATGCGGAAAATCGAGGAGACGCTTGCCTGCGGTAAAATGGTAGACGGTCATGCTCCCGGTTTGAGTGGCGATGCCTTGAAGCAGTATATTGCTGCCGGAGTATCTACCGACCATGAGTGTACCACATTGGACGAGGCACGTGAACGTGTGCGCTTAGGTATGACCGTACAGGTGCGTGAAGGCTCTGCTGCGTGTGATTTTGACGCGCTCTGGCAGATTATTGGCGAAGCGCCTGATCAGGTGATGCTGTGTTCCGACGATAAATATCCTGATGAATTAGGCAAAGGTTACATTAACGAGATGTGCCGCCGTGCCGTGCATAACGGTATCGATGTGATGGATGTCCTTACAGCTGCGTGTGTAACGCCTATTCGCCACTATGGTCTGAAATCCGGCTTGCTACAAGTGGGGGATTCGGCGGACTTTATCACGGTGGATAATCTGCATGAGTTTAATATCTCGGAGACCTATATCAACGGCATACAGGTGGTAAATGATGGCTTGTTTACCGACCAACTGATTATTGACCATACGCCGTTGGACGATAATTATCCCAATCATTTCTTGGCACAACCTATCACGGTGGACGATATACGTGTGGAGCCGAAGGATGGCAAACTGAAAGTGATTGCTTCCACCGAGGGGTCCTTGCTGACACATCTGGAGTTGGCTACACCCAAGATTGAGAACGGCAATGTGGTCAGCGATACGGAGAATGATGTGCTCAAAGTGGTTTGCTACTCGCGTCATTCCAATCAAAAACCTGCCGTCGGCTTTATCAAGGGCTTTGGCTTGAAACAGGGCGTGCTGGCTTCTACCATTGGACATGACTCGCACAATATTATTGCTTTGGGTGCTACCGATAAGGATATTGTTGATGCCGTCAATAGACTGATTGAATACAAGGGCGGACTTATTGTAGGGGACGGCAAGGAGTTGGTTGAGTTGATGCTCCCGATAGCCGGACTGATGTCTTATCGTGACGGCGATAAGGTGGCACGGCGTCACCAACAACTTAAGACGGTAGCGGCACGTATCGGCTGTCCGTACAAGGCTCCGTTTATGACCTTGGCGTTTATGTCGCTTTCGGTTATACCTGAAATCAAACTGACGGACAAGGGACTCTTCGACGGCACCAAATTTGAGTTTACGGACCTGTGGAATTAGCATGTTTTTCTTTACTATTCCTTTATGATTCCTTTATGATTCCTTTACTGTTTCTTTATGATTTAGCATACGTTATCGAGAGTATAGGATGAGTATAGGATTAGTATAGGACGGAATTGTTATATTTGGCGATTATGCGTTACGAACTCAAGCATCCCAAGTTGCAACTTCTCTACGAGGACGAACATTTCCTTGTTGTCAACAAAGACCGCGGTCTGCTTTCTGTGGCTACCCACCCGGGATCCACACAGCAAACCGTCTTCTCTATTCTCAAAGCCTACGAACGGCGTAAGAATCCGCGTAATGGGGTGTATGTCATTCATCGCCTGGACCGTGAGACCAGTGGGGTGTTGGTGTGGGCTAAAACGGTCAAAATGCAGCAGTATATGCGTACGTACTGGCGGGAGTTGGTCCTGCAGCGCACGTATGTGGCTGTGGTGGAAGGCATATTGGACAAGAAGGAGGGACAGATTCGTACCTGGCTGACGGAGGATAAGAAGCATTGTGTCACCTATTCGTCTCCTTACGACGACGGTGGACAACTGGCTATCACCAACTACAAGGTCCTTAAAGAATCTCCGTCAGTAAAGTCCCCCTCCGAAGGGGGATTTAGAGGGTCTTCTTACTCCCTGGTCGAACTGAATCTGGAAACCGGTCGTACCAATCAGATTCGTGTACACATGGCATCGATTGGACATCCCATTGTGGGGGACCGTAAGTATGGACACGGCAACGAGTCCAGTCCTGTCGATAGGCTCTGTTTGCACGCTCAAACCTTGCAGTTTATTCATCCTGCTACCGAACAAGTGGTGCGTTTCACTTCTCCGCTGCCCAAATGCTTCGTTCAGTGGCGTGTGAAAAAATCAACATCAATTTGATAATTTGTCAAATTCGTTTGATAATTTGTCAAAAAATGCACGTTAAACCCAAAAAAATTTGCTAATTTCAAAAAAATATTGTAATTTTGCACGATTTTTTATAGAAAAAAACCATAGTATAACGAAATACTATAATTAATGTAATTATTAACTAACTTTTAGTCTTATGAAAAAAACTAAATTTTTACTTTCTGTGTGCATGGCGGCTGTGTTGTTTGTTAGCCAATGCGCTTGGGCTGCTGCCGGTGACAAGACTACTACTTCTACCTTCTGGAAAGAAGCCGGTTTCAATGGTACTATCACCCCGCAACGAACGTCCAAAGTAACCGCACCTGACGGTTTCGTTTCGTTTGAAATTTCAGGTGACAAGGGTGTGACTTACACTACGTCTTATCACACTATTTGGGCCTCCAACAAACCCCGTTTGGAATTTGGCGATTTGGAACGTCACGGAAACATTAACGGTGCTATTACCGCTACTCCGCTGCAGGATGGTTACACGTTTGTGTGGACCAGATTAACTACCAACACTGCTGCATGCGGTGCCAACGGCTATTTCTATCTCGGTCATGAGTCAGAGACTTATCTGGCAAATGCGGCAGGTGGTACCAGCGAGAGTTCTACCGAGAACTTTGCAGACTACAACGATTCCGTGCCTTTCCGTTTCCACCGTACGGGTTTGTCAATCGTTACCTATCCTGCATGGATGGTTCGCATGGGTGTGGAGTACCAAATCATTCCTAACGCTCCTACTTGGAAGAATTCAACGGATGTTATGGACGTTACCGTTGATAACGTGAATGGTCAACATTACTACAACTTGGCAAACAATATCCAAGTTGCCAATTCCGCTTTTGCCGGTACGGTAAAATACGAAATCATCGGCAACAACGCTGAATATGTTTACTGGAACGGTGACCATACCGCTTTCTATGTGCTTAAACCCGGTACCTATACCGTTAAGGCATATATCGAGAAAGAAGACGGCAAATACTGTTCATCTGCTTATACCGAGGAATTGACGATTAATGCTACCACCA
>JAKSMY010000014.1 GCA_024400275.1 Paludibacteraceae bacterium | reverse complement strand
AAGATGCCGACCTGTGCGAGAAGTACAACAACGAACTGATGACCGCTTTCCAAGCTGCATCGCAGGACATGTACAATGCAGCCAATGCAGGTCAGGCAGGCGCACAAGGCGCACAAGGCAATCCCTTCACAGGTCCTAACGGTCCTTTCAACGGCGGCCAACAAGGTCCGACCGACAACGGCAGCAACAAAGGCAACAACGCCGAGGACGTGGACTTCGAAGAAGTGAAGTAAAGGACTGCTACGCTGAAGGAAGATAGACCGCCTTCGGCTGATAGAATAAAGAGAAAAAAGGAAAAAAAGTGGCGAACATTTGCATGTTTGCCATTTTTTTTGTATCTTTGCAGCCAAATTGTAAAATTGGGAAAAAATGGAACTTTCAGAACAAGAACAAGTTCGCAGACAAAGTTTGCAAACTATGCGCGATATGGGCATCAACCCCTACCCCGCTGCCGAATATGTGGTAACCGGATATTCCACCGATATAAAAGCCGGCTTCGTAGATGAAGGCGAAGGCACATGGCATACCGGCGACAAAGTCAGTATTGCCGGACGACTGATGTCCAAACGTATCATGGGCAAGGCGTCCTTTATTGAATTGCAAGACAGCAAAGGACGTATCCAATGCTACGTCAGTCGGGACGATATACAGAGCCCCACCCCCAACCCCTCCCCTGAAGGAGAGGGGAGCAACCAACCTCTGACCGTGGAGCAACAGATGTATAATGTTGTCTTCAAAAAACTATTAGACATAGGCGATTTCATCGGTATAGAGGGCTTTGTTTTCCGTACCCAGATGGGCGAAATCAGCGTGCACGCACAGAAACTGACCGTACTCAGCAAGTCGCTTCGTCCGCTGCCCATCGTCAAATACAAAGACGGCGTGGCATACGATGGTTTTAACGACCCCGAGCAGCGTTACCGCCAGCGTTATGTCGATTTGGTGGTGAACGAGGGTGTGAAGGACACCTTCCTCAAGCGCGCTACTATTTTGCGTACGATGCGACAAGTCTTCGACGAGGCAGGTTACACCGAAGTAGAGACACCTATTCTGCAACAAATAGCAGGTGGTGCCAGTGCCCGTCCGTTCATCACACACCACAACACATTGGACGTGGACATGTACCTGCGTATTGCCACCGAACTCTACCTCAAACGCCTTATCGTGGGCGGCTTTGAAGGTGTGTACGAGATTGGCCGTAACTTCCGCAACGAGGGCATGGACCGCAGCCACAACCCCGAATTTACCTGCATGGAACTGTACGTGCAGTACAAAGACTATAACTGGATGATGTCCTTCACCGAACAGTTATTGGAGCGCATCGCCATCGCCGTCAACGGCACCACCAAGGTGCAGATTGGTGACCACGAAGTGGACTTCAAAGCCCCCTATCGCAGGCTGCCTATCCTCGATGCCATCAAGGAAAAAACCGGCTATGACCTCAGCACGATGACTGAAGAAGAGATTCGTCCCATCGCCAAGAAATTCGGCGTGGAGGACACCGACAAAATGGGCAAAGGCAAACTCATTGACGAGATTTTCGGCGAGACCTGCGAGGGAACGTTCATTCAGCCTACTTTCATTACCGACTACCCCGTCGAGATGTCGCCGCTGACCAAGATGCACCGCAGCAAACCCGGTTTGACCGAGCGTTTTGAACTCATGGTAAACGGCAAAGAACTCGCCAACGCTTATTCGGAGTTGAACGACCCTATCGACCAATATAACCGCTTTGTGGACCAGATGAACCTTGCCAAGAAAGGAGACGACGAGGCGATGGTCATCGACCACGATTTCATGCGGGCCCTTGAATACGGTATGCCGCCCACCAGTGGCATCGGTATCGGCATTGACCGTCTGGCTATTTTGATGACCGGTCAGCCTACTATTCAAGAGGTGCTGCTCTTCCCAACCATGAAACCCGAAGTATGAGTAAAGTAGCGATTTTAGGAAGCGGCAGTTGGGCAACTGCCCTCGCCAAAATAGTGATGACGAATGAGCAGGAGATTAACTGGTATATTCGTCGGCAGGAAGCCATAGATGCCTTTGTGCAAACAGGGCAGAACCCGGGCTATTTGAGCAACGTGCAGTTCGACACCGACCGTATCCATTTTGATACGGACATCAACAAGACTATCGCCAATTCAGACATTATGATTTTGGCTATTCCTTCGCCCTACGTCAAGCAGACCACCGGCAAGATTCGCCGCAGTCTGAAGGGCAAGACCATCATCACTGCCGTCAAGGGAATGATTCCGGACGAGAACATGATTGTCACCGACTATCTGGCACAGAAATTTGATATGGAGCAGGACCAACTGGCGGTCATTGCCGGGCCTTGTCATGCGGAAGAGATAGCGTTGGAACGGCTGAGTTACCTCACTATCGGGTGCTCCGACCGCGAACGGGCTCAACAGATAGCCACCTTATTGCAGACCTCGTATGTCAAGACGTGCATCAGTGACGACGTGGTGGGGCTCGAGTACTCCAGCGTGATGAAAAATATCTATGCCATCGCCGCCGGCATGTGTCAGAGTCTGCGGTACGGAGATAATTTCCAGTCCGTCCTCATTGCCAATGCCATTCAGGAGATACAGCGGTTCACGCTGGCTGTCGGCAACGGACATCGGAACATTGATGCCAGCGGGTATTTAGGCGATGTCTTGGTCACCGCATACAGCAAGTTCAGCCGCAACCGCCAGTTCGGACAGATGATTGGCATGGGTTACTCGGTCAAAGCCGCCCAATTGGAAATGGCTATGGTGGCTGAAGGCTATTACGGCACCAACTGTATTCATATTGCCAACGAGGCATTGCAGGTCAATCTGCCCATCATGGACGCTATGTATGCCATCCTTTACGAGCGTCAGTCGCCCACTATCGTTATTCAAGAATTAACAACCAAATTACAATAAGATGAAACTATGTTTGAAAAACGCCGCTTCATTTGTTCCGGCAGGAACAATGGAACGTTTGGCAGCACAAACGGCTGCCGCCAATGAATTGCTGGAAAACGGAAAAGGAGAAGGTAATGATTTCCTCGGCTGGGTACATCTGCCCGGTCAGACTACCGACTCTTTCCTGAACGAAGTACAAGCCACCGCCGATCTTCTGCGCGCCAAAGCCGAGATTATCGTTGTGGCAGGAATAGGGGGCAGTTACCTCGGCCCGCGCGCCGTGAATGAGGCACTCGACCACACCTTCGGGCTCAACGGCAACAACCCGCGCGTCGTGTACGCGGGTAATAATATAGGTGAGGATTATTTGGCAGACCTCATGGAACTGCTGCAAGGCAAAACCTTTGCCATCATCAACATCTCCAAGTCCGGCACTACGACAGAGACGGCACTTGCTTTCCGTCTGCTCAAGACCATGCTGGAGAAACAGGTCGGCAAAGCCGCAGCCAAAGAACTCATTGTCTGCATCACCGACAAAGCCAAAGGTGCTGCACGCAAAACGGCTGATATAGAGGGATATAAGACCTTCGTCATTCCCGACAACGTAGGTGGCCGTTTCAGCGTACTCACGCCCGTCGGACTGCTGCCCATCGCTTGTGCAGGACATGACATCAAAGCACTGGTTAAGGGTGCCCAAGACATGGAAAAAGCCACCGGCACCGACGTGCCATACGCCGAGAACCCTGCCTGCCAATACGCCGCCATGCGTAATGCCCTCTACCAGTTCGGCAAGAAAATCGAAATAATGGCTAACTTCAACCCGAAAATTCATTATTTTGCCGAGTGGTGGAAACAACTCTACGGCGAAAGCGAGGGCAAGGACCACAAAGGTATTTTCCCTGCCAGCGTTGATTTGACCACCGACCTCCACTCTATGGGTCAATGGATTCAGGACGGCGAACGCTCTATTTTTGAGACCGTTATCTCTATCGAAAAGAGCAACAAGACGGTCATCTTCCCCAAAGACGAGCAGAACCTTGACGGACTGAATTTCCTCGCCGGAAAACGTGTAGATGAAGTCAATAAAATGGCTGAACTCGGTACGCAACTCGCCCACGTGGACGGTGGCGTGCCCAATATCAAAATATCCTTTGAAAAAGTGGACGAATACAACCTCGGCCAGTTCATTTATTTCTTTGAACGTGCCTGCGGTATTTCGGGCTATATGTTGATGGTTAATCCGTTCAACCAGCCCGGTGTGGAGGCATACAAGAAGAACATGTTTGCCCTGCTCGACAAACCCGGTTACGAGGCAGAAAGTGCCGCCATCAAAGCCCGCCTCTAATGAAAATAGGCATCTACGGTGGCAGTTTCAACCCCGTGCATTTCGGGCACGTAGGATTGGCAAAGTGGGTCGTAGAACATACTGACTTGGACGAAGTGTGGCTGATGGTCAGCCCCAATAATCCGCTTAAAAATACCGACGAGTTGGCTCCTGAACAGGAACGGCTCGCCGGTGTTCGTTCTGCCATAGCCCATATTCCGGGACTGGTGGCTTCGGATTTCGAGTTCACGCTTCCGCGACCGTCGTACACCGCCAACACGCTCCGTCAGTTGACCCGAACCTACCCTCAACATCAGTTCACTCTGATTATCGGTGAGGATAATTGGGATATTTTCACACAGTGGCGCGAATACGACTACATCTTGGCGCACTTTTCGGTAATGGTTTACCCGAGACTTTACCGACGGCGAACCGACGGTCGACCGACAGTCGAAAAAGACATCATCTACCTCTCCGAGGCACCCTACTTTGACATCTCCAGTACGGAAATTCGAAAAAAATTAAGCAAATAAATAATTTTATTTGCATATTCAAAATAAATTTTGTAACTTTGCAGCCGAAATTAAACGTCTCTTCAGGACATAAGAAAACAAATAATTATGATACGTACTACTTTTAACAAATTACGCGAGGTCAAAGATAGCCTCCCGCACGGAAGTTCGGCTGTAATTGCCGAGGAACTCGGAATTTCAGCCGATGATGTTAGAGCTTTTTTTAGCGGCAACGCTACAGGCGACAACGGTTACCATTTGGAGCCCGGTCCTGACGGAGGCATCGTAACTCTGGATAATACCAATATCCTTGATGTTGCGCTACGCATCGCATGGATAAAAAACAATGGTTTATAAACCACTCATACGGGAAATATGGAATCGGAACGTCCTGGCATTTTCGGGACGCTCCTTATGCGTTTTTTAAGGAATATAAATAAAAACACCAAGCGTATGAAAAAAATTTACTTAGCGATTGTTTTTGTTCTGTCGGCTATGGTTGCCAAAGCCGAAGTTGAATTTGCTTACGAGGCAGGAGCCGAATTGGTTAGTGCCTATCTCTGGCGCGGCCAGTACAACGGCGGCTTGAGTTTCCAGCCTGATCTTGAAGTCGGTTACGACGGCGAGCATACCGGTCTGAGGGTAGGTGCATGGGGTTCTCTCGGCGCTACCGATTGGAAATTTCAAAAAGGCTTGGAGAAAGAAGACGACTATAATCCCAATACATATTTTATGCCCGAATTGGACGTAATAGCCAATTTCAATTTCTACGGCGCACAAATCGGCATGACCCACTATCAGTATTTCATACCGGAAGCCAAGGATAATTACCAGACGGAGATTACCGTCGGGTATAATTTTGACGACCTCTTGGACGTACCTTTGCATATCAGTTGGAACACCATTGTGGCAGGTAACGACTATAACCTGACGGAAAACGGTGAAGACGAAGAAGGAGAGACTGTATATGACGAAAAACGTGCCTATTCATCGTATTTAGAAATAGGTTATGACCATACGTTTGGCGAAACAGGGATTACTCTCGGCGGTGCTATCGGCATATCTCCCTGGACCAGTGATTTTTACTGCAACACGGGCTTTCAAGTGGTCAACCTCTCGCTTCGTTTGGAGAAGGAGTGGGACTTCGACATTTGCAGTGTAAGCCTCTTTGCACAAGGCAGCATGAACCCGTCTCTGGAAGAATGCAAAGTGTACAAAGACGCTGCCGGTGACGACAAACTATGTGCCCAACCGTTGAACGGTGCTATTGGACTGGGCATTTGGTTCTAAATGGAAATAATGTATCATTCTAAATTATACCATTATGAAAAAAATTAACTATTTACTGATTGCCTTGATGGCTGTTTGCGCCACAGGCTGCAAGCGTTATTATCAACACCAGGGTTCTGTCTTTGGTACTTATTACAACATTCAGTACAAAGCCGGAAGCAATCTCGAAGAACAAATCAAACAGCGTCTGGACGAGTTTGACGCTTCGTTGAGTGCTTTTAACCCCAATTCCACAATCTCCCGCATCAACAACAACGAGAGTATGGAAACAGACCCTTATTTTGAGCGCATGTTCGAAACGGCTCAGTACGTCAACGAAATGAGTAATGGCGGTTTTGACATCACAATTGCCCCTTTGGTAAATGCGTGGGGATTTGGTTTCAAACACAAAGAGAATGTAACACAAGAGTTGATTGACAGTTTATTACCGTTGGTTAACTTCCCGAGTATCAAAATAGAGAACCATCAAGTGGTCAAGTCAAACCCCAAAATGATGATGGATGCCAGCGCATTGGCTAAAGGATACGCTTGCGATGTGGTTGCTGAGTTGTTGGAAGAAAACGGCAGCAAGAACTATTTGGTAGATATAGGCGGTGAAGTGGTTGTTGAAGGTAACAATCGCAATTTCAATCCTTGGACCATCGGCATCACCAAACCGATTGACGATCCTACAGGCGAGAAGCAGGAACTGCAAGACATCATTGAGACAACAGGTTTGAGAATGGCCACTTCCGGCAATTATCGTAATTACTACTTGGACGACGGCGTTCGTCGCTCGCACACTATTGATCCGCGTACAGGCTACCCCATTCACCATAAACTGCTGTCGGCTACGGTCATTGCTCCTAATTGTATGCTGGCTGACGCTCTGGCTACCGCTTGTATGGTACTGGGTGAATACCAAGCAGCCGTGATGATGAGTCAAATCCGCGAAACGGCATATTACTTCATTCTAACCGATGAAGACGGTAATATGATCACCAAAATCAGTCAGAACTGGGATAAACTGCTGCATAACGAGGAACTTTAATTATTGATGGCATTCAGCAAATACCGCATATTATTCTTTCTGCCACTCATTCTAATGAGTTGTAGTGCTTATCGCGAAGTACTTAAATCCAAAGACCCTGAGTATAAATATCAAAAAGCAATTGAGTATTTCAACCAAGAGCAATATGTGAAAAGTCAGACTTTATTGGACGATGTCGCCGCTTACTTTAAGGGAACGGAACGCGCGCAGGAAGTGCTGATTTATCTCGGACGTTCCTACATGGGGCAGAAAGATTATGCTTCGGCTGCTGACTATTTCCAATCATATTTGCGTAATTACCCCAAGGGTAAATATGCCACCGAGGCGTTGTTCCAAACAGGGCACTGCTATTATCTGGACTCACCGGACGCTCGTTTGGACCAAGAGATAACCAACAAGGCCATCAAATTCCTAACCCAGTTTATTGATACTTACGCGGATAGCCCTTATATGGATCAGGCTTACAAGGAGTTGAATGAGATGTACGATAAATTGGCATATAAAGAGTACTTGAACGCCAAATTGTATTACAACCTCGGCACGTATCTTGGCAATAACTACCTCAGTTGTGAAATCGTGGCGCATAACGCGCTGAAAAACTACCCGAGCAACTCCTATCAGGAAGAGTTAAGTTGGTTGATTTTTATGAGCAAGTACCAGCAACTGGTACACTCCGTCGAAAGTAAGATTGCGGAACGGCTGCAAAATGCAGAAGATGAATACTACAGCTTCCGCACGGAGTTCCCGGATAGTAAGCACACCGCACAATTAGAAAAAATATATAAAGACATACAAAAAAGAAAATAATTATGGATTACAAAAAAACTAAAGCACCTAAAAACACGTTAACTCGTGATATGAACCAGATGACTCAGAAAGTGGGAAACGTGTATGAAACAGTTGCCATTATTTCCAAACGCTCCAATCAAATCAGCCAAGCGTTAAAACGCGAATTGGACGGCAAATTGCAGGATTTCTCTATTCCGCAAGATGCCCTTGACGAGACCTTTGAGAACAAAGAGCAAATCGAGATTTCCCGCAGTTATGAGCGTCTGCCTAAACCGACACTGATTGCTACGCAAGAATTTATCGACGACGAACTGATGTATAAAGTCAGTTCACGCGATGAGCAATTAAGATAATTTGCTGAAAGACAAACACATACTGATAGGTATATCCGGTGGCATTGCCGCCTACAAGATACCCGAACTGATACGCCTGCTTACCAAAGCAGGCGCTGAAGTGCGTGTAACTACCACGCGCAACGCCTTGGAGTTTGTTACAGACACCACCTTGCGTACACTAAGCGGACACACCGTCTATAGTGATGTGTTTGCTTCCGTAAACGCACATGCTACCGAGCATATCTCACTACCCGAATGGGCGGATCTGATGCTTGTTGCTCCTGCCACAGCCAATGTGTTAGCCAAGATGGCAGCCGGCATCGCCGACGATGCTTTGACTACCACCTTTGCCGCTATGCGGAAACCCGTCATCATAGCCCCTGCCATGAATGACAAGATGTATCAATCGCCTGCCACGCAACAGGCTATGCAGCAACTTGCCTCATGGTCTAATATCACCATGCTGGATTGTGCAGAAGGAGCATTGGCCTGTGGCACGACAGGAAAGGGAAGAATGCAAGAGGTAGATGTTCTGTTGGAAGAGATTTATAGTGCTTTTACCCCTAAGACAATGCAGGGAAAGCGCGTGCTGATAACGGCAGGACCTACGGTAGAGAAAATTGACCCTGTTCGCTATATCAGTAATTTTTCGACAGGCAAGATGGGACGTGCCTTGGCACAGGAGTGCCGCCGTCGCGGTGCACAAGTTACCCTCATCATGGGTCAGATGTCCGCCGAGCAGATGTGCAGGGAAGCCGTAAACGCTTTTCCAGAGGCAGATATAGCGATATTGGCAGCCGCTGTGGCAGACTACAGACCGTCAGAGTGTGCCGCACATAAAATAAAGAAAGAAGGTGACCACGCAGAGCGAACGCTCTCTTTGACGGAGAACCCAGACATAGCTGCCACCTTGGGGGCTATGAAAAATGCCCGTCAACTGTTGATAGGGTTTGCCTTAGAGACCGAACACGAAGTTGAGAATGCCCAACGCAAATTGGAGAAGAAAAATCTTGACTTAATCGTGCTTAACTCGCTGCAAGACCAAGGTGCCGGATTTGGTTATGACACCAACAAAGTTACCTTACTCCGCTGTGACGGCACTAAAAAAGACTACCCCCTTCTTTCCAAGGAGGCAGTCGCACAAATTATCTTGGATAATATCAATCCTTCTTAAATCTTCCGAACAAACCTTTTTTCTTAGGTTCAGTCTCTGCTTCCGAAGCAATTTCCTGTTCTTCCGTTGCAGCGGTTTCTGCTGCTCCTTCTTCGTGTGCTGTCCACTCCGAACGCCCTTCCATTTTACCAAGCTTGCCTTCTACAAAACCTATCACGTCTTGAAGAGCCTCCTTAAAATGGTCAAAATCTTCACGATACAGGAACACTTTGTGTTTCTCAAATTGAGGAACTTCGTCTTCCAATCCTTGTTTTCTCTTACTCTCCGTAATGCACAAATACAAATCATCGTTGCGCGATTTCTTTACGTCTAAATAGTAAATGCGCTTACCTGCTTTCACCGAATGTGAATACACAATTTCCGGCTCTTTCTTTTCTTCCATGTTTGAATCTCCTTCTCACAAAAAATTGATAAAAATACTCCTTACTTTTGGTCAACACAACCAAAACCGCTACAAAAGTACAACAAATAAATCAAATATGCAAAAAAAAGTTGCATAAATGCAATTTTTTTTGTATTTTTGCGCTAAAATATACCATTATGAAAAATATAGCTTTTATAATTAATCCCATTTCGGGCGGTGTAAACAAACGTAAACTGCCTAAAATGATTGAAAAGGAATTAGACCATTCGCAATGGTTGGAGAATATCGTTTTTACCGAATATGCCGGTCACGGAACCGAGTTGGCGCGTCAGTTTGCCAAAATGGGTTTTGATGCCGTAGTGGCAGTAGGAGGAGACGGCACCGTCAACGAAGTTGTCTGTGGTGTGCGGGACACGGAAACGGCTTTAGGCGTTATTCCAACCGGTTCGGGAAATGGTTTTGCCCGGCATATTGGCATGTCTTTCCGCTTCAACCGCGCTATGGAGCAGATTAACCGTGGCGAAGCCGTTAAAGCAGACTACGGTTTGGTCAACGAGCACCCTTTTGTTTGTACCTGCGGAGTAGGATTTGATGCGTTGATTGCCGATAAATTCGCTGCTGCGGGAACACGGGGTATGAAAACTTATTTGCAGCAGATATTCAAAGATTTATTCTCCTATCGTCCGGAGACATACATTATCAAAGGCAAAGATATAGAACTCAGTCCGGAGGCTTTTCTCATTACGTTCGCCAATGCCAATCAATGGGGTAATGACGCGTTCATCGCGCCAAAAGCTAGCATACAGGACGGTAAAATGGATATAGCTATCTTAAGTAAATTCCCTCTGATTATGGCACCCAGTCTCGCCTTCGGTTTATTTACCAAGCTCATTGACCGGGACACATATATGAACACTATTCAGACTCAGGAAGTGACCGTTATCCGGGAAAAAGAGGGACCGATGCACGTAGATGGCGAGCCCTTGCAGATGCCCAGAGAATTGCATATACGCATTGTAGAGGACGGCTTACGTATATTGACCGAGAAACGTTTTTAATATGACTGTCAAAATTATCAATAAAAGCACCTATCCGCTTCCGCAATACGGGAGTGCCCAAGCTGCCGGATTAGATATTCGGTGTGCCATCAGCGAGCCCGTGACCTTGCAGCCTTTGCAGCGTTATCTCTTTCCGACAGGGCTGTATATCGAACTGCCCGAAGGATACGAGGCACAAATTCGTCCACGCAGCGGTTTGGCTTTGAAGCGTGGCATTACGGTGCTGAACACTCCCGGCACCATAGATGCCGATTATCGCGGTGAGATAGGCGTTATCCTTATCAACCTGAGTGGCGAACCCCAGACCATCGAACCCGGGGAACGTATCTGTCAGATGGTTATCGCGCGGCATGAACAGCCCGAGTTGGTGGAAGTACACGAGTTAAGTAACACCGAACGGGGTGCAGGCGGATTTGGACATAGCGGAAGAAAATAAAGCAACAGATTGAAAGTTAATAAGTTAGTCATATTATTGTTGTGTTTATTGCCCACTCGATTGGTGGCTATGACCACGGAACAGAGGCAACGCTTCTTGTACTATTTTTACGAAGCGGAACGCATGTGGCAGAACGAACAGTTTGCAGAGGCTTATCCTCTCTTTGAGTTCTGCTATGCCCTCTATCCTGAAGATGCCATGACCAACCTGTACCTCGGGCATATATACCGTGGGGTGAACCTCACAGACCAAGCCTTGCTATACTATAAACAGGCATGGAAACAAGCCCCGGCGGATTGCTGGCTGGAATATGCCGTCACACTCTATAACACGCAAACGGCAGAGAATCGGAAGGAGGCAATTCATGTTATGGAACAAACTGCCAAACTCATTCCTTCCGAGTCCGATTTATGGGATCATTTGCGTGATGCCTATATCGGGGCGAAGCAATATAAACAGGCCATCAACGCACAGGATCATTTAGACCGGATTGAGGGCTACAATGCGTATAGTGCCATTAACCGCTATCGGATATATATGCTGATGCAGAGCCCCAAGAAAGCCATCTCCGCCATTGAGGACTACCTGAAAGAAGACCCCGCCAACTTGCAGTTTCAAATCTATCGCGTGCAGTTGTACGAGGCTACGGGACGACCGGTAAGACAACTCTTTCCTCTCTATCAGGAAATTCTCAAATTAGACCCTCATAACGCTTACGCGCTGAATAATTACGCCTATCTATTGGCAACCGGCAAGGGTGACCTCCGTTTGGCAGAAAGCATGAGCACCAAAGCGGTGCAGGCTGAGCCCAATAACCCTACCTACTTGGACACATACGCTTGGATTCTGTACCTGACCGGGCAATATGAATTGGCTAAAATATACATTCGTCAAGCCGTACAGTATCTGGAAGGACATGCCATTCCGAAGGAAATTCAAAATCATTATAACCAAATCATCAACCACTAATTTGCAATGAAACGTTTTCTTACCGTTCTATATATTGTTTTGCTCCCCTTGTGCGCTTATACGCAGACGGTGAAGGATTTGCAGAAAGAGCAGCAGAAAATCCAGCAACAGATTAAGGAGACTGACCGCATGCTTTCCCAAACCAAGACCAATAAAAAAAGCACACAAAACAAACTCAATCTGCTGAACCAGGATATCAAGAACCGCAAACGCATCATCTCCTCGATAAACACCGAGATTACTATGCTGGATAATGATATTCAGAACCTGACTAACCGGCGCAATATCCTGCAAAACGAGTTGGAGGCTCACAAGGCCGATTATGCACGTCTGGTACAAGAAACACATTATGCCGACTTAAACGCTTCGCCCCTGCTCTTTCTGCTGTCCGCCAAGAATTTCCAACAACTCTGCCGGCGTATTTATTATATGTACGAGTTCGAGCAGTACCGCAAAGATGCCGTCAAGCGCATTCTTGGACTGCAAACGGACATTGATATTCAAAATGCCTTGCTGTCTGACCGTAAACAGGACCGCAACATCGCGTTGCACGAGCAGGAATCGGAGCGAGACAAACTGGCACGCAACGAGCGCAAACAGCAACAAATGCTCCAAGACCTCAAAAAGCAGGAGAAGAACCTGACGTCCCAGTTAAAGAAGCAACAACAAAAAGCGGACGAAATCAACCGCAAAATCGAGAATATGATTCGCCAGCAAACGCAGAGCAAGACAGCCCTTACCAAAGAGCAGCAACTGATTGCCGGTGGATTTGAGAAGAACAAAGGACTGCTGCCGTGGCCGGTGGAGAAAGGCTTTATTTCCGGCTTCTTCGGCACGCACCAGCACCCTGTTTACGAGCATGTTACCATCAACAACAAAGGTATCTACCTCCAAACCGTTGCCGGAGCCGCAGCACGTGCCGTGTACGAAGGGGAAGTGAGTGGAATTCTGGTCTTGGGTAACACCTACGCCGTTATTGTGCAACATGGTAATTACCGCAGTGTCTATAGCAACCTCAAGGACGTGACCGTCAAACAGGGGGACAAAGTATCTACCAAACAAACACTCGGGCACATCTACACCGATGCCGCTGACGACAATAAGACCGAATTATTCTTCCAAATATATAAAGACCGTGAACTGCAAAATCCCTCATCTTGGATTGCACAATAGTTGATAACAATGAAACACTACGCATTTATTTTTCTGGCAGCCACTATGCTCTTATCCGGCTGCAAAAAAGAGAATTGGTTAGATTGGAGAGCCGAGAATATGGCTTGGTTGGAGCATAATGCCAATATCCAACAGCACCAAGAAAACTTTAAGATTACCCCCAACGGACTGCAATACCTTATTATTGACGATGGCAAAGGAGGACCGCAACAGCACCCCGATGTGCTCAAAACAGTGGTAGTCAACTATACCGAACGCCTCATCAACGGCAATGTGGTTGAGCAGGGGAAAAACGTTCCTTTAGCCGTCAGCGGACAGATTGCAGGCATTATAGAAGGACTGTGCAAGATGGTTCCTACTGCCCATTACGTGCTGTATATCCCGTCCGATTTGGGTTACGGTTCCGGCAGTTGGGGTACAGAGGGCGTGTCCGGATTTATACCGCCCTACTCCACTCTTATCTACGATGTTGAACTATTGCAAGTGGAATAATGTCCTATCGCACAACCAGTTGGCTAATAGTCATGCTCATGCTCGTCGTGTGCATCGGCTGTAAGAACAAGCGGAGAAGCAGTGTTCCCGACTACCCCGTCAATATCGAGATTGACTTGCTTACATACCCGCATTTCATTCCCGATAACGGTTTTAAGGTATTTCTGCCACCTTTTACTCAGTCCTTCAAAATAGACGAATACATAGGCTATGCCGGCGTGGTAGTGTGGGTTAATACCGTTAATCAATACCGCGCTGCCGATTTATGCTGCCCCCATTGTTTGCTCAAAGACAAACCGGTCAAAGTTGACGGAGGTTTCTATGCCGTCTGCCCCACTTGTGGTGAGGAATACGACCTGTCTGTCGCCGCCTTCCCTACTAAGGGCATTGCCAACGAGCCCCTGCGCCCCTATGATGTAGAACCGCGCTATCAAAAAATACTCATTCGCAACTAATGATAGAAAGCAAAGATATCATACAAATCGGCACCTTGGTTCGCACACACGGCAAACAGGGTGAAGTGCAGGGGCGTATGCTGAACACGTATTGGGACGAGGCACAGGCTGAGTTTATCGTCATCATGATAGACAACATACCTGTTCCCTTTCGCGTCAACGAGTGGCGTTGCAAGGGCGATGACCTGCTGTTTGTCTTGGAAGGTGTAGATAACGAGCAGAAAGCCTTGACGCTTACCGGTTGTGATATTTATATGCTGCGTAGTGATGTGGTGGCGGAAGAAGATGCTATCTTGTCGTGGCAGGATATTGTCGGCTACTCGCTTAACGGCTGTCCTGTTGTTGAGATAGACGACTCCACAGCCAATGTGTTGGCTACCCTGCAAGACGGCAGACTGATTCCTTTGCACGAGGACCTGATTACCGCCATCGACCACACGAACCGAACCCTGACAATGACCTTACCCACCGGATTATGAACCACGCCAAACTGACTATACCCGAGATGCACCGCCTCTCTGCTGAGGAGTTCAAGGCTTCGGACAAAGTACCTTTGATTGTGGTACTGGATAATGTTCGCAGTCAGCATAATATAGGTGCCGTGTTCCGCACAGCCGACGCTTTCCGTTTGCAGGCGGTTTATTTGTGTGGTATATGCTGCTGTCCCCCCAATGCCGAGATACATAAGACAGCGTTGGGAGCCGAACAGACTGTGCCTTTCCGTTATTTTGACAATACCTTGGACGCTGTGCAACAACTTAAAAACGACGGTTATGCCGTCTATGCCGTTGAGCAGACCCATAACAGCACCAATTTTGACGATATACACGTGCAGACACCCACTGCCGTTATCCTTGGACATGAGGTTTTCGGAGTCAGTCAGGACGTTGTCGATGCGGCTGATGGAGCAATCGAAATCAGCCAGTATGGAACGAAACACTCCCTAAATGTTTCCGTTACTGCCGGTATCGTTTTATATAAACTTTCCACCCAGTTGCGACAGCCGGATATGAGTTAACAATGAAACCGACTTTTTCCATATTGTCTCCTGCAAAGAATTTAGCCGTCGGACGTGCTGCCATACAGGCAGGTGCCGATGCCGTCTATATAGGAGCCCCTAAGTTTGGGGCGCGACAAGCAGCGTCCAACAGTTTGGAGGACCTTGCCACGCTTGTCAAAGAAGCCCACCGATATGGGGTGCAGGTATTGGTCACGCTGAATACGCTTCTTACCGAGGAGGAGAAGAAAGAAGCCGCAGCCATGGCGTGGGATTTGTATCATACAGGGGTAGATGCACTTATTGTTCAGGACCTGTCGCTCCTGCAACTGGACTTGCCTCCTATTCGTCTGCACGCCTCCACACAATGCGACAACCGCACGCCCGAACAGGTTATGCGGCTACGCGACTTAGGTTTCAAGCGTGTCGTTCTGGCGCGTGAACTGACTATTGACGAGATACGTGCCATACATGATGCCGTGGGCGACACCGTCGAATTGGAGGCGTTTGTACATGGTGCGCTCTGTGTCTCCTATTCGGGCAGGTGTTATATGAGCGAGGTGCTGATGAACCGCAGTGCCAATCGGGGCTGTTGTGCACAGATGTGCCGCATGCGCTATGACCTGTTGGATAGCCACATGAACGAGGTAGTGGACGACAAAGGCGAACCTATCCATCAGCGTTACCTGCTCTCGTTGCAGGACTTGGACCGTTCTATGTACCTGCAGGAAATGATTGATGCCGGCATAACGACATTCAAAATAGAAGGCCGCCTCAAAGATGCCGATTATGTCACCAACATAACCGCCTACTACCGCCAAAAACTTGATGCCATCAACTCTTTCGGCGAAGCGGTCCTTACTCCTTCAGCCGAAGGCGGTCTATCTTCCGTTCATCTAAATTTCACTCCCAACCCTGCCAAGACGTTCCACCGCGGTGCCACCGACTATTTCCTGCATGGCAGGACACGTCCGATGGCTAACTGGGACACACCCAAATCAACAGGCGAACGCATAACCGACATACACCAACTGCACCCGGGAGACGGGGTCTGCTTCGGAGACCGAGGGTTCTACGTCAATGCTGTCTGTGACGGCAAGATTATACCCAACAAACCGATTGCTATTCCCTGCGACGCTGTTCTGTATCGAAATTTTGATATTGAGTTTCAACGTTCCCTGCACGCCGAACGACGTATTCCTGTAGATATATGCTTTGAGGAAATACCGAATGGTTTTCGACTGACTATTGGCGACCGGAGTGCCGAGTTTGACTATCCCAAGCAGCCTGCCGACAACCCCGAACGGGCACTACTGACTGTTCGACAGCAGTTGTCTAAATTAGGAAACACCATCTATTCACCTCGACAAATAACTATTCATACACAGCCCTATTTTATTCCTATCAGCCAACTCAACCTATGGAGACGTACACTTCTGGACAACCTTTAATGACTTGCCGCTACTGCCTGCTGTACGAATTGGGGCACTGCCGGAAGACCAATCCTTATCCGAAAGATAAGGAGCCACGCCATTTGCGCCTGCAAAATGGCACGATTCTTGATATATTATTTGATTGTAAACAATGCCAAATGCTTATTTATGGACGACAATAAAGTTATTTACGACATCTTGACCGAGCGTCTCAAACTGATGCGCGAATTGGATAAAGACGGCGACAGCAAACAGCGCAGACATATAGCCGAAGAGACACAGAACCTGCATGCTCCTTTGGCGCACAGGCTCGGACTCTACCAAATCAAAACCGAGTTGGAAGACCTGGCTCTCAAATTCATCGACTACGACGGGTATAAACATATCGCGCACGAACTGAACGCCAAAAAGACGGAGCGTGACGCTTATATAGCCACTTTTATTGCTCCGCTTAAGGCACGCTTGGAGCAGGAAGGGTTTACGTTTACCATCAAAGGGCGTCCCAAGTCCATTCACTCCATCTATCACAAGATGCAGGTGCAGCATTGTGACGTGGACCATATCTACGACCTTTTTGCTATACGTATCATCTTAGACAGTCCTGTCGAGCGCGAGAAAGCCGATTGCTGGCAGGTTTATTCCATCATTACCGATATTTTCCAACCTAACCCGAAGCGGTTGCGCGATTGGCTGACTATGCCTAAGGAAAACGGCTATGAATCGTTGCACACCACCGTACTCGGACCGCAAGACAAATGGGTGGAGGTGCAGATACGTTCCAAACGGATGGACGAAGTGGCAGAACAGGGCGTTGCCGCACACTGGGCTTATAAAGGCGTACACGACACGAATATCATTTCGCAGCAACAGTCTGTCTTTGTCTTTACGCCCACGGGAGACCTTCGCAAACTGCCTTTTGGTGCTTCTGTGCTGGACTTTGCTTTCTCCATACACAGCGACATCGGTTGCCACTGCATAGGAGGACGTATCAACGGACAGAATGTCAGTATCCGGCAAAAACTGACCAACGGAGACCGTATCGAGATACAGACCGCACCCAACCAGCACCCCAGCGAGGGTTGGCTCAATGATGTGGTCTCTTCTCGGGCAAAGAATAAAATCAGACAGGCTCTCAAAGAAATTGAGTTCAAGAACGCTGCCGAAGGACGGGAGATAATAGAACGTAAGTTCAAGAATTGGAAAATAGACTTTGAGGAAGGCGATTTATCACGTATCGCTGCCAAGTTGGGCTACAAAACCATCACTTCGCTCTACCAGGCCATTGCGCTGGAGAAAGAAGATTTGCAGCACCTGCGTGACCTCTTCTTCGCGCTCAATAATCCAACCTCTCAACTTGCTAAACCTGCTCAACCCGCTAAACCTGCTCAACTCGCTCAACTTGCTAAACCTGCTCAACTCGCTAAATTCACTCCTTCCAGTTTGGCATCTTGCTGTCACCCGCAGCCGGGTGATCCCATTTTTGGTTTTGTGTCGGTGGGCAAGGGGGTACGTATTCACCGTTGCGACTGTCCTAATGCCAACGATTTGAAAACCCGCTACCCCTACCGTATTATTCCTGCCCATTGGTAAGAACAGTAGGATTAACAGGTGCTAAATAACTTCCTTCAGCCGGCATATCAGTAGAGTTACGCCGGCTATTACAAGTCCGCTGGTAAGATAGTTAGCAGTCAATAACGCCCACACAGACGGAGGTGTGACGAGCAACAGGAACAGCACACCTATGGCACCGGCAACAAGGCGGATAGTCCATATAATACGCCAGTTTATTTGGGTACGCGGAATCTCGTTCATCACGCTTTGTACAAATTCTTCATCGGTCATAGCCATTTGTTTTTAAGTAGGTTCTTATTTTTTCCTTGCCGCGTTTGATGTGGCTTTTTACGGTGTTTATGTTCATGCCCGTTATGGTGCAAACCTGTTTTATGCTCCGGTCTTCCATAATCGTCAGTTGCACGCATACCCGTTCTGGGCGGCTCAACAGTTGCAGGGCTTGCTGCATGTCCATTTGCAGGTCCTGTGAGGAGGGAGAGGACGGAACCATTTCGCTGACGGCCTCCATATCCTCCGTCACGTGATGAACACGCAAATAGTCCATATAGGTGGTAAAAGCAATCCGCATCAGCCATGTCTTGGGGCTGCTCAATGCGGCAAAACTATCCCACGCATAGAAGGCTTTGATAAAGGTGTCCTGTGCCAAATCATCGGCTAACATGCTGTCTCCGTCGGTCAGTCCCGTCAGGAAACGCCGTATAGCCCCCTGATACCGTCTGACTACTATTTCGAATACTTGCGAAGGTACCATGCCACAGCCAGTTCACCGAGTCCTATAATCGCAATAAAAGCCCCTATGCCCACTGTACTCCAATAAGCTATCCAGCCGCAAATCATCAGTCCAGAACCTATCGTGAACATGGTCACGCCGGACTTAAAATGTTTCGTCGGGCTTTTCTCCTCTTCTTTTTTATTATCCAGCAATTGGCGGATTTGCTCCAGGTCTTCGCCCTTGTCTATCATTTTTTCGATTAGACGGTTACGCGCTTGCGCTTTCTTGTGGGAGAACCACAAAACGATGAAAACAATCAAAACGGGCATCATAATGCCACAAATAGGTACGATTTCCATATTAGTTGTGTATTTTATGTATTTGTATTATTCCATTTACCACATGAAGTTTGACATGCTTGTCGTACGGATCGCCACAAACATACGTGTTACCATTTTTTACGCAAGGGAAGTCATTATATATAACGCCATTCACTTTTCCTATTTCAGCCTCGAACATCGCCGTATCCGGTAGGAACAGGGCTATATTGCCATTCACGGTGTGCATATCCACTTTTTGCGTTTGTCTAACGGTCAGGGTATTGCACCCGTTCACGGTAGATACCTCTATCTCGTTGGCGTTTATTTCAACCGTATTATTGCCATTGATAGTTACAATCTCTACTTTGTTCAACACAATATCTCGGGGCAGCAGCACTTCAATATCTTTCATCAATTCGGCACTCTTCCCGAGACGTATATCTGTGCGTCCCGAATCGCAAAAACGCATATCTAAGCAATTATCGTGTACCCAATAGTGCAATAAGTTAGAATCAACCGGTTTGCCTGTTATTAAGGTTTCTTTCCAGACGATATGTTGTACATCGGCATAGTGTACATCTACATTTCCGCATCCCCATTCGATTTGAAAGTTGCGGATATTCTGATCTGTACTTCCAACGGAACCGGTGGTGTAACATTCGGGGTGGCTATAATGAAGCCCTGCTTTGGGGAGTATATTGGTAAATAGTTGTCCTACTTCTTTGGTGCAGTTTCGCATACCGATTATGCACAGCACCAGCAATGCCCCAACAATAAGAATAATTTTTTTACGTTTATCCATAATTTTTGTCTTTTACCCATTAGACGTAATGACAAACTCAATAAGTTGCAAAGGTACTACAATTTAATTACGATTTTTTTCAAAAAAACCACCGCACCTCAAGGAGCAGTGGTTTGACATAAATGGACAATATGCTGATTACACCATCTTGTCTATAGTCCAACAGAAAGCCTTGACACCCACTTCGGGATTGCGGGCATCTAATTTCTGCACCGATTCCAATAATTGATCTACTTGCTCGTCTGCCACAACCGTTATGACAGCAGAGTTCATCTCAGGCCAAGCATGGGTGCCACGCCGAGGGTCGCCGTTGACAGACCCTTGACCTTGCACCTGCTCAAAGAAAGTCCAACCACGAATACCTAATATATCCAACATATACTCCACACGCTCCGTATTCGCTTGGTTAAAAATAATCATTACACTTTTCATATTCTTTATTTGATTATAGATTATAGACCGTTCGCTGCGCTCACTGTTAGAGTATGGAGTTTGGACTATCCATATTCCATCAGCGTAGCGGTCTTTGTTCCATCAGCAGAAGGCGGTCCTTATTCCTATTTCTTCACTTTAATATCCATAAAAATAAATTTCTCCCGCAACTTACGCTGTTCGGCATCGGCATCTTCTTTGGTAACGGCACCATAGAGAATAGGCACGATATACAAAGTAAGCAGAGTGGAAACAGTCAGACCGCCAATGACCACAATACCCAGCGGTTGCCACATCTCGGCTCCCTCACCATTGCTGACTGCCATCGGGACCATACCCAAGACAGTAGTGAAAGCAGTCATCAGCACAGGACGGATACGGCTCCTTCCACTGACCATAATGGCCTTGTCCAGCGGCATTTTCCGTTCACGCATCAGGTTGATATAGTCCACCAGCACAATACCGTTTTTAACCACGATACCCGCCAACAGCACCAGACCCAACGCGCCAATCATATCCAACGAGCGTCCGGTTATCCACAACGCTATGAGCACACCCGACAAGGCAAAAGGAATAGAGAACATGATAATGCCCGGTTTGGAGAACGACTCAAACTGAGATGCCATAACGATATACACAAGAATGATAATCAGCAGGAACAGCAGTATCATATTCCCGAAGGTTTCTTCCTGCGTCTCATAGGTACCTGCCAGACGGTAACTATAGCCTGTCGGGAAATCAATCAGAGGCATCACCTTACTATCCAATTCGCGTGCCAAATCGCCCAAAGATGTTTTATAAGGGAAGACTTTGATTGTTACGACACGCTGACGCGCTTTCCTTTCAATGGTAGGCGGAGCCCAATACTCGCCAATGGAAGCCACCTCGCTCAACTTGACAAGACCGCCTTGGGCTGTGGGAATACTCAAATCCAAGATGTCCTCTATTGAGTTACGGTCGTCTTCTTTCAGACGGCAGAGAATATCATACTCCGAGCCGTCCTCCTTCAAATAGCCGCAGGGCATACCGTAAACACGGTAACGCAAGTACTGGGAGATAGAGGCGGAAGACAACCCCAGACGGGAGGCTTTTTCTTTATCCACGGTTATCTTAATCTCGGGACGGTCGTCCTCACGAGATATACTCACATCACGTGCGCCGGGTAACTGTTTGGCAAGGTACTTGATTTGCTCTGCCATATTGGACGTGGTGGCAAAATCATAACCGTAAATCTCCACATCGACCGTATTCGACTGGCCGCCGCCCATGCCGGACGAGGCTGTAGCCTGATACTCGGTTATCTCGGGGTGAAGAGCCATCTCCTTACGTAATACCTCGGCTATCTCAAAGATAGAGCGTTTACGTTGCCATTTCTTATTGGTACGGACCGTCATCGAGATTTTGTTATTCTCGGTGGAAGAGAACATGGCACTGATAGAAGCATCGTCGTTGGAACCGGCAGAGGTGGAAATCATCTCTATTTCCGGCACCAATTCCATAAAGCGCACCTCTAACTTACGAGCCGTTTTGAGCGTTTCCTCAATACGTGTACCACGTTGCAGTTTGACCGTTACGTTCAGTCGTCCGTTGTCCTGCTCCTGCATAAAGTCAAAACCTATCTTTCCCATGAAAACAGGCAGCAACGAAAGCGCAAAGAACAAGAACAACCCGCCAATCGTAAGTGCTTTATGTTTCAAGCACCAGCCTAACGACTGTGCATACCAGTCGTCCACCTTGTCCAACAGGCGCACCACCGTACGGTCGTACCACGTATGAGCATTAGCGTCATCGTCAATCAAATCACCGTTCTCATCTACATGCACACGGCGAGGTTTGAGCAATTTGGAGCATAGCATAGGAGTAAGCGTAATCGCCACAATGGTAGATGTACAGCAGACAATGGTTACAATCCAACCCAACTCATGGAACATAATACCTGCCATACCGTTCAGCATAGTCAGCGGCACAAACACAACAACTAACACCAACGTAGTGGCAATGACCGACACCCACACCTCGTTGGTGGCATAGATAGAAGCCTCACGAGGGTGTTCGCCACGCTCCACGTGCTTGGATATATTCTCCAAGACCACGATGGCATCGTCCACCACCATACCGATAGCAATCGTTAACGAGCACAGCGAGATGATGTTGATAGACGAATCTACCAATTTCAAGTACGCAAAGGCTGTAATCAACGCAATAGGAATAGTGATACCGATGATGAACGTAGCACGCCATTTGCCAAGGAAGAAAAGCACTACCAGCACCACAAACAACAAGGCGTACAGCACAGACTCCTCCAAAGAGTTGATGGAGTTTTGGATATTCTCGCTACTCTCGTAAATCTTCTCAATCTTGACATCCGAAGGGATTTGTTTCTGAATGCGATCCAGTTCTTTTTTGACATCTTTACAAACCTGCACCGCATTAGCACCGGTCTGTTTGGCAATAATCAGGCGCACGGCTTCACGACCGTTGGCTTTCTCGTCCAAAGTCAAGTCTTTGATAGTATCTTTGACGGTGGCGATGTCGCGCACAAAGACCTGTTGTCCTGAAGGCAACATAGTAACCATCAGGTCTTCTATCTCTTTGGACTCGATATATTCCGAGCGCACCTGCATCTGGTACTGCTCCTTAATCATCTTGACCGTTCCCGAAGACAAGTTCAGGTTGTTGGCACTAACCACACCGCCCACTTGCTCCAAAGAAATGCCGTAAGCGTCCAGTTTCTGCTGGTCCAAGTCAATATATACATACCTGTCAGGCGAACCCGAAAGAGATATATTACCTATTCCGTCAATGTGGTTCAACTGAGGCACTATCTCATCGTTCAGCAGTTTATCCAATCCGGCGTAGGACTCGTCAGCTGTTACCGAATACATGGCAATAGGCATAGATGACGTGGACAACTTGAAGATAACCGGGGTACCGCAATTATCGGGCAGGTTATCCTTCACCATGTCAACGTACGAACGTATATCGTTCGTTATCTCGTCCATGTTACTGCCCCACTCCATTTCGAGAGTTACCATCGATATATTATCTTTGGACTTACTGGTCAAGTGTTTGAGGTGGTCAGTGGAGTTCAAGGCGTTCTCCATCACCTTTGTCACGTTCGTCTCCATCTCGGAGGCAGAGGCTCCGGGATAGGTGGTCATGACCGTCACATACGGAGGGTCCATTTCCGGAAATTGGTCAATAGGCAACTGCGTGAAGCAGAAAAGACCAATAATGATTACGGCAACAAAGATAAGTGCCGTCGTCACCGGTTTTTGTATGGCTGTTCTATAAATACTCATAATCTATTTTCTGTTATTTTGTTATTCTACCACTTCCAACTTGGTTCCATCTACCAACTTATGTTGTCCGACATAGACATATTCGGCACCTGCAACTATTTCCGGTGCTATTATTTCCACGTCCTCGCCAATACGTTGTCCCAAGGTCACGCCCACACGCTTGGCGAGCCCGTTCTCGTTCAAGAAGACATAACGGTCGTTGGCTCCCACCAATTTCTCTACCGACTGATAGGGCACACATATCACATCTTCCTCGTTCAAAGGCAGCAACGTGGTGACATACATACCCGGTCGCAACAGACGATCGGCATTCGGAATCTGTATCTTGCACTGAAAAGTGTGCGTGGAAGCATCTACCGTAGGATAAACAATCTCAATGAAAGCAGGGAAAGTCTTGTTTTTGTATATCTCCGATGTCAGAGTCAGTTTCATACCCTGTTTAATCATCGGTATATATGACTCGGGAATGGCTATCAATGCCTTCAGTCTATCTACTTGCGTAATCGTAACGATAGGAGCACCGTTGTACAGTTCACCGTCCTCGTTGTTCTTGGCAGACACAACACCACGGAAAGGCGAACGATAATAGGTGTTTTTCTTCAGGAAAACAAGGTTCTCTTTGCTTTGGTCGTAGCCTAATTTAGTCTGGTCATACGCCTGCTGACTGACCGAACCGGACTCGATGAGCGCGTTCATACGGGTCATCTCGGTCTCTAAATTGGCCATGGTTAATTGGGCTGTTCGGTACTGCGTCTGGTCCATCCGAACCAAAGAATCACCTTTGGAGATTTCGTCACCCACCTCCACGTAGATATGTTCAATACGTCCCGTTACAGAGGGAGCCACATTGACTGTCTCGTATCCTTGCAAGTTGGTCGATACGGATAATTGGCGCATTACCTTGCGAGGTTGCAGAATCATAGTTTTAACGACTTCCGCCTTTTCCTGTTGTTCGACGGCTTCTTTCTTGCCGCATGCCACTAAGGTCATTGCAGCGAATACTAAGTACACAATTTTTTTCATATTATTTATTATTTAAAAATTCTTCCAATTTAACTTGTGCATTGACTAATTCCAGCACGGCATTCACGTAGGCAGTCTGCGCCGTTATCAAATCATTGGACGCATTCGTCAGTTCCAAAGCAGACGTAGCACCCCAATGGTATTTATTGCTGACATTGCCAAACACACGCCCCGACACCGTTATATTTTCCTTCTGTGTCAGATAGGTCTCATAAGCATTCGCCAGATTGTAGCGCAACTGCTGATACTGTATGCCCAAATTGTCCGTCGTTTCAGACAAGGCATTCTTGGCTTGCTCCAAGGCTATTTTTTTCTCTTTTACAGCAGACGCACGCTTACCGCTGGACCATAACGGCATTGACACATTAAGCGCAATCATATTCGGTGGAGTCATGTTAAAACCACCACTGGAGAAGTTCTTGCGGTAACTATATTGATACTGCCCGCCGATGGTCGGACCGTATGCCCACGCCGCCATGTGAACGTTCTTCTTTGCCAAATCAACATTCTTCTGCAACAGTTGATAATTAAAATTATTATTTATATTCCACTGCTGGAACATCACCTCCAGAGCGTTCTCGGGAGATAAGATATTATCCAAACCGGTGGTCAGTTGCAATTCGGTGTCGGCATCAACATTCAGCAACACGCGCAAGGCATTGTAGGCAATCTGCAAATTGCGGCGATTGCCCATCACACTGTTACGCAACTGATTGACACGCACATGGACCTGGTCGGCTTGCGTCTGCTCCACAGCTCCCACTGCCGCCATGCGGTCTGTCTGATCCGCCAAACGTTGCACATTGCGTAAACTCGAATCCATCAACATCACAATATCCTCCATCACCAAAACTGCCGAATAACTCTCCTTGACCTTAGACATCAACTCAACTTCCGACTGTTCACGCGAAATATCCTGCATCTCGATGGCTATATTGTTGAGCAACACTGCCACGATAGCCTGACCGTTCAGCCCTATGCTGGCTGTTCCGCCTGCCGTCAGGTAATCCGGCATCGTTATCACGGCACCACCCGTGAACGCCATTTCGTATTTACACATATTGACATACTGCATAGAAGCATCCACCTGCGGCAACATGGCAGCAATAGACTGCCAACGTTGCGCGTGCGCTTTCTTGACATCTAACGATGCATTCTGCAACGAACGGTTTTGACGGACAGCATAGTCCTGTGCCTCCGGCAACGACAACGTCAAATGACTTGTGTAACGCTGCTGCATCATGCCGTTCAACATCTGCTGAACGGAATCCATACTCAACGATTCTTGTCCATAAAACGGCAGCGTACCAAATATAACTGCCAAACACAATACAATTCTTTTCATATTATCTTTATCTATTTTCTATTTAGTTATAGACCGTTCGCGTCTTTATTCCTTCATTCCATCAGCCCAAGCGTTCTTTGATTTGCTTCTCTCCGTCCTCGCTAATCAACCCCCGAAAGAAAATATCCATCGCCGTTTTGGAATCCGACACTATGCTCGGGTGATTCTGCGCGGCAGCCAACTTGTCCAGCATAACCTGATGCAACGAGGCAAGAATACGCGCCGTTACCTCCACATCCAAGTCCTGACGGAAAAGACCCTCCTGAACACCCTGTTGCAAATATCGTGCCGCTATGTCACGATTAATGATTTTAAGGCGTTGCAGATGTTCCTGCAATTGCTGAGGATAGTATTTCTTCAGGTCATACAACAAAGGCGGGATTTGCCGAACATCTTTAAGGTTTTTGGTCACTTTAATCAGGTCAAACAGCAAATCGATTACCTTGCGCCCTTTGGTCTTACGCTCCACCTCTTCCACCAAAGTCTGCTCTCGCCGCCGCAATAATTCGTCTATCAAAGCATCTTTCGTGGCAAAGTGAACATAGAAAGTCTTTTTAGATATGCCTAAGTCTCGGCATAAATCATCTACCGACACCGACCGTATGCCCAACATTCGCATCTTCTCCGAAGCAGCACAAATGATATTTTCGCGTTGATTATCAGACATTTATATTTTTGTTTATTCTTTTTCCGCAAAAAACGCTGCAAAGGTACAACTTTTTTTTGACATACACAAGTATTTTGGAAACTTTTTTACACAAATAGTTTCCGCGTGTCCTCTCTAAAGAATAAAATTATAACTTTTTTGTTTAAAAGTTTGGTTGTTTGAAAAAAAAGCAGTAACTTTGCAACACATTAAAAAACCCGCAAAATGAGAAATGCTTTATATCAAGCCCGCCAGTTGGCTTTTTGGATGGGAGTTGTTCTGCTATTCCGTATTTTATTGCACATTCCTGACGCTGAAGGTATGTTGCCCGTTAATCAACTGGAGTTATTCTCCTCCGGAATGGATATATTTATGTACGGTCTGATGATTATCTATTCCGTCTTTTTGTGGGCACAAATTCCCAACCCCACCCCAAAAATAAAACAAAGTCTGGTAATGGTTATAATTGCCGCAAGTATTCTGATTATACTGCATTTGTTAACGTGGCGATTTGCAGGGTGCGACCCCGACGTATTCTGGTGGAATGGTCCTGTATGGTTTAAGATTATTTACCTAATCAGTTATTTCCTTATGAGTGCACTATTCCTGATGATATATCTGCGCCTCCCACGTGGCGTTCATGCACGGAATTGGGCAATGGTTACCTGCTTAATCACCCTGCCTTTTATTCTGTTGTTAGTTATTATCAGCCAATACGTTCCTGCTTTAAGCGAATCATTCGTCTTTATGCTGTTCAAAGATCTCAGCATGGACATCGCCTTATTCGGTTTTTATTGGGCACTCAGCAATGCTCCCAAACAATTAGATAAAATCGCCTGCATTTAGTGCTATAGTGTTCTAACCCACTACCCCCCTAATATTTTTATCAAAATTTCATTTTTATTTGCAGATACGAAAAAAACTTTGTAACTTTGCACAAAATTCACGCCGGAAGAGTGATTCCGGCAGCAGGTGAAAGTTCGGTGAAAAATCAACAATAGGAGATGAATGAACAAAACGAAATAGTATTGTATCAACCCAATGAACTGACGAAATTAGAGGTTCGTGTGGCGGATGAAACGGTCTAGCTCAGTCAAGAACAAATGGCGGTTTTGTTTCAACGAGACAGAACGGTGATATCCAAGCATATACGTAACATCTATTCTGAGCAGGAACTGAATCAAGATATCACATGTGCAAAATTTGCACACATGGGTATAGATGGTGATCAGCAATATGAAACGACACTCTACTCTTTAGATGTTATTATTTCCGTGGGGTAGAATATGCCAAAGTGGACGTGCAAGTGGCTAAGACTTTTCACGACCGTTTCTTAATAATTGACGATGTGGTGTATCATGTAGGTGCGTCCATCAAGGACTTAGGCAAGAGACTCTTTGCCTTCTCAAAGATGGAATTGCCGGCAAATGAGATATTGAAACAAGTATAAATATATAAGAAAAACGAAAAAATAACCCCACCCCTCCCGCAGGGCATGACCCTGCAAAGACATAGTAATCAAAAGTTGAAAAATGTTATTAAATCAAATTCAAATGAAAAAACTATTTTTGGCACTGATGGCTATTGCCGCCATCGCATTAACCGGATGTGAGAAGAAATCCGACGGTACTTCGGGAGGTACATCCGAAAAGGTGAAGACTATTTCTGCCACAGACATTACATCATTTAGTGCGTTATTAACAGGACAGGTTGGTGTGGAGATAGCCGACTACAAGTCCGTTGAGTTCGGTATGCTGATTTCCGAAAAGGAGTCTGACGTGTCTTCTTACGAGGGCAAGAAGTTGGTAGGTGACAAATTGCTTGGTCAGACTTTTTCTCTTACAGCCAATGGCTTGTCCGCAGAAACGAAGTATTATTACCGCGCTTATTTGGTGGTGCTTAATGCCATGCAGTATGAGTATGGTGAAGTCAAGAGTTTCAAGACCGAGAAAGGAGGAACAGGAGGCAATCATCAGTATGTTGACCTTGGTCTATCCGTTAAGTGGGCGACCTGCAATGTGGGAGCATCTAAGCCCGAAGAGTATGGTGATTACTTCGCTTGGGGCGAAACAAGTCCAAAAACGACATACAATTGGAGCACGTACTTTGATACAAAGGATGGTGGTTCCACTTTTATCAAATACAATAATAATGGAGGCAAGACTGTTCTTGACCTTGCCGACGAAGCGGCTCACGTGAATTGGGGCGGTAATTGGCGTATGCCGACCGAGGCAGAAATTCTAGAATTAAAAAATAACTGCACATGGACTTGGACAACCCAAAACGGAGTGAATGGTTATCTTGTTACAAGCAAGAAGAATAGTAACTCAATCTTTTTGCCCGCTTCCGGCTACCGCTACAATTCGTCGCTCTACAATGTCGGCTCCGTCGGTCTCTGCTGGTCCTCTTCGCTCTACTCGGACAACTCGGGCGACGCGTACTGCCTCGGCTTCAGTTCGGGCTACGTGAATTGGGGCTACATCAGTCGCTTCTACGGTCGATCCGTTCGGCCCGTTTGCCAGTAGCCAAGAATATCCCCCTTATTGAGGGGGCTGGGGGTGTCCTTAAATATCGTCAGTTTTTTAAGTCCAAATCATCACTATCCTATGAGTATACGATGAGTATAGGATGAGTATAGGATGAACGAATGATTAGAAGCCAATTTGCATCTGCATTTTGGCTTCTAATTCTTAAAAATAGTAATCTTTACATAGACATCTTTTTAGAACGAATCAGGTGTAAGTGGTGACACCTAATTAAGTCTGCCTTAAAGAGCAAATAGGCGTATCCTATGTATATACTATGTATATCTAATGTATAGCCCCATTATATCCTATCAAATTGCGCTCGAAAAACGTTCCGATTCGAACCCGAGTCAACCCATTTCAGGAAAAGCCAGAGACCCTCGAGAGAGTGTCGACCGAGTGTCGGCCGAGTGTCGACTCAAAAAAAGAGGGTGTGCCTTGTGTGGCACACCCTCTTTTACTTTGTTTCCGATAAGGATTATTCTGCTTTTGTTTCCTCTGCGGGAGCAGCCTCGACAACTTCGGCAGCGGCTTTCTTGGCACCTGCACGACGAGTGGCTTTCTTGGCGGATTTTTTCTCCTTAAGCATGTTCTCGTTATAGTCAACCAATTCGATGATACACATCTCGGCAGCATCTCCCAAACGGAAACCCGTACGGAGAATACGGCAGTAACCACCGGGACGATTGGCTATCTTTTCTGCTACGTTTTGGAACAATTCAGTTACAACTTCTTTCTGCTTCAACTCACTGAAGACAAGACGACGGTTGGCCATATTATCCTCTTTTGCACGAGTCAGAAGCGGCTCAACATATATGCGGAGCGCTTTTGCCTTGGCCAAAGTAGTCGAAATACGCTTGTGCATAATCAGCGAGCAAGCCATATTTGACAACATAGCACCGCGATGGGCAGCTTTGCGGCCAAGATGATTAAATTTCTTATTGTGTCTCATTTTGTTTAGTTTTTTAATTATTCATTGAGTCTGTATCTGCTAATATCCATGCCAAAGGCCAAACCATTGCGCTCCAGCAGTTCGTCCAGTTCGGTAAGAGACTTCTTACCAAAGTTACGGAACTTCAACAAGTCGGAACGGTGGTATTTAACCAAAGCACCCAAAGTATCCACTTCGGCGGCTTTCAAGCAGTTAAGAGCACGTACACTGAGGTCCATGTCCTGCAGACGTTGATTGAGCAACTGGCGCATGTGAAGAATCTCTTCGTCCAATGCACTATTATTCTTGATAGTCTCTTCCTCCAAGATGATACGTTCATCACTGAAGAGCATGAAGTGATAAATCAAGATTTTAGCAGCCTCTTTCAAAGCATCTTTCGGGCTAATAGAACCATCTGTCAAAATCTCCAATGAGAGTTTCTCGTAGTCCGTACGTTGTTCTACACGATACGGTTCAATAGCGATTTTGACGTTACGAATTGGCGTGTAGATAGAATCTATGGCTAATGTTCCGATAGGATCATTTTCGTTACGATTCTCGTCTGCAGGCACATATCCGCGCCCCTTATTGATTGTTAGCGTGATTTCAAAATCAGCAGTAATATCCATTTCTGCCAACAAAAGGTCGGTATTCAGAGCTTCGAAGTTCTGCAAAGCGGCATTCAAATCTCCTGCTTTGAAAGCCTGAGACTTGCGTACGCGGAGCGTTGCTGTTTCACTCTCTACATCCATACCCTCCTTACGGACAAGACGGACTTGCTTAAGATTCAAAATCAAGTTGGTGACGTCTGTAATAACGCCCGGGATAGTAGCAAATTCATGATCAATACCATTGATCTTGATCGAGCAGATAGCATATCCTTCTAATGAGCTTAACAGCACACGACGGATTGCGTTACCTACCGTGATACCATAACCCGGCTCGAGCGGACGAAACTCAAATGTTCCTTTCGTATTGCTCGATTCCAACATGATTACCTTGTCAGGTTTTATAAAATCTAATATTGCCATGAATTTAATTTTTATTTACTATACAACTCAACGATTAATTGCTCCTTAATATTCTCCGGAATTTCCTCACGAGCAGGAACATTCAGATATTTACCTGCTTTTTGAGCTTCATCCCATTCCAACCAGCTATATTTGCCATGATTGAATCCTTCCAAAGAAGCAGCAATTACTTCCAAAGATTTGGCTTTCTCACGAACAGCCACAATCATGCCCGGTTTAACTTGGAACGAAGGAATATTAACCACTTTACCATCTACTGTGATGTGACAGTGGTTTACCATCTGACGTGCAGCAGCACGCGTAGGAGCAATTCCTAAACGATAAACGATATTATCCAGACGAGACTCCAATAATTGAATCAAAATCTCACCGGTAATACCTTTTTGACGACTTGCCTGAGCAAACAAAAGGCGGAACTGACGCTCCAATACACCGTAAGTGTATTTAGCTTTCTGTTTCTCTGCTAACTGAGTACCATACTCAGAATTCTTCTTGCGGCGGTTAATGCCATGCTGTCCGGGAGCGTAATTGCGCTTTTCTAACGCTTTGTCCGGACCAAATATCGGTTCACCGAAACGGCGTGCAATACGCGATTTGGGTCCAGTATATCTTGCCATAATTTGTTATATTTAACGGGTTTAACGGGTTTAGCGGGTTTAACCAGTTTAGCCTAAACATGCTCAACTTGCTCAACTTGCTAAACTATTAATTAATCTTATACACGACGACGTTTCGGAGGACGACATCCGTTATGAGGCATAGGAGTAACGTCAATAATCTCAGTTACTTCAATACCGGCTGCCACGCAAGCGCGGATAGCGCTCTCACGTCCTTGACCGGGACCTTTGACGTAAGCCTTAACCTTACGCAAACCAAGGTCGAATGCTACTTTACCGCAGTCTGCAGCTGCCATTTGAGCTGCGTACGGGGTATTCTTTTTAGAACCACGGAAGCCCATCTTACCGGCTGAAGACCAGCTGATAACCTGACCATCTCCGTTTGCCATCGTTACAATAACATTGTTGAAAGAAGACATAACGTGCAATTGACCAACACCGTCAATCTTTACAACGCGCTTCTTAGCTGCAACAGTTTTCTTTGCCATAATTGTAGATAGATTTTAATTGGTTGTTGATAATTACTTAGTTGCTTTTTTCTTGTTAGCAACCGTCTTCTTTTTACCCTTACGCGTACGAGCGTTGTTCTTGGTAGATTGACCACGAACAGGTAAACCAAGACGATGACGGACGCCACGGTAACAACCGATATCCATCAAACGTTTGATGTTTAACTGGGTTTCTGAACGAAGATCACCTTCTACTTTGTACTTCGAACCGATGATCTCACGAATTTTAGCTGCTTGGTCGTCCGTCCAATCTTGTACTTTAATGCTTGGGTCAACGCCTGCTTCAGCCAAGATTTTCTTTGCGCTTGAACGACCTAATCCGTAGATGTAAGTCAATCCGACTTCACCGCACTTGTTCTGCGGCAGATCTACACCGACAATTCTTATAGCCATAATTATTTACTTTGGGATTAATTAAATAGTTACCAATCTGAAAATGTTATCCCTGACGCATTTTCATTTTGGGTTCTTTTTTGTTAATTACATAAAGCTTGCCTTTGCGGCGTACAATTTTACAATCCGCATTGCGCTTTTTAATAGATGCTCGTACCTTCATACAAATTTTTGTTAAAAGTTTTGAGTTATTTTATTTATATCGGAAAGATATTCTTCCGCGTGTCAAATCATAAGGGCTCATCTCAACCTTTACACGGTCACCCGGTAAAATCTTGATATAATGCATACGCATTTTACCGGAGATGTTAGCGATTATAACATGACCACTTTCCAGTTGTACACGGAACATAGCATTGGAGAGAGCCTCCGTGATTGTTCCATCTACTTCAATTGCATCTTGTTTTGCCATAGTTTTAAATAAATCTATCTTTTAATACTTGTTGAATATAGTCGAATGTGGATAGTATGTCCGCTTTGCCGTTACGCACGCACACGCTTAATTCATAATGAGCAGCAGGCTTGCGGTCAGCAGTACGGGCCGTCCAACCATCTTCCTCTAATATAATGTTTTTACGTCCCATTAAAATCATCGGTTCAATGGCAAGCGTCATACCTGATTTGAGAACAATACCGTTACCTCGACGACCATAGTTGCAAACTTCAGGATCTTCGTGCATATCGCGTCCGATTCCATGACCTACATACTCGCGGCACACCGAATATCCGGCTTCCTCAGCATGGTTTTGAATGGCGAAACCTATGTCACCCAAACGATGACCCGTAACAGCCTGTTCAATACCAAGGTATAAACATTCTTTTGTCGTTTTCATCAGGCGCATCACATCATCGCTGACGTTGCCAACCGGAAAGGTATAAGCAGAATCGGCATGAAAGCCATTCAGCAATACGCAACCGTCAACCGACACAATGTCGCCGTCTTTCAATACTACATCCTTAGAGGGGATACCATGCACAACCTCGCAATTAACTGAAGTACAAAGCGTGGCGGGATAATCTTCGTAACCCAAGCAAGAGGGTACACCTCCGTGGTCACAAATAAAATCGTGCGCTATCTTGTCCAATTCAGCGGTGCTTACCCCCGGGGCAATGGCTTTGGCAACTTCGCCATAAGCCATTCCCAAGAGTTGATTGCTTTTACGCAGGAGCTCGACTTCTTCGTTTGTCTTAAGATAGATCATACTTAATAAGCCATAGCACCCGAGCGTCCCTTAATACGCATACCGCCTTCAAAGAAGCCGTCATAGTGACGCATCAAGAGATGAGACTCGATTTGCTGCAATGTATCCAGGATTACACCTACCATAATCAGCAGCGAAGTGCCACCAAAGAACTGTGCAAAACTCATGGACACGCCAAAGAGACGTGCAAAAGCAGGAAGCACAGCAATGATAGCCAACAAAATACTGCCGGGCAAGGTAATACGTGACATAATTGTATCGATATACTCAGCCGTCTTTTTACCGGGTTTAACACCGGGAATAAATCCATTGTTCAACTTCAGGTTTTCTGCCATTTGAACGGGATTGATAATAATCGCAGTGTAAAAATAGGTAAACGCGATAATGAGAATAGCAAATACAACATTATAGCCGAACGAGTTGTTATCCATAAACGTACGCACCCACCAACTTGATCCGTCAGCACGGAAGCCGGCGACTGCAATAGGAATAAACATAATAGCTTGTGCGAAAATGATAGGCATCACATTGGCAGCATTCACTTTCAACGGGATGTACTGACGCACTCCACCATATTGCTTATTGCCCATTACGCGTTTTGCGTACTGTACAGGTATTTTACGTGTACCCTGTACCAATAGGATAGCGAACGCGAAAACGAGTAACATGATAATGATTTCGGCAATGAAAACTACCAAACCACCACCTGCATCGTTCAAACGCGACGAGAACTCTTGAACCAGCGCAGCGGGGAAACGGGCAATAATACCAATCAAGATAATGAATGAAATACCATTACCTACACCACGATCGGTAATACGCTCACCCAGCCACATCACAAACATCGAACCTGCACACAAAATGACAGTTGATGAAAGGGTGAACCAGTTCAAACCAATAGCCAAACTTTGCCCTGCTTGAGCCATCTGAACACTTAAGTTTACCAAATAACTCGGACCTTGGAACAGCAGAATAGCCACAGTCAGATAGCGCGTAATCTGGTTCATTTTCTGACGACCGGATTCACCTTCTTTTTGCATTTTCTGGAAGTAAGGTACCGCAATCGTGAGCAGTTGCACTACGATACTTGCCGAGATGTAGGGCATAATACCCAAGGCAAATACGGAAGCGTTTGAGAACGCACCGCCGGAAAACATATCCAGAAGAGCCATCAAGCCTCCGGCTGTTTGCCCTTTAAGGGCAGTCAAGGCTGTTGGATCAATACCGGGAAGGACGATAAACGAACCGAAACGATAAATGAGCACAAACAATAATGTGGTCAAAAGACGATTGCGGAGGTCTTCTATCTTCCAGATATTTTGGATTGTTTCTAAAAATTTACGCATAATCGTTGTTTATTAGATTTTTTCAATCGAACCACCGGCAGCGGTAATAGCTGCCTCAGCACTCTTAGAGAAAGCATTAGCTTTAACCGTCAACTTGGCAGTTAAAGTGCCGTTACCAAGAATTTTAACAAGCATCGATTTGTTAATAAAACCAGCTTCAAAGAGTTCAGGTAATCCAATAACTTCCAATTTCTTGGTCTCTGCCAATTGTTGCAGGATATTGAGGTTAATGGCCTTATATTCCACACGATTGATGTTCTTGAAACCAAATTTAGGCAAACGACGTTGCATAGGCATCTGACCGCCTTCGAAACCAATTTTCTTGGAATAACCCGAACGCGATTGAGCACCTTTGTGTCCGCGGGTAGAAGTTCCGCCAAGACCCGAACCGGCACCACGACCGATACGTTTGGCAGTCTTTACTGAACCTGCAGCCGGAGTTAAATTATGTAATTCCATAATGCTTCAGTAATTTAATTAGTCAATAACTTTTACCAAGTGTTTCACATTTTCCACCATGCCAAGGATGGCAGGAGTAGCTTCATGTTCAACGACTTGATTCATTTTCTTCAGGCCGAGAGCCTGCATGGTCAGTTTTTGATTCTTCGAGCATTTGATAATGCTGCGAACTTGTTGAATTTTAATCTTCGCCATAGTCTTAATGAATTTTAACCGTTAAACACTACATCGAGGCTCACGCCACGATTTTGAGCTACTTGGCGAGCGTCACGCATTTCGCTGAGTGCCAGAATGGTGGCTTTTACCAAGTTGTGAGGATTGGAACTTCCTTTAGCTTTTGCCAAAATATCCGTTACACCGGCACTCTCCAGAACGGCACGCATAGCGCCACCGGCTTTCACACCGGTACCGTGCGTTGCAGGCTCAAGATAAACACGGGCTCCACCGAATTTAGCATATTGCTCATGAGGAACAGTTCCTTTCAGTACAGGAACCTGAATCAGGTTCTTCTTAGCAGATTCAGTACCTTTTTGGATAGCGGCCTGCACCTCACCGGCTTTACCCAGACCCCAACCAACGATACCATTTTCATTACCTACAACAACGATGGCTGCAAAGGTCATAGTACGTCCACCTTTCGTAACTTTAGTTACGCGGTTTACAGCGACAAGGCGCTCCTTGAGTTCCAAGTCTTGTGTTGATTTTACTCGATTCATATACAGTCTCCTTGTTTTAGAATTTAAGACCAGCTTCGCGAGCTGCGTCTGCTAATGTTTGTACACGACCATGATACAGATAGCCATTACGGTCAAACACAACGGCTTCTATGCCTGCAGCTTTAGCAGCTTCAGCGATAGCGGCACCGACCTTTTTGGCTTTTTCTGTTTTAGTCATTTTATCCTTGATATTAAGAGAAGAAGCACTGGCAAGTGTAACACCCTTAACATCGTCAATCACTTGAGCATAAATCTGGCAATTCGAGCGGAATACAGTCAGACGAGGTTGCTCGGCAGTACCTGAAACTTTAGTACGAATAGAAGCTTTAATTTTAGCTCTTCTTGCAATTTTCTTATCCATAACTTATTCCTTTCTTATTATTTAGCAGCAGATTTACCTGCCTTACGACGTACGACCTCACCCAAGAAGAGAACACCCTTACCTTTGTAAGGTTCCGGTTTGCGGAACGAACGAATCTTTGCACATATTTGTCCGAGGAGCTGTTTATCAGCGCACTCAAGCATAATAAGCGGATCTTGGTTACGTTCGGTCTTTGTTTCAACTTTTACCTCTTTAGGCAATTGCATATAAATAGGATGCGTATAACCCAGAGTAAAGTTCATTGTGTTGGGGGTTTGAGCCATCTCAACACGGAAGCCAACACCATGCAGTTGAAGTGTTGCTTTGTAGCCTTCGCTTACTCCATAAACCATATTGTGGATAAGCGCACGATACAAACCATGATTTGCACGAGTTTGTTTTTCATCGTTAGGACGAGAAACTGTGCAAACGGCACCTTCAACATTAACGGAAATCGTCGGGTCAACTTTTTGAGAAAGTTCACCTTTAGGACCTTTAACGGTCACAACATTTTCAGAGCTAACTGCTACGGTAACGCCGGCAGGAATAGCGATGGGTAATTTACCAATTCTTGACATAACTAATCCTCCTTCATTAATATACGTAACAAATAACCTCACCACCCAACTTCAGGCCGGCAGCCTCTTTGTTGGTCATCACACCTTTGGAGGTGCTCAAGATGGCGATACCCAGACCGTTCAATACGCGAGGCATCTCACGATAGCCTACATACTGACGCAAACCGGGGGTCGATACACGTTGTAAACTCTTGATGGCGTTAACTTTGTTAACCGGATCATACTTCAAGGCCACCTTAATCGTACCTTGAGGTCCATCTTCCACGAACTTGTACGAGAGGATATAACCCTTCTCGAACAAGATACGTGTGATCTCTTTCTTCAGATTCGAAGCGGGCACTTCCACTACACGGTGGCCGGCTTTGATTGCATTTCTCAACCGAGTGAGATAATCTGCGATAGGATCTGTCATTTTTTTGTTGTTTTTAAAATTATCAGGACTATCCTGACATTATTTAATAATTTAGTTTATTTTACCATGAAGCTTTCTTCACGCCCGGGATAAGACCTTTGGAGGCCATCTCACGGAATTGAATACGGCTCAGGCCGAATGCACGCATGTAACCTTTCGGACGACCGGTGATTTTGCAACGATTGTGCAAACGAACCGGACTGGCGTTCTTCGGAAGAGCTTGGAGACCTTCATAATCTCCATCCTTGAGGAGTTGAGCGCGTTTAGCAGCATATTTAGCAACCAGTGCAGCGCGTTTAACCTCGCGGGCTTTCATACATTCTTTTGCCATAATAGATTATGTTTAAAAGGTTACTTACTTCTTGAACGGCAAACCAAACTCGCGAAGCAGAGCGAAGCCCTCTTCATCTGTTTGTGCGGTGGTAACGAATGTAATATTCATACCCAGCAGTTTGCTAATGTTATCAATGTTGATTTCAGGGAAGATAATCTGCTCTTGGATACCGAGGGTATAATTACCACGGCCATCCAGTTTATTAGCGATACCTTTAAAGTCGCGGATACGCGGCAGGGCAACGCGAACTAAACGCTCCAAGAATTCGTACATACGATTACCACGCAGGGTTACGCGAACGCCGATAGGCATTTTTTTACGAACTTTGAAGTTAGCGATATCCTTTTTAGAAACTGTAGCAACGGCCTTTTGACCGGCAATCAAAGTCATTTCTTGTTGAGCAACGTCAATGATATGCTTGTCAGCCACAGCGTCGCCAAGTCCCTGATTGAGGACGATTTTTTGGAGTTTCGGGCACTGCATAACAGTGGTGTAGTTGAACTCCTTCATCAGGATAGGCACAATGCGTTCCTGATAATCTTGTTTCATGCTTGCTGTATTCATTGCTTAAAGTTCTTTACCTGTTTTTTTACTTACACGGACCAGTTTACCATCCTTTTCCACACGCCCTACGCGAACGGGTTTACCATTCTCTACGGGGTTAAGATTGGAAATATGGATAGGACTTTCCTTTTTAACAATCCCACCTTGTGGGTTCTTTGCGTTGGGTTTGGTAGCCTTGCTAACCATATTGACACCCTCTACGATAGCACGCTGTTTCTCTACGAGCACTTCCAGTACACGACCGGTTTTGCCCTTAGAAGCACCTG